>DASPUI010000114.1:0-11352 GCA_035622995.1 Chthoniobacterales bacterium
CTTGCGATTGCGCGATTCGTTCCATTCGGCGGCGCGTCTCACTTTATCCATTTGATCGCGGCGGAACGATTGGCCGCCGAACCCGGGGTGGACCGTCATGACGAGGAGCATGTCGACTTTGTCTAGAAACGTTTCCACGTCCGGGAATGGCGTCGCCGGATTGAGCGTGAGACCGACTCGGCAGCGCGCATCCCGAATTTGTTGCAATGTGTTTTCGACATCATGTTTGGATTCAGATTCAACGTGAACAGTGATCGAGTTTGCGCCGGCATCGACGAAGCGCGGCACATAATGATCGGCATGTTCGATCATCAAATGAACATCGAGCGGCAGTGCGGTTAGGCCGCGGACGAATTTAACGATCGCCGGACCGAACGAGATGTTATCCACGAAATGGCCATCCATGATGTCGCAATGGATCCAATCAGCGCCGGCCTGCTCGACTTTTCGGACTTCTTCGGCCAGGTGGGCGAAATCGGCGGCCAGAATGGACGGTGCGACCAGGACTTTGGGCATGGCTCTATATATAATATGGGCTTGACGATGCGAGGCTCTGTTTCATGTTACCGCGGTTCAGCCGGTTGAGGCAGCGAAGATCGACAATCAACCGCGGCGACGGGCTGGGCGAAATCTAATTCATGTTCAACGGACTTTTCGGCTGGCTCTCGAGCGACATCGGCATCGATCTCGGCACCGCTAATACTCTTGTTTACGTCAAGGACCAAGGCATCGTCCTGCGAGAACCGTCGGTCGTGGCCGTGCAGGCCGGCACCAATAAGGTGCTCGCGGTCGGCGACGAGGCGAAACGAATGCTCGGCCGGACGCCATCGAACATTGTGGCCGTCCGTCCGTTGAAGGACGGAGTGATTGCGGACTTCGAAGTCACCGAGGCGATGCTGCGCCATTTCATTTCCAAAGTGCACAATCGCCGGGTGCGAGCGCGGCCCAGGGTTGTGATCGCAGTTCCATCCGGAATCACGGAAGTTGAAAAGCGGGCGGTCCGCGAGTCGGCCACGCATGCCGGCGCACGCGAGGTTTATTTGATCGAAGAACCAATGGCAGCGGCGATCGGGGTTGGTTTGCCAGTCCAGGACCCGGCCGGCAACATGATCATCGATATTGGCGGCGGCACGACCGAGGTCGCATTGATTTCACTTTCCGGAATTGTGTTCAGTCGCAGCGTGCGCGTTGCGGGCGATGAGTTAGACGAAGCGATCGTGCAGTACATGAAGCGCGCCTACAACCTGATGGTGGGCGAACGCACAGCGGAAGAAATTAAAATCAAAATCGGCTCGGCGTATCCGAGTGAAAAGGAGACGAGCGTAGAAGTAAAAGGCCGCGATCTGGTTGCTGGTCTGCCCAAGACACTCATGATCACGTCACAGGAAGTACGCGAAGCGTTGCTCGAACCGATCTCGACCATCGTCGATTCGGTGCGAATTACGCTCGAACGTTGTCCGCCGGAATTGTCGGCCGATTTGGTGGATCGCGGTTTGGTGCTGGCGGGCGGCGGTGCATTGCTGCGCGGGTTCGATAAACTTTTGAGCGAGGAGACTGGTTTGCCTGTCCATGTGGCGGAAGATCCGCTGAGTGCGGTGGCCGAAGGAACAGGCAAATGCCTCAATGAACTTAAATTTTTGCGTCAAGTGGCCGCGGCTGATCGGCAGTGGCGCTGAGTCCACTTCAGAGTGTAGATTTCAATTTGCAGGTCGCTGGCGGCACAGCCAGGTCGCTGCTGGCCGGTCAATCTGCGGTCTTCACCCGGAAATCTGCAATTAAATGAGCCGCACGAGCATTATCGCGTTGCTCATCTTCGGAGCGATTCTTGGCTATTTTCTTAGCTTCGGAAGTGAAACCACACGTAAGTTCCAATCGACGGTTTACCAATGGCTGGCGCCGCTTTTCACGACCGGTTCCGGTTTGCAGAAACAGATTACTTCCGTTCGCACGCAATTGAAATCGCTCGAGGAGTTGGAGCGCGAGAATTCGGAGTTGCAGGTCGAGAATCGCCAGTTGCGCGCGACCAACCAGGCGTTGCGGGACGTCGAGCGGGAAGTGAATCGTTTGCGGCACGCGCTGCAGTACAAGGAGCGTTCGGTTTTTAAACTGGTGCCGGCTGAAGTGATCGCGCGGGATTCATCCACCTGGTGGCACACCATCACGATTAATCGTGGCAAGGAAGATAAGATCGACACCGACATGCCAGTGGTGACTGATGAAGGCTTGGTCGGAAAAACGACGACCGTGAGCGCTTCTATTGCAGTCGTGCTTTTAACAACGGATGAAAATTGCAAGGTCGCTGCCACGGTCGAAGGCACACGCGAGCAGGGAATCACATCTGGCGAGCGCGTTGCCAGCGGTTTGACGCCGATGCTGGATCTGAATTTTCTCAGCAAACAGGCCAACCTTCAGCCCGGACCAAAAGTTTACACTTCGGGAGTCGGCGGAGTTTTTCCATCCGGTTTGCTGATCGGAACGGTGAAGAGTTTTCGCGTCCGCGAGCTTGATGGACAAGCGAAACTTACGCCGGGAGTGGACATGTCGCACCTGGAAGATGTCTTTGTGGTGACCGGACGAAAATGATTTTCTTTTTTATTTTGCTCGTGTTCGTTCTGATTGCGCAGATGGCGGAATTTTTTATTCCGACGCTTGATTGGATGTACAACGCACACGTCTACATCGTCCCGGTGATTGTTTTTTATGGCGCAATGGCCCTGCCATTTCCGCTGATGCTCGCTTTGGCCTTGTTCGCTGGCATTTTACTCGATGTGCTGACCGTCCAGGTAATCGGTGGCAAAGTTGAAATCTCGATGGGATGGTCGATACTTCTTTACGCAGTACTGGCGGGAATTATGCATGGCTTGAGGCCACTCTTCATCCGCGGCCGCTGGGAAGTGCATTGCATTTTGAGCGGCATCTGCACTTCCGCAATTGTTTTGGCGCAATATTTAATGATTACATTCCGGCGCGGCTCGATTTTCTTTTCAAACGAAGTCTGGTGGCAGATCGGCGGGCCGGGACTGATCGCGATGTTGATGGCGCCGCTGATCTTCTGGATCCTGCACTGGATCGCGCGCGTCACTCGTTATCCTTATCTGCCGGAAGGACGGATCGAATGAATCGGCGCCGGCTCAGTCCGCGTTTGCGGATCCAGTTTCTTGGGCTGTTGATATTGCTTGGAATGGGTGCGCTCGGGCTGCGGTTGTGGTGGATCCAAGTCGCGCATGGCGAAGAATGGACGAAGCAAATTCGGGGAAGTTCGCAGGCGACGGTCCGAATTCCTTCGGTGCGCGGAGAAATCAAGGATCGCAACGGTCTCACGCTGGTTCAAAACCGCGCCAGCTACGAAGTCGATTTTTATTTGCCGGAAATGGTGAAGGGCTATCGCGAACGCTTCGGTTCGCCGCCATCGACCGAACATCGCGCCATCATCAACGGCATGCCGAAAGACGTGAAGGAGCCCGACATCATCAAAATCGTGAACAACGGGATCGTGCCGCGGTTGAACGATCTTGATCTTGCGCGCGACTACAACGCGGGCCAGCTGCAACGGCATTACCGAAACGACACCGAGGTGCCGTATTCCTACATCAAGGACATCGATTTCCCGACGATGGCAAAATTCTCCGAGCACGATGTTGGGCTGCCGGGTGTGGACATCGCAATTAAACCGGTGCGCTCGTATGTGTACGGTGCGCTTGCATCGCACATTCTGGGTTATGTCGGCGCTCCAGATGAGCCAAACCCGGAGGAAGCGCGCAAGTACACTTTTTATCAGGGCGACGTGGAAGGGAAATCGGACATTGAACAGGCGATGGACGAATATCTCCGCGGCACGCCGGGCGTCCGCTATTTGCGACGCAATGCAAAGGGCGTGATCGATGGCGTGCTTCGGGAAGATCCGCCGAAGCAAGGCGCGAATGTTTTTCTGACTATCGACGCGCGGATTCAGGCGGTGGCGGACGAAGCGCTGCGCGCGGTTGGTCGTGGCGCCGCGGTGGTGGTCGATCCAAACAACGGCAATGTCCTTGCCATGGCATCGGTGCCGTCGTTCGATCCGAACACTTTCATTCCAAGCATCAAAGCAAAAGATTGGAAAGCATTGCAAAAAGACGAGACCGATCCGCTGGTCAATCGTGCGATCAGCGCGTTGCCGCCTGGATCGACATTCAAATTGGTCACATCACTGGCCGGACTGCGAAAGAACATGGCGAACGCCAAGTTCAACTGCTCAGGCGGAGTCACTTATGGGGACCATTATTTCAAGTGCTGGATTGCCGGGAAAGGCGTTCACGGAACACTCGGACTGACCGACGCCATCAAAGTCTCGTGTGACGCATTTTTCTACCAGTACGGTAATGCCGCCGGTATCGAATCGATTGACACCGTCGGAAAAATGCTTGGCTTTGGTGAAGAATCCGGAATTGGCCTAACCGGTGAACAGGCGGGAAACATGCCTGGTCCGGAGTGGATGCAAATTCATCATCCGCAGGAACGCTGGTCGTCCGCGCAAACCGCCAACGTTTCAATCGGCCAGGGCTACACTCTGGTTTCGCCGCTCCAGCTGGCGATGGGGTACGCGATGATCGCGAATGGCGGAACTTGTTATTATCCGCGTCTGGTTGACAAAGTATTAAATCAAGATGGCTCTCCCGTTCTCAACGAACGCGGTAAGCCGGTCGTTTCTCAGTCGCCGCGCATCCGCTCGGATTTACGCAACGAGCTTTCGTCCGACCAAATCGAACTCGTGCGCAAAGGATTTTGGAAAGTCGTGAATGAGGATGGTGGCACCGGCGGCCGCGCTCGGCTTAAAAATGTAGAGGTTGCCGGAAAAACCGGTACCGCGCAGGCAGCCGATCGCGGGCATAAGGACAACGTCGGATGGCTTGCCTGTTTTGCGCCTTACGATCACCCCAAGTATGTGGTGGTGGTGATGGTGCAAGTTGGCGAAAATGGCGGTCATGGGGGCGAGACCGCGGGTCCGATTGCGAGCCGAATTCTGGAGCGCACACTCGCAATGGACGAAGGCAACTTTGACATGCAGGTCGCTTGGATGCCGCCGGCGCACCATCCGAATCCATTTCAGTCTATCAAGTTGGTGAGTTACACGGGCGGAAACTTGAGCGGCGACGATGAGGAAGGCGCAGCTGATTCCAGTGCCGACGTGCAGATGGCGAGGGCTGGCGGGGAGCCCGATGTTGAGCCCGAGGCGGATGCCCAGGGCAGAGTCGCAAACCGTATTCGTGCACCTCGGGCAATGCCAGTGGCGCCGCCCCAACGTCAGCCAAGCTTTTTCGAGCGTCTTTTCGGGGCAAGACATCAGCCTCCGCAACCAACTCCGGCGCCGCGTCGTTCCCCGCGATGAACTTTAACCTAAAAACCGTCGAGATGAGCCACTTGTCCGATTGTTTGGATATTCAAACCCTGAAAATTTATGTTAGACAAAGTAAGAAAATTTCTCGGTCTTTCTTCACGCAAGACCGGCAACAAGCTGGTTTTAAGCGTAGAAAAACTCGAGCGGCGCGTGGCGTTGCTCGAGAACGGACGACTGGAAGAATATAGCGTCGAGCGAAGCGACTCCAGCAATATCGTCGGAAGCGTCTACAAGGGACGCGTCAAGAACATTGAGATGGGCCTGAAGGCGATGTTCGTCGACATCGGCTTCGAGAAAAACGCGTTTCTTCATTTTTGGGATGCGTTGCCCGCAGCCCTCGACAGCGGCATTGAGGAAATCGATCGGCCCTCGAAGAAACAGCGGAAACGGATCACGGCAAAGGATATCCCAAACATTTATCCAGTCGGCTCAGACGTAATTGTTCAGGTAACAAAGGGCCCGATCGGCACAAAAGGACCGCGCGTTACCACCAATTTAAGTTTTGCTGGCCGTTATCTCGTTTTGATGCCGTTTAGCGATCGCAGCGGTATTTCACGAAAGATCGAAGATCCGAAGGAGCGTGCTCGACTTCGGAAGATTCTGCAGCAGCTCGATATTCCGGATGGAATTGGCGTGATCATTCGCACCGTTGGCGAAGGCCAGCGCGCCCGATATTTCGTACGCGATCTGCGATTCTTGCTCGAGCAGTGGGCGAAGGTTGAGGAGTTGATCCGCACTCAACCCGCTCCTTATCGAGTTTTCGAAGAGCCGGACCTGATCGAGCGGACCGTGCGCGATTTTCTGACCGAAGAAATCGACGAGGTGGTTTGCGACGATCAGGAGGCGATTGCACGAATGAACGCGCTGGTTGGAACCATTTCACGACGCTCACGCAATCGGTTGAAGCTTTACGACGGCGCAACGCCGGTTTTCGAAGCGCTCGGCATCCAAAAACAGATCGATGACGCATTTCATCGGCAGGTTTGGCTCAAATGCGGCGGCTACATTGTAATCGACGAGACCGAAGCATTGGTTGCGATCGACGTGAATACCGGTCGCAACAAAGGCGGACGTGACGTTGAAAAGACGATTCTCCAGACAAATTTGGAAGCGGCTGACGAAATCGCGCGTCAACTTCGTTTGCGCAACATCGGCGGACTGATCATTGGCGATTTCATCGACATGAAGAGCCGCAAAGATCAGCAAATGGTCTACACATTGATGAGAGAGCGGCTCAAACGCGATAAGGCAAAAACTCATGTCCTGCCGATTTCGCAGCTCGGTCTGATGGAGATGACGCGGCAGCGAGCACAGGAGAGCTTAAGCGACACGATTTACGAAAATTGCCCGTACTGTGGCGGACGCGGCGTGGTTAAAACGTCGATGACCACCAGTGTGGAGTTGCACCGCACTCTCAATACCGTCATGCGCAAATATCAGGACACCGTTCATGATTTTCGCGTCATCTTAAATCCTGATGTGCTCAAGCGCTTGAAGGAAGAGGATGAAGAGCTGCTGATTGATCTCGAGCGGCGTTACGCAGGACGCCTGATGTTTCGTGGCGACCCAACGTATCATCACGAGAAATTTGTGATTACTGACGCCAATACCAACGCCGAGTTAAAGGCTTGAAGTCGATAGGTAATTGAACCGATGAAGATGTCGGGCGCAGTCGCGCGCGATGTCGGTCGAAAAAAATCGATTTTCAGTTGACCCGCCGACAAAGGGGATTAGGTAACCGGCAAGGAAACAGTATGAAAAAGTTAATCTTAGCCATATTGGCAATGGGTGCGTTGGCTTCAGCCGCCTACGCAGGAACGGAGAGCTATTCTGGTAAAGAAATGAAGCAGACTGCTGCTCCACCGCCTTGTCCGGAATGGTATGCCGATAACGAATGGAACGTTAGTATCTGGGGCGCGTACGCGTTTACCAGCACAGACAACAACCGGGAAAGTATTGGTGATATGTTCGCCGTACCGCTCTTTGATGAGAGCCCGGGTAAATACGATCGTTTTCTCGGTGGAGACCACGCCTGGGGCGGCGGTGTTGATGCGAAATATTTCTTCCATCGCTATTTCGGCGTTGGAATTGAAGGTTTCGGCCTGGACGCGCATGAAAAACACTATGATTTCACCGATTTCGGTGATGGAGAGTTTGATCGTGATACCGAGCATCATGCCGTTGGCGGTGTGCTCGGGACTTTGACCCTGCGCTATCCGATTCCGTGCACGCGCTTTTCGCCCTACGTGTGGGCTGGCGGCGGCGGAATTTTCGGCGGTGAAAACGAGCGTCCGATTCGCGGTATCTTCATTCCACCGACTGGGGGTCCCGGCACGCCGTTCACTGAAACCGTCACTCATGACGATGAAACTCGCGGCATGGGACAGTTCGGCGGTGGTGTGGAAGTTCGCATTACTCCCCATATTGGGTGGATCGCGGATTTCAGCTGGAACGTGGTCGATGGGCCGCATAACAATTTCGGAATGGCCCGGACCGGAATCAATTTCGCGTTCTAATTTAGGATCGATAACTTAATCTCAAAACGCCGGAGCGCGGTCCACGCGTTCCGGCGTTTTTGCTTGGTGGTTTGCCAACCGTGCCAGACGCGTGAAATTAACGTGATGTCGTTTGCAGAAACGCTGGATAACCTGCAATTCCGAAAATCGTCGCTCGTGCAACGGTTCTCGGAGCTGATCGCTCCGAAGTCCGATATCGATCTCGAGTCGATGGCGCAAACGTCGCGGAGGCTGACGTTGCAAAATTTCGGTCGAACCATGCGGCTGTTCGCGCCACTCTATCTCTCGAACGAGTGCATCAACAATTGCAGCTATTGCGGTTTCTCCCGGGACAATCCGATCCTGCGGGTCACTCTCAGCCTGGAAGAAGTCGTGACGGAAGCGCGCCATCTTTCGCGGGGTGGGTTTCGTCAGGTACTCCTCGTCGCAGGCGAACATCCAAAATTCGTTAGCAGTGATTACCTGGCCCAATGTGTTCGCGCGCTGGCAAACGATTTTTCATCGATTGCCATCGAGGTCGCGCCGTTAGAAACGGCAGATTACCGTCCAATCGTCAGTGCCGGGGCCGATGGACTGACCGTTTATCAAGAAACTTACAATCGGAGTGCGTATGCGGAGTTGCATACCGCCGGACCGAAGCGCGATTTTAATTTTCGACTCGACTGTGCCGAACGTGGGTACGCCGCGGGATTTCGGCGACTGGGAATCGGTGCACTCTTTGGCTTATGGCGCTGGCAGGACGAAGCGGTCGCGCTCGCGGCCCACCTTGAATATCTTTTCAAACACTGCTGGCAGGCCCAAATCAGCGTGAGCCTGCCGAGATTGCGCCCTGCGGCGGGCGGGTTCCGTCCGCTTTTTAGCATGACCGATCGCGAGTTGGCGCAACTGATTTGTGCGTTGCGCATTACGTTCCCGCAGGTTGGGATTGTATTGAGCACGCGAGAAAAAGCATCCCTGCGCGACGCGTTGATGTCGTTAGGCGTAACCATGATGAGCGCCGGCAGCCATACGGAGCCTGGCGGTTATACCCAACAAGGGGCTGGACATCTGCAACAGACGGTGCGCGGCCGGATCATTGCGCCAGAATTTCAGAACGGCACAGATCAGTTGGCTACCGGACAATTCGAAATAAGTGATGAGCGGTCCCCTGCCGAAATAGCGACCGTTCTTCGCCACCTCGGGCTCGACCCTGTTTGGAAAGACTGGGATCAGGTCCTGTGCGCATGACCATCATGCTCAATGGCGAGAAAGCAGACGCGCAGGGCGCAAAAACGATGGCCGAACTGGTTGAGCGCCTACAGCTTTCGCCGCAAACCATCTTGATTGAGCACAATGGCGTTGCATTACACCGTCACGAATGGCGGCAGCGGTCGCTCACGGAAAATGATCGTGTTGAATTGATTCGCGTTGTCGCCGGCGGCTGACTGAACTTCCGCTCGTCAGGCAGATTTGACGATCACCCGCATGCCATCTGTTTGGACCACGGTAATCGGCGTCTTGGGCGGAATGAATTCCCCTTGCGTGACGACATCGACGACGTGATCGGCGAACTGCGCCTTGCCGCTCGGCCGTAAAATCGACAATGCAACGCCGCGCATCCCGGGGCTGAGCGCGAGCGCAGTGGCAAACTCCCGTGGAACGCCAGCCAGCGACGGCCCCGGCGGATTGGAAGCAATCAGCGCGAATCGGCGATAAATGCTGGTGCGCGGCAGGTAACGGGCAAGCAAACTGATCACGATGCCAGCGGCGATGAGCGCGAGAAAAAGATTCAAGAACGGAAGGGCAAGGGAACGGCCGCTTGGAAAAAATGTCTCTCCGGGATAACGATCGACCATTGCCCAGAGCAATGAAGCCAGAATCAGGAAGACGCCGACAACTCCGAAGACAATGGTGGAGTGCGCGAAGAATAAAATTTCGACAATGACCAGAACCAAACCTAGGACAAAAAGCGCGAAAACCTCCCACCCAGCCAAACCGGCAAGATAGTGGCCGAGAAAAAACAGCGCGAAACAGATCGCTGCCACGACACCGGGCAACATCGCGCCTGGAATTTTAAACTCGAGGTAAGCTCCGATAATTCCCCCGAGCAGCAGCAGCGGTGCGAGCGCCGTGATCCAAAAAGCAAGTTGTTCGAAGCCGGTCGGATCGAGCTGCACCGTCTTGCCCTTCAAGCCAGCTTTTTGAACGAGATCGGCAACGGAATCGGCAATCCCGTCGGCGAGCAGCGGTTTGCCGTTAATTTTTTCAGTCGCTTCCTGCGCGCTCAAGGTCAGCACTGATCCCTTTGGATGAATCACGCGATCGCCAATCTTGATTTCCTTGTCCTTGTTCATGAACGCTTCGCCAATATCGGGATTGTGCCCGTTTTTAGTGGCGGAACTGCGGAGCAGCGCCGTCCAATAGGAAATCGTCTTTTCGCGCTCGGTTGCCGGAAGATCTTCACCGGTCGCCAGAACCGGCGCCGCAGCGCCAATCGCGCTCACCGGCGCCATGTAAATATGCCGGGTGGCTATTGCGATGAGTGAACCAGCCGATCCGGCATTTGTATTGATGAAGGTGTAGGTCGGAATGGTCGCGTGGTTTAGAACCGCTGCGATTTCTTCGGCCGAGTCGAGCCGGCCGCCGTAGGTATTCATTTCAAAAATAATTGCCGACGCGCCATTTCGCTCCGCTTCCTTTTCCGCGCGCCGGAGAAACATTAAAAGCGAAGGCGAAATTTCATCGCGAAGCGGAACCACCACGATGTCGCCATTGTGAATGACTTCGCGACCTGCAACGCTCTGCGCTTGCGCGAGACAGCAGGCCGCGAACAAGATCAACCATGTCGTTTTCATAATTTGGAAAGCCGTGCCGCGTTGCGTAACTTTGACACGCCTTCCGAGAGCGAACGAGTAAAAACGTGATCCCAACCGAGACCATCGAGCAGATCGCCGCCGCAAATGATGTGGTCGAAGTCATCGGCTCCTATTTTCCACTCAAGCGGGCAGGCGCGAATTTCAAAGCGCTCTGTCCGTTTCATCAGGAAAAGACCCCTTCGTTTCATGTCAGCCCGCAACGGCAGACGTTTCACTGTTTTGGCTGCGGCGTTGGCGGCAGCGTCTTTCGCTTCGTGATGGAATACGAGCATGTCGATTTTCCGGCAGCCGTGCGCAAACTTGCCGCGCGCGTTGGGATTCCGATTGTCGAAGAACGCGCTTCTGCCGACGAAGATCGTCAACATCAGGCACGGCGAAATCTGTTGCGTTTGCACGCGGAAGCCGCCGAATGGTTCCAGGATAATCTCTTCAAAAAGGAAACGGGCGCGCCGGCGCGCGATTATCTAAAACAGCGCGGGATCGATCGGCAAATCGCGAAGAACTGGCAACTCGGTTATGCACCGGACAGTTGGGATGCATTTTTGAAATGGGCCCTTAGCCAGGGGTATTCCCGCGGCGAGTTGCTGCAAAGCGGGTTGATCAAGCT
>DASPUI010000115.1:0-16086 GCA_035622995.1 Chthoniobacterales bacterium
GTGCCGGATTTCTTCAACGCGCGAAAAAATTCCGCGCTGGCCTTCATCGAAACGCGGAGGGCGCTCTGCGGAAAAATCACCATCCGGTAACCAAGATCGCTTAGTTCCGCGAGCGAGAGCAGCGGACTCTTGCCAAATTCAGTCATATTGGCGAGCAGCGGGCGGTCGATCTTTTTTGCGAAAACGCGGAACTCTTCACGTGTTTGCAACGCTTCCGGAAAAATCGCATCGGCGCCCGCCTCGAGATATTTTTTGGCCCGCTCAATCGCCTGATCAAAGCCTTCGACGGCGCGCGCGTCGGTCCGGGCGATTATCAAAAAATCTGGATCGCGGCGGGCGGCAGCTGCCGCCGCCATTCGACCGATCATTTCTTCAACATCGACGATCGATTTTCCGGCAACGTGCCCGCAACGTTTTGGAAACTGCTGGTCCTCGATGTGACAACCGGCCAGGCCCGCGGATTCGAGTTCGTGAATCGTCCGCGCAACATTTTCCGCTCCGCCGAAACCCGTGTCGGCATCGACAATCGCCGGTATCTTGACCGCCTTCGCAACATAACCGGCCAGCCTGACAATTTCTTCCATCCCGAGAAGTCCTATGTCCGGCAAACCGGCCGTCATGTTGGCCATTCCTGCGCCGCTGACGTAAACCGCAGCGAAACCTGCCCGTTCAACCTGCCGAGCCATGGCCGCGTTCGGTACACCCGGCATGGCGACACAGCCTTTTCCGATCAGTTGTCGCAAAACGGTCGTCGCCCGCACAGATTTTTTCATGATCACTGCACTCTCACCAATTTCATCAACTGATGCACATTGCACTGTTGGTCCAAACTCCAAACATGTTCGATAATTTTGGCGGCGCGATCCTGAGTGAAAGTCGGTTTGACCAGCGATAAGAATTTCTTTTGCACTTCAAAATCCTCGAGAGGATTTTTTGCATGGCCGTGCGGGTAATCGACCCGCTTTGTTAGTCGGCTGCCATTGGCAAGATCGAGATGCACGATATTTGCAACAGCGCCTGGATAAAGTGCGCTTAGTTCGGCGTTGCGCTCAACTTTCACGTTCTCCAAAAATTGCCAGATCTTCGAATCGGTGAATCGCTTCGGCTGAAATTGCTTTTCCGTTACCTCACCATCGATCAACGCAATCGACGTAATGTAGGGCAAACTGTGATCGGCGGTTTCGCGCGTCTCCGGTTTCCATTTTTCGGGCTCGCTTCCAATGATGTCGACCGATGCATCGTGGCTTTCAATTGTCATCGCTTTCACCTGCGACACATCGTCGATTTGATTCCGGAGAAACAACGCTGCCTCGATCGCACTCTGGCTGTGATATTCGGCCGGCCAGTATTTGATGCTCGTCTTCAAAATCATTGCGGCGGTCCCCTCTTCCGGCCTTTTGGCATCCGGCCGTTTCACGAATTTCTCGCCAACGTTGCCTAACGAGACGCCCAGTTCCTTTTCGAATCCCATCTGGCCTTCGAAAATCGGTGCCGGCCCGGTCATTCCGGCGCGGGCAAGCAATGCGGAGTAGACCCCTTGGCGCGCCGCATCGGCAAAAGCTACACCTTTCCAATGAGAAAGTTCGCCCACGCGTGCCTGTCGCAATGCCGCGCAGGAGACGCCCGCAATATTCACTGCGTGCCTTGTTTTTTCGGGATCAAGTCTCATCAAGCGAGCGGCCGCCAGGGCAGTGGAAAAAGCGCCATAGGTCACGTGGTCCCATCCGCGCGCGCGGATACTCGCTGCATCGCAGAACCGACATTGCACTTCATACGCGAGCGCGATCGCAGTGATCAATTCCTTGCCGGTCGCGCCGACACTTTCAGCGACCGCCAGTGCGGCTGAAATATTGTCGCTCGGATGGGCCGGTTCCTTGGACAAATAAGTGTCGTTGTAATCGAAATAACGAATGCAGCAGCCGGTGGCAAAGGCGGCCCAGTCGGGCGGCGCCTGATGATCGGTTCCAATGATGGTCGACCCGTGTTTTGCTGAAAACTCGGATGCGACAGATCGGGCGATCGCGCACGGTTCTTCATTCCACGCGCCGAGCGCGCAACCCAGTGAATCGATTACCCGCCGTTTTACTTCGTGAACGACTTCTCTGGAGAGGTCTTCAAAGTTCAGTGAGCAGGCAAATTCAGCGAGTTGATGGGCGAGCGATCTGGTCATGGAAAAAATGAACTTCCAATCTGCCGACGAAAATCGGATCGGCAAGCAGTTGTAGTGGCGATCGCAGTGGGGGCGCCTGTTGATCAGGTTCGGCGCTTGACCCAAATGCCGCTACCACGTCAGCAAGGTTGCCCTGCAATTGAAAAACGCGCACAATCTTTTTCAGATGAACAAAGTCTATCCCGACGCCAAGGCTGCGCTGGCCGGCCTGCTCCACGACAACATGACTATCGCCGCAGGTGGATTCGGGTTGTGTGGCATACCGGAAAACCTGATCGCCGCATTGCACGACAGCGGCGTGAAAGGTCTCACCATCGTCGGGAATAACGCTGGCGTGGACGGATTCGGGATGGGAGTTCTGCTGCCAGCACGCCAGGTAAAGAAAGTCATGGCTTCCTACGTTGGCGAGAACAAGGAATTTGAGCGTCAGGTCCTGGCCGGTGAACTTGAGCTTGAGCTCATTCCACAAGGCACGCTCGCCGAGAGATTGCGCGCCGGCGGCGCAGGCATTCCCGGATTTTTTACGCGCACCGGATTCGCCACCAAACTGACCGAAGGTAAAGAGACAAAGGTCTTCAACGGCACCGAATACGTACTCGAACCCGGAATCACCGCCGAGCTGTCGATTGTCAAAGCATGGAAGGGCGACAAGTCCGGAAATCTTGTTTATCGGGAAACATCCCGGAATTTTAACCCAATGATCGCGACCTGCGGCAAAGTTTGCGTCGCCGAAGTGGAACAACTGGTCGAAATCGGCGAGCTCGATCCCGATCAGGTTCATACTCCGGGAATTTTTGTCGATCGCATCATTCAGGGAGAAAAATACGAAAAGCGGATTGAGTTCCGCACTGTTCAAGGCGCAGATCCGAACAAGAAAACTTCATCGCCCGTTCGCGATTTAATGGCGAAACGCGCAGCGCAAGAATTACGCGATGGATATTACGTGAACCTTGGCATTGGCATTCCGACCTTGGTGGCCAATTACATTCCGTCTGGCATTCACGTCACCCTCCAATCGGAGAATGGTTTGTTGGGCATCGGGCCATTTCCCAAGCCGGGCGAAGAAGATCCGGATTTGATCAACGCGGGAAAGCAAACCATCACGACCATGCCGGGGTCGGCATTTTTCTCGAGCGCCGATTCGTTCGGACAGATTCGCGGCGGTCACATCGATCTCGCGATTCTCGGCGCGTTCGAAGTCACTGATCGCGGCGATATCGCGAACTGGATGATTCCCGGGAAAATGATCAAAGGACCAGGCGGCGCAATGGACCTGGTTGCCGGTGTAAAACGCGTCGTGGCAGTGATGGAGCACACTTCCAAGGACGGCAGCCCGAAGATTCTGAAAAAATGCACACTGCCGATCACGGGGCTGGGAGTGGTCAACCTGATAATTACCGATCTGTGCGTATTCGAAGTGAAGGAAGGCGGCGGACTTGTCCTAACCGAATTGCATCCCGGATCAACGCTTACCGTGGATGAGATCCGCGCCAAAACGGGCGCGCCGTTCGAAGTGGCGCTCAAGCGCTGATTTGCGGCGCAGCTTTCTCGCGCGGGCAGAGCAACACCAGGATAACCCCGATCGTCCAGCATGCGCTCATGCAAATGAATCCGGAATCGAAAGAACCGGTCCGCTCACTCAATTCGCCGATAATTTTTGGACCAACAAATCCGCCGATGCTGGCCATGCAATTGATGAAACCGATGGCGGCGGCGGCGGCGGAGCGGGAAAGATACGCCGACGGCATTGCCCAAAATGCCGGAAAGTAAGCGTTGGTGCCGAATCCGACGAGAATGAAAGCCGTGAGCAATAGTGCGTCGGAACGCGGCAGAAAAAACCATGAGCCGAGCCCGATGGCAGCGGTCAGTTGCGGAATTGCGAAATGCCAGCGGCGTTCGTGCATTCGATCTGAACTCCAGCTCATCAACAACATGCCGATGAAGCCGGCGACAAACGGAATCGCACCGATCCAGCCGATCTGGTGAGGAGTCGTCCAGTGGGTGAGCCGTTGAATCATGGTTGGCATCCAGAAGGAAAACGCGTAGCCACCTGTGTAACAAAAGAATAAACCGGTTGTCAGGATCAACACCGGAGGATGGCGAAGCGCCTGCCAGATCGTGAGGTGGTGCACGTGTGCCTTGGCTTCGTGTTCTTCGTCCAGCCGCGCGACCAACCAGTGGCGTTCATCGGCGCTCAACCAGTGGACATTGTCAGGCCGATCGGGAAGAAGGTAGAGCGAGGCTGTTCCGAGAATGATCGCCGGAACACCTTCAACCAAAAAGAGGCAGCGCCAACCGGCGAGGCCAAGCCAATGAGAACCAAGGATCGCTCCAGCAATCGGGCCACCGAACATGTACGCGATTGGGATGGCGCACATGAAACGCGCCACCGCCTTGGCGCGGTCCTGATAGATGAACCAATGGGAAAGAAAAACGATCACGCCAGGAAAAAATCCCGCTTCGGCGGCGCCTAACAGGAAACGTGCGCCGTACAGTTGCAGCGGCGATTGCACAAAACCGGTCAAGGTCGTAAGCCCGCCCCACGTTATGAGCGTTATTCCCAGCAGCATTCTTGCGCTCCAACGTTCCACCAGCAGCGCTCCCGGAATTTGAAGTGCGAAATAGCCGATAAAAAAAATCCCGCTGGCGGTGCCAAAGATCGAATCGGTCAGGCCAAGATCGCCTTTCATTCCGAGCGTGGCGTAGGCGATGTTGGTGCGATCGAGATAGTTCGCGACGTAAAGCAAAAAAAGAAACGGCAGGAGCCGCCACGCCGTTCGATGACGGGCACTTGCTCCGGGGTCTATTCGCACGGTGGCCATGGCGCCGGGGAGCATGAGGAAATTCGTGCGCACCGTCCATCCCGTTGATATAACCGGCCGATGAAAAATCGACCCTTGGGATTCGCGGCTTTGGCGCTGGCACTAGCATCGATTGCCGCCGGACCGCCGAATTTCACCGGTGAGTACGCAGACAAGAATTTTCTTAACGGCCAAGGTGTGTTTGAACTCAGCCTGGAACAGAATGGAAACAACGTGACCATCTTTTTTAGCGCCGGTTACAACGATGGCCACGGCGCCGCGCCGGAAGCCGATGGAACCGGCAAAGTCACGTCAAAAGGCACGATTGAATTTACATTTGAAGACAGCTTCAAAAATGCCGGGACCGGAACGATCAGTCATTCGGGCGACGGAGTGATCCTGTCGCTTAAAACCAGCCGTGTCGTCGATCCGCGCTGCCTGGTCTTTTACAAACAGAACATGCGTTTGCCGCGGGTGAAGAAATAATCACACCATCGGTCGAAAACGTCCGACGATTTCCTGAAGACGTCCGGTAATCTGGCCTAACGAACAAACCTCCGCCGCTTCGAGCAAAGCCGGGAAACAGTTTTGGTCTGTCTCAACGACTGATGCGAGCTTGTCCAGGGCGCGTTTGGCCTTGGCCGCATTTTTCGCCTTGAATTTCGTCAAACGATCGACCTGCAATTTCTGTTTCGCGCGCGGCGTGCGGGCGAGCTCGATCTCGGGCATTTCATCCGAACCATTGCGATATCGATTCAAACCAATGATCGGCCGTTTCCCCTCGTAGATCTGCTCTTCGTAGCGATGGGCGGCATTCTGGATCTGACTCCGCTGATAACGATTCTCAACTGCGCCCATGACGCCGCCCAACGATTCGATCTCGCGAAACTCATCCAGGATCGCTTTTTCCACCGCGCGTTCGACCGCTTTCATCCCGGGTGAGCCGCTCAACATGTTCATGGTGTGTTTAAAGATTCCCGACTCCTCCAGCAGGATAGCCTGGCCGTGCGCCGCCAGCCGGATCCATTCTTCGCTCGGCGTGGTGAACGGTTCATCGGCGCTGTTCGAATGGCACGAGTTGGTGCCGTTCATGTAGGCCAGCATCAATTCGGCGGCTGTTCGCGTGAGATTATTTTTGAACTCCGCCGCAATGAGCGAGCGGCCGCTGGTTTGAGTGTGCAGCTTGAACATTTGCGCGCGTGGGCCTGCGCCAAACACTTCGCGCATGCCGATCGCCCAGATTTTTCGCGAAACGCGCGCGAGCGCGATGTATTCGACGTCCAGTCCGCAATCGAGAAAGAACGAAAGTCGCGGGCCGAATTGATCGACCGGCACTCCGCGCGCCGACAACATTTCGGCATAAGCGAACCCATTGGAAAGAGTGTAAGCCGCCTGCTGCACCGGCGTCGACCCGGCCTCGCCGATATGATAACCGCTGATCGAGATCGGATACCAGCGCGGCATGTTGATTGTCGTCCATTCGATCATGTCGCATAGAAAACGAAGCGAAGCTTCAATAGGGAAAATCGTTTCGTTCTGCGCCTGGACTTCCTTGAAGATGTCGGCCTGGATGGTTCCGCGGAGGTGCGGAACAACCTTCGCACCGAAGCGGCGTTTTGCCGCCGCAATGTACATTGCCATGATCATCGGCGCAGGACCACTGATGGTCATCGACGCCGAAAAATCGGACGAGCCGAGCTCGAATCCGTCGTAGAGCCGCACCATGTCCTCGACCGTATCCACCGCGACCCCGCCTTCGCCGATTTTTCCAAAAACGCCGTCGGCATCTGAATCGATCCCGTAAAGCGTTGGGCCGTCGAACGCCGTGCTCAACCGTTTCGATCGTTGATGGGCGCTGAGAAAGTGAAAACGCTTGTTCGTGTCTTCGGCCAGCATCAGACCCGAAAACAAACGCGTCGGTTCTTCCGGTGGACGCGCACCGTTCTTCTTCGCGCCGTTGGGAGATGTTTTATCGCTTCCTTCATGAATGTTTTCTAGCGGCTCGAGATACATCTCTCGGTAGGCACCGTTCAAAAACGGAAATTCTCCCGGCAAACCATCGCCGAATAAATAGCGCGCGATTTCTCCGGGCTCATCGAGTTCGGGTAATGCCAGGCGCGGCAATGGCAATCCAGTCGGAGTTTTCGAAACTGGAATCTCCGACTTGATCTGGCTCCAGCGATCGATTACCTGCTGCGCAAATTGCTGATCAGACCGCGCGCGCCGCACTTGTTCCGACACGAACTTTTCTCTTTTCTCGACCGCTTCAACAACTGCTCCAAGTTTGCTCATTTTGTCCTCGCCTTCTGTTTTGTGCAATCAACGATCGCGCGCAGAATCTTTGGTAATTAACTCGAACAACTGATCCACGCCAGGGTCGCGATGACGTTTTGCCACCGTTGCGACGATTTGTTGATGTCGTTTGTTCTGAGACAATCGGTGTTCGATCTCGGATAGCGCCGCTTTTGCGCGTTCAAGATCCGTTTTATTCACCACCACGACGCCGGCGACATCGAGCATGACGATTTTCTGCAATTGCAGGCGGGCGCCGTAGTCGGGATTCATGACTAAAATCGTTTGGTCGACCAACTGATTGCGAAAGGGCATCGCCTCCTGGCCGGTGCCAACCGTCTCGATAATGACGTAATCGAATCCAGATTGCGCCAGCAACGCGAGGCAACTTTCGGTGGCCGGCGACAAACCGCCCGATTGGCCGCGCGTTGCCATACTGCGCATGAATACGCGATCATCCTGCGAATTGATCATGGTCGCGCGGTCGCCTAACAGCGCGCCTTCGCCGATGACGCTTGGGTCGTGCGATAAGATCGCGACGCGCGAGTGCCGGTCGTGGCGAAGAAAACGCAGAACCAATTCGTCGATCAAAGTCGTTTTGCCAGCGCCTCCCGGACCGGTGAATCCGATCACGCGCGCGACTTTGCTTCGATTGGGCGCTTGACGTTGGGCGTTTTGCGTCCGGCGTTTTCTCTTGCCATTCGCGAACGCATCTTCGATTTCGGTCAATTTGCGCGCAAGGGCCAGGTCGGAATTTGAATCGGCCCGTCCGACATGCCGCTTGCCGTAATTTTTTTTGACATAATCAACCATGTCATTCAGCGATGTGCCGGCGAAAAAGATTTGATCGACGCCCTTGCCTTTCATCTCCCGCGCATCGTCGTGAGTAATGGTGCCGCCGCCACCGCCAAATACGGCTATGTCACTGGCCCTGCGTTTCTTTAATTGCCGAACGACCTCGGCAAAAAACTCGATGTGTCCGCCGTTGTAGCTCGAAATACCGATCGCGGCGACATCCTCCTGAATCGCGGCGCGAACGATGTCGCCGACGTAGCGATGAAAACCGAGGTAAACCACTTCGATCCCGTGCCGGATGAATTCCAGATTGATTGTGTTGATTGCACTATCGTGCCCGTCACAAATGGGGACGGCGGTGAGAATTCGAATCGGCGAAGGCATTGGACTAACAGGATGCACTGACTATTTGGGACTTTCTACTTTCTAATTTCTACTTTTTACTTTTGTCATGTCTGATCTGAATTTCAGCGAAAAGGTCGTTCTCGTCACCGGAAGCTCGCGCGGCATCGGCGCGGAGATGATCAAAGCATTTGGGGCGCGCGGCGCAAAATGCGTGGTGAATTACGTTCTCGACTCGAAGGGGGAGAATAAAGCCGATGCAGTTAACGTCGCCGGCGAACTGAACGATCCGCTCATCATTGAATGCGACGTGACGCAGCCGACGCAAATCGACGCAATGATGGGGCAGATTAAAGACCGGCACGATGGGTTGGATATTCTGGTAAACAACTCCGGGATCATTAACGACCGGACGATCAAGAAAATGTCGATGGAGGAATTTGAAGCCGTTGTGCGAGTCAACCTCGTCGGGACGTTCAATGTTACCAAGTCCGCGGGCGGAATTTTGCGCAATGGCGGTCGGATCGTTAATCTGGCGTCAGTCAGCGGTCAGATGGGATTTTTCGGTCAGGCAAATTATTCCTCCAGCAAAGCCGGCATTATTGCGCTGACGAAAGTCTCCGCTCGCGAATTCGCCCGGCAGAACATTACGGTCAATGCGATCGCGCCCGGTTTTATAGATATCGGGATGAGCAAAGGCATGCCTGACGAGGTTACGCAAGGTTTCATCAAGCAAATTCCGCTCGGGCGACTTGGCGACGCGAAGGAAATTGTCGAGGCGGCGCTGTTTCTCGCATCGCCGATGGCGAGCTACATCACCGGGCATGTGCTCAACGTAAATGGCGGTTTTTACCTCGGTTGACGGAAACAGCTATGCGGTTCATCGCGGACAAGGCTTGATTTTCAACACATCAATCTAAATTGAATTCAACCGCGGTGATTCGTGCATCGCATTGGCACTCTTCAACTACGAGCCCCGGTTTCTTTTTCGTCCGTTGCCGTCCCGAAATCGGGACGGTGTAGTCCCATACTTGGATTGCCTCAATAGAAGGCGGCGGAAGCTCAATAATTTTTAACGACTCAGTACAAGCCAGTTATGAATTTTTCATGAAACGTGGTATGGGCTCTGCAATGGCGAGTGTCAAAGAATCGGCTATTGCCTTTGGCAAGCCGAGTAACCAGCCTCTTGCTTCCATTTTTCAACCCTGAATCTATGCGCTCTCGAATTGTTTTTTTTGTGTCACTTGTCTGCTCGTTGTTGTCGATCTTATCCGTATCGGCGCAGAATTTACCCAACACCACTCGCCTGCTGCGCTTTCCGACCACGGATGATCAGCAAATCGTTTTTTGTTACGCGGGCGAACTCTATACCGTTGCCAGAGACGGCGGCGTTGCGCGCCGACTGACCAGCGGTCCGGGTTACACAACTTTTCCCCGGTTCTCCCCGGACGGAAAACAGATCGCGTATAGTTCGGAATACGATGGCAATCGCGAGGTTTACGTCATTCCGGCTGAAGGAGGCACGCCGAAGCGCCTGACGACTTCGGCGACGCTTGGACGAGACGATGTTTCGGACCGAATGGGCCCGAACAATCTGGTGATGGCGTGGGAAAACACCAAGCCGCTGGTCGTTTATCGATCACGGATGAAGTCGTTCAATGATTTTATCGGTTCCCTTTTTACGGTCGGCCTGGATGCCGAGCTGCCGCAACAACTGCCGGTCCCGCGCGGCGGTTTTGTGTCGTTTTCTCCGGACGACTCGAAAATGGCGTACAACCGGGTTTTTCGGGAATTCCGGACCTGGAAGCACTACCGCGGCGGGATGGCCGACGATATTTGGATTTACGATTTCAAAACTGGCGCGCTCGAAAACCTGACGAACAATCCCGCGCAGGACATTTGCCCAATGTGGGGACCGGATAACAAAATCTATTTCGCATCGGATCGCGACGGCCGGATGAATTTGTTTTCGATCGACATCATGTCGAAAGAAACGAAGCAACTGACCCAGTTTAAGGATTTCGACATTAAGTTTCCGTCGATCGGCAAAAACTCGATCGTATTCGAACAGGCCGGCTACATCTGGCGATACGATCTGGGGTCAAACAAGGCGACCCCCGTCCCGATTCAAATCGATGAAGATTTCGCAAGCGGACGATCAGGTTTGGTCGATGCATCGAAGCACATCGAATCGGTCAACCTCGGACCCGATGGCGCACGGACGATCGTGGTCGCGCGCGGCGACCTCTTTTCGGTGCCGGCCAAGGACGGAACGCCGCGCAATTTGACCAAAACCTCCAACGCACACGAGCGCGATGCGATTTGGTCGCCCGACGGAAAATGGATTGCCTACAATTCCGATGCGACTGGGGAGAACGAACTCTACGTCTGTGCCCAGGACGGCAAAGGGAAGCCGCAACAGGTCACCAGCGGCGCCGACACCTATTATTATTACGCGGTCTGGTCGCCCGACAGCAAGAAGCTGCTCTGGGCGGACCGTTTACAACGTTTGCGCTATGTCGATGTTGGGACAAAAGCGGTCACTCAAGTCGATCAGGACAAATATGGCGAAATCCAGGGCTACAATTGGTCGCCAGACAGTCAGTGGATCACCTGGGCGCGGCCGGAACAGAATGGATTACCGCGCGTTTATCTCTATTCGTTAGGCAATAAACAGCAGACGGCCGTGACCGACAGCTGGTACGGCTCGGGCGAAGCAAGCTTCAGCGACGATGGAAAATATCTGCTGATTACCTCCGCGCGCGATTTCAAGCCGACCTTTGGCGAAGAAGAATTTGAGAACGTTTATCGCGATATGGAGCGCGTTTATATGGTGACGCTCGCGAAAGACACGGAAAACCCACTCGGACCGAAGAGCGACGAAGTAGGCAAGGCCGAAAAGAAAGAAAAGGACGCGGAAGAAAAAAAATCGCAAGAGAAAGCGGGCGAAAGAAAATCTGACGAGAAAAAGACCGAAGCGGCCAAACCGAAAAAACCGGTGACGGTCAAGGTCGACACAGACGGAATCCAAGACCGCATTGTCGGCTTGGAAATCACGTCTGGAAATTATCGCGACCTTCGAATGGTGGACGATCGAATTTTTTATCTGCGCCGGACGGCCGCCGATGATGTAGCCGATGAGGACGAAGACGACTTTCCCGGTCGCGACCGGAAATCACACCTGTGCGCCTACAGTTTGGAAGATCGCAAAGAGACCGTTTTGGGCGATGCGAATTTCTATCAAATCACTTTCGATGGCAAAAAGATGCTGATCAAGGTCAAGGGCGATTACGCCATCATCGATTTACCGAAGGACAAGATCGAAACCAAAGACCACGAGCACAAAATCAAGGGACTCGACATGCAACTGGATCGGCACGCCGAGTGGAACCAGATTTATTTCGAATGCTGGCGACACATGCGGGATTTCTTTTTCTCGCCGACGATGAACGGCGTCGATTGGAAAGCGATGCGCGATAAATACGCCGCCTTGCTTCCGTTTGTGAATCATCGCAACGACCTCACTTATTTGCTCGGCGAACTTATTGGCGAACTGAACAGTGGGCACACCTACGTTTCCGGTGGCGAACGGCCAGACACCCCGCGAATCAAACTCGGTTTACTCGGGGCAGAATTCTCACGCGACCCCGGATCGCGCGCTTACCGGATCGACCGGATTTTGCCGGGAGAAAACTGGGACAAACAAACACGCTCACCGCTGACCGCCATTGGCGTTAACGTGAAGGCGGGCGATTACCTGCTCGCGATCAACGGCACGCCGGTCTCGAGCCTGCCGAATCTTTACGAGGGACTGATCAACACTGCGGACAAGCAAGTGATTTTGCGGGTCAATTCCAAGCCGTCCGACGATGGCGCGCGAGATGTGACGGTCGTGCCGATCGCTGATGAAGCGCCGCTTTACTATATCGATTGGGTCCAGAAGAACATTGATTATGTGACGAAGAAAACGGGCGGTGAAGTTGGCTACCTGCACATTCCGGACATGGGACAGCCCGGCCTGAACGAGTTCACGAAGCTTTATTTTCCGCAAATTCGCAAGAAAGCGCTCATTGTCGATGTTCGTGGCAATGGCGGCGGTTTCGTCTCGCCGCTGGTAATCGAGCGACTGCGTCGTGCATTTTCGATGATCGGGATTGCGCGAAACTCAATGCCTCAACCCGATCCGGCCGACGCGTTCACTGGTCCAATGGTTACCTTGATGAACGAATTCTCGGCCTCCGATGGAGACATTTTCCCGTTCCGATTCAAGGCGCTCGGGATGGGCAAGTTAATCGGCAAACGAAGCTGGGGCGGTGTAGTTGGAATCCGTCAATCGCTGCCGTTGGTTGACGGCGGCCAGTTCTTTAAACCCGAATTCGCGATTTACTCGAAAGATGGGAAGGAATGGGTCGTTGAAGGGCATGGTGTCGATCCCGACATCGTGGTCGATAATGATCCCGCAAAAGAATTTCGAGGCGAAGATCAGCAACTCGACCGCGCGATTCAGGAAATCCAGGACGAGCTGAAGACAAAACGCTACGATATTCCTCCGCCGCCGCCGTATCCGAATCGCAGCTTCCAGAACGGCGGTTGACGTTACCCCTCAGTCGAATTGCTGGAGAACGGCTCGGTTTCGTGAAGCCGGCCGAAATCGACGGTCAGTTTGCCGGCGCCCTCCGGAGTGTACATCTCGACGAATCGCTCACCGAACTTTACCTCGCGCCATGAATAGTGTTTCTGCGCCTGGATCGAAGCGGGAATCACGGTCTCGATCCCGACTAGCGACGCGACAAACGTTGCGTTCCCTTCTTCAAGAACATCGGGAGTCACGCCGAATAAGGGACTCGCTTCATCAATCACGTGCCGCAGTGTGAGCGCCGCTGGAAACGTACTCAGCCGATCGAATGCCAGCTTGAGATTATAAAAGTGTCGAAAACCATTTTCATCCTCGAGGATTGGTTCATCCCGCGTGAACATGACTCGAAATTCAGCTTCAACCAGCGTGCTTTGACGCAGATTACCGACCCGCAGCATCAGCGCCGGCTTGCCATTGAAAGGCCCGATGACGATTGAATCGCTGAACAAAATGCGCGCGGCCGGCCGTGAAAATCTGACAAAGATCAAACCGGTGGTGACGGCAAACAAGAACATGCCAGTCATGATCTCGACGGTCGTGACGATGTTGCCGTAAAGCGTTTGTGGATATAAATGGCCGTAACCGACCGTGGCCAGGGTCTGCACACTGAAAAAGAATCCGTCCAGGAATGAACCCGGAGGCATTCCGGCAACACAGGGCCCGCCCAGTGCATAAATCGCGGCGAATACGAGATTCAATGCGAGATAGATGCCGATGATGCACGCACCGAATTGCGACCAACTCAGGGCAAGCAGCCGCTGGTAAACGTCACGCCATTCCCAAGTGTCGGCATTGACCTTGAGAAAATCGATTGATCCGCTCCGAATCAGAATCGGTTTGGGAGTTCGCCTCATTTTAACCTTCGTCCATGTTGCACGCTCAATTCCCAGCGGTAACCATCCGGATCGTGAAACCAGAGACCGATGTGCGGCGAGCCGGGCGCCTCGGGTCCGATTTCATCACCGGGATCTTCAATTTCCACTTTTTGTTTTTTTAAATGCGCGAGCGCCCTGCGCAAGGTCGCCAAGTTCGGCAAATGAAACGACATATGATCGATCGTCTTCGGCGACGGCCGACCCTTGAAGAGCGCGATAGTCACGTTGTTGTTACCTATCGCGACGCCCTCGTCGAAATCGAATTGTTTCTTCAAACCCAGCACGCGTTGAAACCATCGTGCGCTTCGTTTCGGATTCCGCACGGCCAATCCGAAATGCCCGACCGTGCCCAGCTTAAACGCGATCTTTTTCATCGAAAATAAATCGCCGCCAGGCAATCAGCCGCGGGCATTCACGAGCACGAAAACTGCTTTCATCGTCAATATGCAGATTACGGCCAGCCCTGTTAAAACGAAACGCAGGCCAAAGACGGTCAGCACGAAAGCCTACACGCAGCCGGCCTTCGCAACCGCGGAGATTTACGCTTACATCGCGATTCGCGATGAACTTCTTGCCGAAGCCGAGGAACTCAAAACTCGGGCAAAGATCGACGGCCTGATGGTCGCGAACGATTTTGTGAGCGGTTGCTTGAAACCAGTGCACCCACCGTATCAAGCACAAAGTTTGTCTGAAATGGAAGCGGCCCGTGAGCGAAAACGCTGCGATTCCGTTCGCGATCGGATTGAGCAGTTGCGCGCGAACGCAATTTAACGGCCTGCAGTTGCCGACTTAATCGCGACCCCAGATCATCGCCACGGACGTGGTTAAGCTTCCGCCCATGTTGAACGTTAGGTAGCGTTTTGCATTTTCGATCTGGCGTGCTCCAGCCTGATTGGCCAGATGCTGATACGCCTCGAAAACCTGACGCACACCGGTTGCACCGACCGGATGACCATCGCCGATCAATCCGCCGCCGGGATTGACCGGAATTTCAACCGCGAAGGGTGGGCGCATTTTATCGTTGCGAACCTGCGGCAACGCGGTGGCGCCGCTTTTCGCCAGTTCAGCTCCTTTTCCCGGCTCAGCCAGTCCCAAGATTTCATAAACGACAATTTCAGTAATCGAGAAACAATCGTGAACGTCCGCGCCATTTAGATCGCGCGGCTTCAAACCTGCCATTCCGAAGGCTTTTTCCGCTGCCTTTCGCGCAATTGAAAACGTCGGGGCATCTTTTTTATCGAGCGCCAGATAATCGGTCGCGTGACCGAACCCTAACAAACGCGGCGTTTTGTTTTTGTCGCGGCCGATTTTTTCCAAATATTTTCCCGAAACGAGGACAACGGATGCCGATCCGTCCGTAATTTGTGAACAGTCCGAAACTTTCAGCGGCGGCGCGACGCTTGGATTTTTATCCGAGACCTGCGACGCGCAATCGAGCGTCAGATCAGCATCGCGCATTTGGGCGAGCGGATTCAGTTTTGCGTGCGCATAATTTTTCCATGCCACGGTCGCAAGGTCCGATTCCTTCGCACCAAATTTGTCGATGTAGATTTGCGCGATGCGGCCGAATAATTTCGGAAACATGAAATCGCCGTACTCCGGTTTCTCATTGTGATAATCGGCCGCCGCTCCGAGCACATCCGAGCCATCCAGAGACGACATTGTCTTCTGCTGTTCCGCGCCGACAACGAGCACAACGTCGTAAAGGCCGCCCATGATCCATTGCGCGCCGAGCAGGACCGAAAGCGCGCCGGAAGCACAGGCTGCTTCGGTATGCATCGTCGGAATGCCGCGTAATTTCGGATCGATCTCCGGAATAAATGCGCCGAGCTGCAACTGCTTGGTAAATTGCCCGGAGTTGAAATTTCCGACTGCGCCTGCCTGAATTTCCGCTGGATCGATTTTCGCATCGTCGATCGCTTTCTTGCCGGCCTCGACAATCAAATGCCGGATTGTTTTGCCTTCCTTCTTCAGATTGCGTTTAAAATCGGTCCGCCCGCCACCGAGAATAAAGACTGATTCGCTCATGGATTTAATTTACCTAATCAATCTGTTCTGTCATCCGCGGCTCTGCCCGTCATGCCGCTATTCAGCCACCGAAAGCACTGATGCCGGTGACGTCGCGACCGATCACCAAAAGATGCACGTCACCGGTGCCTTCGTAAGTGTTGACGG
>DASPUI010000116.1:0-84260 GCA_035622995.1 Chthoniobacterales bacterium
CTGCAATGTCGTAAGGATAAAGTCGCCAATCGAGCGAAACCGATTCGCCGTAGCGTTGAGCGATTTCCGCCACCGGCTGGTTGAATCTTCCCTTTCGCATCTTTAGTTGATGGCTGCCGCGCGTATCACAATCACAGATGCGTAAACCGCGTCCGGGAAAACGAACTTGCGCAGCTCGACCCGGACCTTGTGAATGGGAAATTTTTTTAACATGAGCATGGCTATTGCATCAGCCAGAGTCTCGATCAGCCGATCTTGTCGATTTTGCACAAACGTCTTTGCCTCTTCACGGACGGCGGAATAGTCGACCGTGTTGGCAACGTTGTCGCGCAAATCATCGACCTGCTGAAACGGCCAAAGCGTAATGCTGACGCTTAGCCGTTGCGGCTTTTCCCGCTCGGCATCCGCAACGCCAACTCGTCCCCAGATTTCCAACTGCTCGATGTGAATTTGGTCTTCGCTTTTGGCTTTCACTAACATCTCAGCATGTTCCGAGCTTTCGTTTGAATCTAGAAAATCTTCGTGACCAGAGTTTTTTTTAAAACTTCGCCTTCGAGAATCCGTAGAAGATTGGTGAACGAAATGCAGGTGGATCTCTCCCAGCAAGAACGTCGGAACGCGCCTGGTTTGAGCTTGTGCCTAGGCGCCGGAAATAAGATCATCGTCCCGATTGAAGCCGGACGCAGCCATCGAAGCGGGCGGGAATCGATTCACGACCACACACTGGAGCATGGTATTATCCTGTGGGCGCGATGGATCCGGCGAGAAGCGTGGTCGTCAGGCACTAGCCGAGCTTTGCCGGACATATTGGCGACCGATTTATGCCTTCGTTTGCCGGCGAGGCTATTCCGAACCGGACGCTCAAGACTTAACTCAGGATTTCTTTTTGCGCGTGCTTGAGGGGAATCTCCTTCCGCTGGCCGATCCCGCCCGGGGTCGTTTTCGGACTTTTCTGCTTTGTGCATTGCAAAACTTCCTGGCTGACAAGCGCGATGAATCGAAAAGCGAGCGCCGCGGCGGACAAATAAATTTCATTCAGTGGGAAGACTGGATTGCCGAATCTCCTTCTTATCTGTCGATCAACTCCGGAGAGCTGGAAAGGTCGTCGGCACGACGAATATTTGATGTCCGCTGGGCAGCCACCGTGGCCGAGCAGGCGTTGCGCCGGCTCGCGGCTGAATGCGAAACCCGGGGACGGCGCAGAGTTTTCGATATCCTAAATCGTTATCTGACGGCCGATCGCGCGGAAATCAGCTACGCACAAATTTCAGCGATGCTGAGCGTGCCCGAAGTTGCCGTGAAACGATTATTGCATCGATTGCGCGTCCGTTATCGCGCGCTTCTCCGCGAAGAAGTTCTGCAAACGGTGGAAAGCGACGTAGACCTCGATGATGAAATTCGATATCTCTGCGCCACCCTCGCCATTGAAACCGCGCCGGAATGAACATACGCGGAGTTGCTGACTCGCTGGGTGTTGCCAGCCACCGGCGCGCCTGTCCGGAATGCGGATCGACTACAACAATCGCTCACGGTCTTTGCCTGGGCTGTCTTTTTCGATGTGGTTTGAGTTCGGAACAGGGTGGCGAATGCCTGGATTCTGTTCTGGCGGAAGTCGAAATACGGGACACCGATTGGCATCTGGCCAATTATCACATTTTGGAAGAAATCGGTCGCGGCGGGATGGGAGTTATCTATCGCGCGCGGCAGGCCCATTCGAAGAGGATCGTTGCGCTCAAGCGCGTCCTGGCCTTTCACAGCGATTCCATCGAAACGCTGAATAGATTCGAGCGCGAAGCTGAAGCGGCTGCAAGCCTCGACCATCCGAATATTTTGCCAATCTATGAGGTAGGTCGCTGCCAGAACGGGTTGCCCTTCTTTAGCATGAAGTTTGCGCCCGGCGGCAGTCTTCTGCAGTCGATCGCAGTGTTTCGCGATCACCCTCGAACTGCAGTCGAACTGGTGGCCAAAGTCGCGCGCGCGATCGATCACGCACATTCTCGCGGCATTCTGCATCGGGATCTCAAACCGGGGAACATCTTGCTCGATGCAAACGCAGAGCCATTCGTGGCCGATTTCGGACTTGCGAAATGGCTCGATGCTTCTGCTGATCTTACTGGGACGCTGACAATCTTTGGGACGCCGGGTTATATTGCCCCGGAGCAGGCGAATACATCTCGCGACCGCTTGGGCCCCGCGGTCGATGTTTACAGCCTTGGAGCGATCTTGTTTGAGCTGTTAAGCGGGCGTCCCCCGTTTTTAGGCGAACACGCAATTGCCGTAGTTCAACAAGCAGCCGAGGAAACGGCGCCAAAGCTTCGTTCGATCGCAAACGAACAAGACCGCGATTTGGAAACGATCTGCGAGCGTTGCCTGGAACGCGAACCGTCTGCCCGATACACGACCGCGCGAGATCTTGCCGATGACCTGACCCGGTGGTTGGAACATCGCCCGATCCGGGCACGTCGCATTTCCCCACCAGTCCGCTTTTGGCAATGGTCCCGGCGAAACCCAGCACTGGCGACAAGCCTGGGACTGATTTCATTGCTGATTGCCGGGATTTTCGGAAAACAAATTGAGGCGCATCGATTAAAAACAGCGATGCGCGAAACCGCCGTCGCGAATCATTCGATCACAATCGCGCCATTTTTGAATCTCGACGAGATTGCATCCGATGCTGGCGTCACATCGTCTGTTGCGATTGCTTTGCAGACTGAATTATCCCGGGTAGGGCCGTGCCGGGTTTCAATTGCGCGAGAAATTCCGCACGATTGGAGCGGAAGCGGCGCGCCCGATGAAGTTCGCGAGTTGGCACAACGTAACTCAAGCCGCGCGGTTTTGGCAGGAACCGTCCGCCGTTGCGATGGAAAAATGCGGATTGGATTTCACTTTGCTACCGCTGATGGAGATAATTCAATTCTAAGTCGCGTCATCACCGTTAATTCGAATCGATCGCCCGATTTGTTTGACGGAAGTTTTGCGAAATCGATTTACGCTTTCGTTGAAGGAACGGAAAAATCTAAAGCTCCGGAAGATCCAGCTACAGATAATGAACGCGTCCGTGCGTTTATCGCGGCGGGACGCGATTTAATGAATCGGCGGACTGTTGCCGAGTTGGATCGGGCGATTGTTTGCTTTGAAAGCGCGATTCGAGAAGACCCTCATTCAATTTCAGCGAGGGCATTTCTGGCGATGGCTTATCAGGGCCGCGATCTGCTCTTGGCCGATCCAACCCTCGCTCCGCGCGCGCTCAAGGTTGCCCGCGAAGCAGTCGAACTGGGACCAGCAGATCCGACAGCGAATCGGGCGCTGAATTTTGTTTACGCCACTAATGGCCGCTATGCTGAGGCCCAGGAATACATCCTTCGCTCGCTCGAATTTGGCGATCGCAGTGGCCGCGCTTTTGGCCAAATCGCCTACAATTGGAAGAGCCTGGGTCGTCCGGACAAAGCGATCAGGTGGTACAATAAGGCAAAAGCAGCACAGCATCATCCCGGAGATTTTGAAGCATTGATGGGCGATTGTTGGGCCGATCTCGGGAACGACGAGCAAGCACGTGTCGCTTACGAGTCGGCTGCTACTTTTCAGCCGGACCAGCCGGAAGGCTGGTTGGGCCTGGCTCGTTTGAAGTTATTGGCCGGCGACAGCAACGGCGCGCGCCAGATCTGTCAGGCGCAGCTCCTTCACTATCCTGATGCTCCCATTGCGCGAGAGTTTGCGGCGTTGGTTGAATTTTTTTCGCGCAACTATCCCGAAGCCGAACGCCGTTACGCCGAGCTCGCAGAAAAGGATCCACTTGGAGGTGGTCGGGACAGCACTTATGGGGCAGTCGATTATCATTCGGCGATCGCGCGTTTGAAAATTCAAGCGGGCGACGAATCGAAAGCGCGCGGCGTGTTGCTCGAGGTCAAAGGCGACGCCAAACGCAAACTGGCGGCCGCGCCGTTCGATCCCCAGATACTTTATCGCCTTTCGGCGGCGGAGGCGATGCTTGGCCAGACTGAAGATTCTTTGCGTGACTTCAAGACCGCGATCGACGCGGGATGGATCGATTACCGGTCGCCCAGGCTCGATCCACGATTCGATTCGATCTCACAAAGCCCATCATTCAACACAATTCTATCCGATCTGGCCGCAGCCGTGGCCCGACTCGGGCGGCAATCGTCGGCCGCTTCACCCGTGACGAATTAATTCAACTACAAGTGAGAACAACCCCCATGAACAGGACCTGGCAGCTAAAAAAAGATCGAAGGGATGCCGCGGTGGCGTTCCTGCAGCAGACAATTGTTAACCCCGATGTTCGTTCCGCCGTGCTGAAAGATAGACAAGCGGCGCGTCGCCTCTTCGGGACAATCGGTAAAATCGACATCCCCGAAGATGCCGAAGTGATTTGCGTCGGACCCAGCACGCAAGAGCGCGATCGCTTGATTGTCTTCGTGTTGCCGCCGGAAGGCACGTCGCCTGAACATCTCGACGCCTTCAAGTACTGGATCGGAACCTGGTATCCATATCAACTCGATCCCGTGCCTTCGTCTCCAACAAGGAGTCAAAGGCATTGCGAACTCGCCGAAGCCGTTTGAAAAAACGGGACCAGTCGGAAGAGTTCCGATAGTCCATAAATTCTGGTCCGCTCATCTGGTAAATTCCAGATGGGCGGGAGGCCTTCCAAATCCGGCTGGTTGAGATACGACTCCGGATCTGATCGTAGCGCGCCATGAATCGTCTCAGCGACCAGAATACTGCCGGTCGGTCCAAGACGGTTCCCGTTCTCCCGGACCTCGGATTCTTTTAATATATAATACCAGAGCGGTGTCTGATCGAGAAGGTCGGCATCGCGAAGAATTTGACCTTGCTCGGACTTTTGTCCGTCGACATTTCTTTCCAAATCGAAATCCGTCAATACATCCTGACCGAATGCACGCGCGGCGATCTGACCCGAAGGCAGATGCAGGCCAGCTCCCCGAAGTAGAGTCCGCACGGTTAGCTGCGCCGGATGTTTTGAAAATCGAAAATGCGGGCAGGGGATTTCAGGCACGCCGACCAGATCGCCTGGCAGATGGTGAAGTGGTTCGGACAGTCTCGTGTCGATTGGCCGGGCCGTAACCGCGCCTCCGTCGGCGGCACCTTGGAAGAAAAATCCCCAGTTTAGCTCCTGACGTTGGACGAGCGGGCCGCGGTCGGTTGTCCGGCCGAAAATTTTTCCGAACAGCATGTCGTTTCCGAACGCGAACATGTAATTCGGACGCACCATTGCATGGCCGAAACGCATCGCGGCCGCCGAAAACTCGATCGGAATGGAAAATCGATCCCAATCGATCGTCGATTTTCCGTCTCTGAAAACTTTGTTATAAACATCAAGATTCAGCAGCGTTGGTAGATAATCGTGACAGACCAGCCATTGAAATTGGCGTTGCGTTTGCCGTCGAGCGCGCTCGAACAATTTCGAGGGGTCGGTTATTTCGCTTTCAAATTGGTCCACCGCGAAGTTGTGCAGCTGCGCGAAGACAGCAGTCATTTGGCGAAGGATCAAATTCTCGGCATTCCGTTCGTCTCCCAAAATGCGTTCCCCCTGCGCACCGGTGCAGATGTCCAATCCTTTGTCCGATGATTGCGCAGATCCGACTCGAAGCCGGACTTGATCGTTTTCATAGAGGTCAGGCGAGACGGCTGGTCCGCGGCCGTACAATGAATCAAGATCGAGGCGCGGAGTTCGCAGGTTTTGGAGCTGTTCCGGCTCCTTCTTCCACGCTTCGTCGATCGAGCTTGCGTCCTTCGTGAGATCGTGGGCGATGAATTGGCCAAAGTAGGTATAGCCACAATCCGCCAAAATTTCGGGCCGGTTGTTTGAGACGCGCGATCCGTCATCAATCATTGCGCGACCGAGCGCAGTCAGGTTTCGGCAATAGAGATCGACGTCGGTCGGAAGCGAGCAGGGCGGAAAGAGTCGACAATATCGATCAGTCGCCGATTCGCGAAACGGCTTCATCGATGGCGATCCATTTTCATCCTCTTTCTACGGAATTGTTCGGTTGAAGTTTCGGTAATGACTCGTGTTTTTTGAGAAATCGGACGCGGGAATGGCCAACCGGTTAGCCAAGTCGTGAGCATCGGCGGACGGGAGAAATCCCGTTGTGTTAGACAAAGGGCTTTTGTTTAATTCTCGTTAGGGCGAATACTGCTTCCAGCGATCACGTCGGAAAAGGTTAGCCAAACGATGCCGCCAACGCAGAGAATGTTGATGTTGGATGTAGCCAGCAGAGGATCCCATGACTTATCTCTTTGTCGTTATGCGGACTCAAGCTAAGCCGATTCCAAGCAGTCGTGCTAACCCTGCACTCATGAAAGCGAAATGATGGCCAATTCTGATTCTCACATAACGATTCACATGGCGGCGAGCCTCGATGGCTTCATTGCTCGAAAGGACGGACGCGTCGACTGGCTTGAGACCTCAGACGAATTCGCAGGCGGAGACACCATGGATCCGGAATCCGTCGACGCCTTCCTAAAAACAATCGATTGCTACGTCATGGGGTCGCGAACTTATGAGACCGCATTGAGTTTTGAAGCCCAGGGGTTGGGGTGGTCGTACGGCAACAAACCCACTTTCGTCCTCACTAGTCGCGAGCTGCCGCGGACTAGGGATACGATCGAATTTTACTCAGGCGATCTCGCGCAGTTCGTGAACCGGCGGTTGCGGCCGAAGTTCCGAAATATCTGGTTTGTTGGGGGCGGCATGGTTTCGGGCGAATGCCTTCGTCTAAGGCTAGCCGACGAAATTCGTTATTCGATCCTGCCGATCTTGATCGGCGACGGGATTCCATTCTTCGAGAAGCTCGACCGAGAGGTCGCCCTCCATTTGCTGGAGGTCAGAGCGTACAACAGTGGCACAGTGGAGCTTCGTTACGAGGTGCGAGGCCGTCGCGACGAGTTACGGAACGCCAGCACCTGATCACTCGCTCCAGCCTACGAAAAATTATCCAATTATGGCCAGGCGTCGGCGTTCAGGATTTTTAGAGAGGTTCCAGACGCACGCCTTCACCTCGGTCGACATTGCGTCACTGGCCTTCTTCCGGATTTTTTTTGGCCTCCTGGTTGCATGGAGGGTGCAACGCGTTTGGACTCACGATCAAATCAATCAGGTTTGGATCAATCCCCGTTTTCTATTCAAATATTGTGGATTTTTTTGGGTCCATCCTTGGCCGGGGCACTGGCTTTATGCTCACTGGATTTTGCTTGGGATTCTGGCGTTATTTATCGCGGCCGGTTTCTTCTACCGGATCAGCGCTGTGCTCTTTTTCCTGAGCCAGACCTATTTTTTTCTGCTCGAGCAAGGAGCGTACGTAAATCACTACTATCTGATTTGTCTTTTCGGCTTTCTTTTCATCTTCGTTCCGGCAAATCGCGCGTTCTCGGTTGACGCTTGGCTCTTCCCGTCGGTGCGAGCGGAGACTGCGCCAGCGTGGAACCTCTGGTTGATGCGAACGCAAATGGGAGTGGTTTATTTTTTCGCCGGCGTGGCGAAAGTTTCACCAGACTGGCTCCGCGGAGAACCAATGCGTGGAGTGCTGGCCCGAAGCGACGTCTTTCCATTTCTGCACAATTTTTTTCAGGGAAACCTTGCAGGTTATCTCGCAAGTTACGCTTCGCTTTCTCTCGATTTGTTCATTGTGCCCTTGCTCCTTTGGCGCCGGACTCGGCTGGTGGCCTTTTTTTTGGCGGTCTGCTTTCATGTTTTGAACGCGCGCATGTTCCCCATCGACATTTTTCCATGGCTCGGAATCGCAGGCACGACTCTGTTTCTCTCGCCGAGCTGGCCGCGGCGGATTTTCCGTTTTCTGCCCCAATCAGTAGCCACTTGTGCGGTCAAAACGATTGTTCCTTCAAAACGAAAGCGGCTTGCGACCCTGCTCTTCGCCGGGACTTATGCCGCGATTCAAGTTCTGGTTCCTCTCCGTCACTTCCTTTATCCGGGCGGCGTCGAGTGGACCTATATGGAGCATCGTTTTAGCTGGCAAATGCTCCTTCGGAACCGAAGGACGATCACGTTTTTTTACATTACCGATCCGAACAATGGCGAAACGTACCAGATTCAGCCTGGCCGTTATCTCTCCACGCAGCAGATTTTACACATGGGGTGGCGGCCAGACATGGTTTGGCAGTTTGCGCAATTCCTCGCCCGCGTGATGCCGCGCGCGGGTCCTGAGCCCCTCAAGGTTGAAGTGCGAATGCTCGTTTCCGTTAACGGACGCAAGCCACAGCTTTTTCTCGATCCAAATGTCGATTTGGCAGCCGAGCCTTATCCGTTCGTTAGACCACGGTGGCTGCTGCAAGTCCACGAACCGCTCCCACCGATCGGCACAGACCAATCGCAGAACGAGTTCGACTAGGCGGCGGCCTGTTAAAGCCCGATCAACCGAGCCGAAAACGGATATCCCGAATGGTCTTTCCTCCGAAACGCTGTTTCAGCTTTCGTAAAATTTCGATTTTGGAAATCTGCTCAAGCTCGTAGTGGAGCGCCGGTTGAAGAATACGCACGAAGAGCACGCCCTCGCGCAGGGCGACCGGCGCCGAATGTGCCGCGATAAATTCGCCCACAATTTTGGCCCAGGCATCGATCACTTCTGTTTCTTGCAGGCGTTCTTTCAAACCCAGGCGCTGCATCAGCTTCGGCAAAACGACCGCCGGCGATTGCCAGCGATCCGGGGCGGGCAATCTTTCCGGTAATCCGCGCCATTCAGCAACGACGGCGGCGCGGAGAGAGGGATTCATTTTTAACATTCCGAGCGAAGTCGACGAATCTGTCGTTGTCGATCAGAAAATCAAAACAGATCGTCTCGACTCTGCCAACGTCCGACTCTCAGTATTTCCGCCGCATGTTGCTCGGCAAAATATTAAGCTCGGTCCGATATTTGGCGACGGTGCGGCGCGCAATCGGGATGCCGCGTTTGCTCAAAATCTCGACAATCTCTTTGTCGCTCAACGGCGCATTGCCGTCTTCATTTTTCACCAGATCGAGGATCGCTTCTTTCACGCTGGTGTTGCTCATCGATTCGCCGCTCGCGGTTTGGTAACCGGGGGTGAAAAAATATTTCATCTCGAACACGCCTTGCGGCGTGGACATGTATTTGCCGGAAATGGCGCGGCTGACGGTTGTTTCGTGAACGCCGACTGCGTCGGCGATTTGAACCATCGTCATTGGTTTCAAAAAGGCCGAGCCCTTGTCGAAAAATTCCCGCTGCCGGCCGACGATTTGATGGGCGATGTTGGAAATCGTTTGCTGGCGTTGATGGATCGATTTGATCAAGAACTTCCCGCTCCGGATTTTGTCGCGAATGTAATCCTTCACTTCGCTGCCGTTGGAGTCCTGCGCCATGATATCCTTGTAAGTGTTGCTGATACGCAGATGCGGAATTTGTTCGCCGTTTAAGATGACCTGGTATTCTCCGTTTATTTTTTCGACGGTGACGTCTGGCAGGACATAGTTTTTCGGAGCCTCGGCAAAAATTGCACCCGGTCGCGGATCGAGCTGCGCGATGTTATTGGCGCATTTCTGCACCTGCTCCGCCCCGATGCCCATCCGACGCGCGATCTCAGGGAAGCGGCGCTTGCCCAAATCCGCCATGTGGTCAGAAATAATTTTGTATTCCAGGCTGTTCTGTCTGCCGTCGCGTTTGAGTTGAATCAGCAAACACTCCCGTAAATCCCGTGCACCCACGCCCGGCGGATGAAAACTCTGGATCAGCGTCAGCATGTGCTCAAAATCTTCCTGTGCGATGCCGGTGTTGAGCGCCATTTCTTCCGGCGTCGTTTGGAGAAATCCATTGTCGTCGATGTTTCCGATGATCAGCTCTGCCGTCTTACGATCGTTCGCGTTTAACACCTGCTGATTGAGTTGCGACATCAAATGTTGTTGAAGTGTCTCCTGGGTCGGGATCGAATCGAAAAAGAATTGGCGCTTGTCTTCGGCTTCCTGCGAACGTCCGGCGTAGCTGCTCGACTGCGCCATATAATCGCGCCACTCCTCATCGAGCTTGGCCAGCTTGTCGAACTCTTCCTTGAAATTCTCGTCCGCGCTCGGCTCGGTTTCGACTTTTTCCTCCGGGTTTGGCTCGTCGGCTAACTCTTCCAACACGGGATTGGTTTCCATTTCCTGCTGAACCAGATTTCGAAGTTCGAGCAGGGGCGCCTGGAGAATGAGTAAGCTCTGTTGGAGTTGCGGGGCGAGAACTTGTTGCAGAGACAAATTCTGCGTTTGATGCATTCCCGGGCCGGCCATAGGTGGAGTTTACCGATCTCGCGAACGAGAGGCAAGCAGATTACGGGCCGTGGGAACGCGACTTGCTTCGATTTCAACCGGTTAACCGATGAACCGATATTTTATCTTACTCTCCTTTGCGCTGCTGATTTTCTCCTCGAGCATTGCGCAACCTTCGGATAGCGAACAGCAGCTGCTGGCGCTGGTTAAGGAAGTCCAGACACAACAGACGCAGATCGCGGACAACCAGGCCAAGATTGACGCCAAACTGGTGGAAGTGGCCGAGGCCGTTCGGTTGGCCAGAATCTATTCCAAGCGAGGAAAATAATGCGGACGGCAATCTTAGCTATTATTTCAGTTGCCTTTTCGTTCGCGATAACGATGGCCTGCGCGCAGGCGCAGGCACCGATCGTTGTCCAAGCTGCATCGGCAGTTCCGGCAGCAACGCCTGTTGCAGCAGTTCCAGCCACCACCGATTCAGCCTCAGCGCAGGCTGCGATCAAGATGCTCGAAGAATTGAGATCGAAGAACGAAGAGACGCTGAAAAAACAGGAAGCAACTCTTCAACAACTTGACGAGATCGAGCAAGCGGCACAAGAGCTGAGGATTTACGCGAAGCGCGGTTAGTCATCGCCCGCGCGTCCTCACAAACCGGCCAGGTCCCATTTCTTGATCGTTTCTTCGATCAATCGCGCGATTTTGGTGTTTACCCTGTCGAAAAACATTTTTGCCTTTACTGAATCGAAGTCGGGCAATCCTTCTCCCGGTTTATAGAGCATGATGCTCGAAGGAAATGGATAAGCGCTCCAGGTGTTCGGCGCCGGCATCGGGCTCGCCATATTCGGTTTGTAATCCTGTTCGCGAACCAGCGCCGGATCGGTGGCCATAATGTAGGCCGTTTCCGTATTGCCGGCGTGTCCCCCGTCTTCACCAAAAACCTCCTGCACGACATCGCTGCAATACGACCACCAGTTTACGGTCAGCATTCTCGTTCTTGTTTCGCGTCCGACTTCTTGCACGAGCGACGCGAGGATTGCCGTCTGCCCGCCACCGTGGCCATTCAGCAGGATGATGTTTTTAAAATTGTTTCTCGCCAGACCAACTAACACCGACCTCACATACGATCGAAAAATGTCTTCAGCGACGGTAAAGCAGCCGGGATAGGCATCCAACGCTCCGGTGAATCCATACGGAATTACTGGCGCGATCATTGCGTTTACTCGTGGCGCAATTTCCTTTGCCATTGCCACCGGAATAATGATGTCGGTTCCATTTGGAATAACGCCATGCGCTTCCAGGGTGCCGATCGGCAGGAGAACTGTATCGACTTTATCCGGGACCAGTTTGCGAAACTCCAACCAACTGATGCGCTCCATCTCGCGTGAACCCGGCACGGATGTTTTCGCTTGCTTCATTTCGATCGCCGCCGCCGGCAGACGCGGAGGTTATTTTTTCTTCGGCTCTACCTTTCGATAAAGCGTCGCCATGCTGATGCCGAGCATGCTGGCCGCCTTTTCGCGCGAGCCGCCGCAATGCGCCAGCGTCGCTTCAATGTAATTGCGCTCTTGATGCTGCACAAAATCATCGAGCGTCTGTCCGACCGGCATCGACGCGATTTCTTTCTCCGTCTTTTCGCCTTTAGCGTGTTCGATAATGTGTGGCGGCAGGTCGGCTGGCAAAATCGTGTCTTCTTCGCAAAGGGCGCAGGCGCGTTCAATTGCGTTCTCCAGCTCGCGCACATTGCCGGGATAATCGTAGTTGCACAAAATTTCGACCGCTTTCGGGTCGATCTTCTTCGGCTCGCCCCCACTCGAGCTGGCTTGCTTTTGCAAAAAATGATTCACCAAAAGCGGAACATCCTCCAACCGCTCGCGCAGCGCCGGGATTTCAATCGGAATAACGGCCAGGCGGTAATACAGATCTTCGCGGAATGTTCCGTCTTTGAGCTTCGGTTGGAGCGGTTCGTTCGTTGCGCCAACTACTCGGACATTCACCGGCGAACTCTTGTTGTCGCCGACGCGACGGACTTCGCGCTCCTGTAATACGCGTAGCAATTTGGTTTGGAGGGGTGGTGCCATCGAGTTTACTTCATCGAGAAAAATCGTGCCGAGGTTCGCTTCCTCGAACAATCCGCGCTTGTCTGCGACCGCGCCGGTGAACGAGCCTTTTTTGTGACCGAATAGCTCCGATTCCAGCAGGTTCTCCGGCAACGCGCTGCAATTGATCGCCACGAACGGATGATGCTGGCGGTTCGAATTGAAATGAAGCCCGCGCGCAACCAATTCCTTACCGGTGCCGCTTTCGCCAACGATTAGTACCGTGCTGTCGGTATCGGCGACTTTGCCGATCAGATTGTAGACGTGCTGCATTTTCGCGCTCGTCCCGATGATGTTTTCGAACTTATAGCGGTTCTTTAATTCCTTCCGCAGATAAACGTTCTCCCGCACCGCTGCCTGATAATCGAGGGCGCGTTGAACGGTCAGCTGCAACTCGTCGATCTTGAACGGCTTCTTGATGTAATCATACGCGCCCATCCTCATGGCCTGGACCGCGGTTTCTTCTGTTCCATAGGCGGTGATCAAAATGACCGCCGCTTGACGATGATGCTCCCGAATGTGGCGAAGCACGTCGAAGCCGCTCATCGTCTCCATCTTGATGTCGGCGATTACAACCTGCGGTTCGATGCTGTCGAGCTGCTCAACCGCTTTCGGCGCGGCATTAAACGGGAAAACCTGATGGCCCTTTTCCCGACACAGGGTCACGATGACTTCCACCATCGCGGGTTCGTCATCAATAATTACGATTTTGGCCATGGCAAATCTCAGCGCGGAGAATATTTCAGTTTTGAGAAAAAGAAAGCGGTTTTGAGAATTTGAGCGGTTAGGCCATTTCCTGAACCGAGCCGCAAATCATCGACCAATTCAGCGGCTGATCAAATGCCACGATTTCCTCGAAGACGCGAGTCGAATCCGAACACGGGATGGCGACTAAGTCCGCGCGAAATCCCGGTTCAATTCTGCCAAGCACACTTTGTTGATTAAGGGCTTGCGCCGCGTTCGTCGTTACCATCGCCAGAATTTCAGACGGCGGGCTGGCTGGGAAATGCGTCTGGAATGCGCGCATCTCGGCGAACAAACTCAAATCTACATTGCTCGCGAGACTGTCGGTTCCGAGGCAAATGTTGCAGCCGAGCTTTCGCACTTTCTCGAACTGAAAAGGTGAATGGGCGAAATAATCGTGACTGCGCGGACAATAAGCGATCGAAAATTTCGCTGGCAATCGAGCGATTATTTCGAGGTCGCTTTCGGCGAACTCGTTCAGGTGAACGAGGATCCAGCCAAGTATGGGCTCGTTTCCCAAGCGTCCGACCAATTCTCCCAGCGGCGTTTTGGCGCCGCAATCGCTCATGTCTCGCCCGATCTCCTTCAAAAAATCGTAAAGCGGTCCCTCCGCATCGCGAAACATCAGCATTTCCTCGCGCGACTCGGCGAGGTGCGTTGTAAGTAAAGTATTTTCGCGCTTCGCAATTTCCTGGCATCGTCGGTACAAATTTTTCGACGAAGTGAAGGGCGCGTGCGGCGCCAGGCCCCAATGCTTCTGCGATTTTAATCGTGCAACCGCAGAATCGACGATTTCGCTCGCCCGCCTCGGATTCCGCACGTCGATCAATTCGGCGAACCACCACGTTCGAATCGGCGCAGAAATCTGGTCGATCAATTCCGGAAACGCGGTCAGGTTCACGATCGTTGTTGTCCCAAATCGTTTCGCTTCGGCAAATCCTTCGTTGATCGAAGCGACGTAGTCGTCCGCCGAGAGTTTTGATTTCTCGGCGTTGATCGCGCGAATCCAATCGGTAAACGATTTCAGCCGCGGAATTTTGCCGCGTAAACAGGTGTAATCGAGGTGGCAGTGCGCATTGATCAGCCCAGGCAAAACCGCTTGCTCGCCAAGATCGATGATTTCTGCAGCAGAGTGTCGCTTCGAAATTTCCGAGAATTTTCCGACATCGGTGATCTTGTCTCCCAAGACTGCGACGGCCGCATTTTCAATCGCAGGACCGGCCATCGTGACGACAACGCGTCCGCGAACAATCATCTCTGTCGATTTTTGGGGACGTCTCCTTTCGTGTGCCATCACTCTGGCGCCGATGGCGCAGCGGTCTCCGTTTTCACGGCTTTGCGGCATTCGTTCACGAGCAAATTGCACGCTTCCTGGCACAGCAACGGAATCGACCGCTCCTTCCGACCCGTTTGATCATGCGCCGGATCGAATTTCTCCGGCGGCAATTTTTTTGAAGCAGTCGCGCCGGCGGAATCACGTCTCCACAAAATCGTCCGTAAACAACCGCCGTCGGAACGGCAAAAATTTCCAACGACATTATCGATTTGCTCGTCGGATATCTTGGCGGCGACGCGATACATTCCGGACTGCCGATTCAGGCTCTCCCGCAGGGGCGTAGTGGTCAGGCGGTTTTCCTGCCATGTCGCCAGAGCGGCCAATCTGCCGGGATAAAAATAATCAAGCGCACTGGCAAGTCTGGCAAGATCCGGCAATTCCATGCGCCAGCCGCGCCGTAAATTGGGCGCCGTTTTGAGCGGACGAAAATTTCCGGCATCGTCGAACGTTACGAGTCGAGTCGCTTCTGCCGGATGTTCAATCGTTGCCAGTCCGGCTTTGGCGATATCGTCGCGGTGAGTAAGCACGAAGCGGTTACCGGCTGTGATGATCGCAATTTCACCGATTCGATTCGCGCCATTGCAAATGACAGCAGCGAGAGCCTGCTCGATCGCTGCCGACATGCGTTAGGCGATTTAGGTGAGGCAATGCGCGATGAGTCCGCTGGCCCGTTCGAGGAACTGGCGATCTTCGTCGCCGAATGCATTGAGCTTTTCACTTTCGGCATCGAGCATTCCCACGATGTGACGGTGGCCATTGGTCATCGGAACGATAATTTCGGAGCGGGTGGTGTGAAATGTGGGCAGATAACGCGAATCCTTGTGCACGTCACCGACCACGATCGGCGTGCCCGACTCGAGCGCAGCGCCGCACAGTCCCTGGGTGATGGGAAATCGGGCATACGTTGGCGGCTCGTCGCCCGTGCCAGCTAAAATCACGAATTCCTTCTTCAGCACCTTGTAAATGCCGACCCATCGATAATTCCGGGCCGCCCGGATCATCTCGGCGACATCTTTCAATCGTTTGGGCGCGCAGCCGCCGGCCAGAACAAACGCGCCGATCTCTTGCAAGGTCTTGCACGTCTCGGTTTTCATGCGGGAAATCAATGTGGTGTAAAAAGCTGAAAACGCGAGCGCGAATGTCAACTGCCGAAATTCAACGTTTGGGCTACGATAATTTCTGCGATACGCGGATCGCTGCCAATGGCCGGGGCATAAAAAAGAGAACGGCCCGCGATTTTATATGGATTGCCGCGGAAAACTTCGCCGGGCACTACTGACCGCTTCGCCGTCGAACCCTTCGCAGCAATTCCGAGCAAGACCGGAATGTCTTCGTAACTGTGGAGGCCGTCTGAAATAAAAAACGGCACCACCACCACGTTTGGAGTGGTCGTCAATTTGCGCCAGTCTGCGACCAGTGGCGGTTCTTCCATGTAAACGTTCAAGACTGCCGCGTAACGATTTAGCGCGCGAATCTTTTCGGCTTCCCGCTTGGCCGCTGCCGCACTTTTTTCGTTCAAATCGGTGCCATGCGCGACAATCAGCAGGCTTGTTTGCGCCGGATCGACGTCGGGCGCTGTTTCGCGGGCGCGATGCAGCAACAGTTCGGTCATCATCGGATGATTGCCGACCGGTTCACAGTATTTCCAGTTTTGGCCGCTTTCTCGAGTTGTTGTTCGATCGTTCAGTTCCAGCTCGCGTGGAATCACGGTTTCGGTGAAATAGCCTTCGCTGATAAAATTCGGAACGACGTAAACTTCACGGATCGTTCTCGGATCGAACAGGAAAACGGCGTCGCGCAAACTCGGCTCTTCCTTCCAAAACGCGCATTCCACTGCGCCAAAAAGATTGCGTTGCCGAATTTCTTTGGCATGCGCGCGCGACGGAACGCTCGAGTCCGGATTGACCGTCGAACCATGTCCGACGATCAAGAGCGCACATTCGACGTTCATCGGGAGGACTTTCATCGCGGGCGGGACAACTTCCAACGCCGAAATTTCTGAATAAATCTGGACGCGGAAAAGCTTCGGAAGCAAAAGTGAAGAATGAGATGGATTTCCCGTTTGTTCTTAATGTTTGCTCTTGCGGCGTGCGCCAGTTGTGCACAGCCGATCAAGCCCGGGCCGATGGAAAGGTCGGCTGTGTCGGGTTCGCGTTTTGACGCTATCGGAAACGTGACGTTGCATCCCGGGCAGCCGTGCGCATCGCAGATCATGTTCGATTTTCGTCGAGGGAGATCCGCGCCGATAGTGTGGCTGGCCGCTCCGATGCGCGAGTCGACAATTTTAACGAATGCGGCAAATCACCGGATCCGCGTGCACATTGTTGGCAAATGGCGGCGCGGAAAAGCGTCCGGTTGCAATTACGTCGAAGCAACACAAGTCGAAGTCCAGAAATCCGCCTGGTAAACGATCGCGCGTGTCCGATCAAAAGCACGGCACGTGATTGGAGGTAAATATGGAATGGCTCGTTAACCCCGAAATCTGGATTGGCCTCCTTACGTTGACCGCGCTGGAGATCGTTCTCGGCATCGACAACGTCATTTTTATTTCCATCGTCGCCGGCAAATTGGCGTCCGCGCAGCAGGACCGCGCGCGTCGGACTGGGTTGGCCCTCGCCGCAATCACCCGAATCCTGCTGCTGCTGTCGCTAACCTGGGTGATGGGATTGACCCAACCGCTATTCTCGATGTTCAGATTCGATATTACCGGAAGGGAGCTGATTCTAATCGCCGGCGGTTTGTTCTTGATCGCAAAAAGCACGCGCGAGATTCATTTGCGACTTGAGGAAGAGGACAAACATGCGGTAGCGCGTGCCCGGGCATCATTTGCTGGCGTGCTGGTGCAAATTCTTCTACTCGATATCGTTTTCTCGCTCGACTCCGTGATTACCGCTGTCGGCATGGTCGATCACATCGCCGTGATGGTGGCGGCGGTAATGCTCGCGGTCGCAGTCATGATGTTCTTTGCCGGAGTCATTAGCCGGTTCGTTGACCGCCATCCGACGATTAAGATGCTGGCGTTGAGTTTTCTCTTGCTTATTGGCGTTAACCTGATTGGCGACGGCCTCGGATTTCACATTCCGAAGGGCTACACCTACTTTGCGATGGGCTTCGCCGTTTTCGTCGAAATGCTGAACCTGAGAATCAGGAAGCCAACCATCCGAGCGTCGCCAGCCTAGTAGCGGTAGTGCTCGGACTTGAATGGGCCGTCGATTGGCACGCCGATGTAATCGGCTTGAGCCTTCGTCAGGCGAGTGAGGCGGACACCGATCTTTTCCAGGTGCAGCCGCGCCACTTCTTCGTCGAGTTTTTTCGGCAGAACGTAAACGCCGGCCTTGTAATTTTCTCGATTTTTCCAAAGCTCCAATTGAGCGAGGATCTGATTCGAAAATGAATTCGACATGACGAAGCTCGGATGGCCGGTGGCATTGCCGAGATTGAACAAACGCCCTTCCGACAACAGAAAGATTTCGTGGCCGTCGACGAAGGTGTACTTATCGACCTGCGGTTTGATGTTCGTCCGTTTCACGTCTTTCGCCGAATTCAGCGCATCGACCTGAATCTCGTTGTCGAAATGGCCGATGTTCGCGACCACTGCCTGGTCCTTCATTTTGTTCATGTGGGCGAACGTGATGATGTCGGTGTTGCCGGTTGCACTGATGTAAATATCCGCGCGACCGAGCGTGTTTTCGATCGTCGTGACTTCGTAACCTTCCATCGCGGCCTGCAACGCATTGATCGGGTCGATCTCGGTAATGATGACGCGCGCTCCCTGGCCACGAAGCGACTGTGCGCAACCTTTGCCGACATCGCCGTAACCACAGATGACGGCAACTTTTCCGGCAATCATTACGTCAAGCGCGCGATTCAATCCATCGATCAGCGAATGCCGGCAACCGTAGAGATTGTCGAATTTCGATTTCGTCACTGAATCGTTCACATTGATCGCTGGAACGAGCAGCTTGTTTTCCTGCTGCATCTTGTAGAGACGATGCACGCCGGTCGTTGTTTCCTCGGAAACGCCGCGCCAGTCCTTCACGATTTCGTGCCACCGATAGGGATCTTCGCACTGGACCTCGAGCAGGAGATCCTTGATCACCTGTTCTTCTTTATTCGCCGATTTCGATTTCGCCCAATCGCTCCCTTCTTCCAGTTCGTAGCCTTTGTGGACGAGCAAAGTCGCGTCGCCGCCATCATCGACAATGAGCTGCGGTCCTTTTCCGCCCGGGTGAGAAATCGCCTGGTAAGTGCACCACCAATAATCCTCGAGCGATTCGCCTTTCCAAGCGAAAACGGGAGTTCCCGATTTTGCGATCGCCGCTGCAGCGTGGTCCTGAGTTGAGAAAATGTTGCACGATGCCCAGCGCACGCTCGCGCCGAGATCACGCAGCGTTTCAATCAGCACGGCTGTCTGGATCGTCATGTGGAGCGAACCGGTAATTCGCGCGCCGGCGAGCGGCTTCTGCGGCGCGTATTTTTCGCGGATCGCCATTAATCCGGGCATTTCCTTTTCGGCGATTGAAATCTCTTTCCGTCCAAACTCGGCCAGTGAAATATCCGCGACTTTAAAATCCTGTTTCGCTTTTCTTTCGGTGGTTGTGGTGCTCATAAATTATTTTGCGGCCTCCTTCAGTTCCGTGGCTTTGTCGGTTTTTTCCCAGGTGATATCGGGATCGTTAATTTTGCCGAAGTGGCCGTAGTTCGTCGTTTTGGAATAAATCGGGTGGAGCAAATCGAGCTGCTTGATGATATCGGCCGGTTTGAAACTAAACGTCCCGAGGACGGCGCGCTCGATTGCTTCCTCATCGACATTATGGGTGCCGAACGTGTTGATGTGAATACTGAGCGGTTTTGGATGGCCGATTGCGTAGGCAAATTGGAGTTCGCATTTCGAAGCAAGACCAGCGGCGACCACATTCTTGGCGACCCAGCGGCCCATGTAAGCCGCGCTGCGATCGACCTTGCTTGGATCCTTTCCCGAAAATGCACCGCCGCCGTGCCGGCCCATTCCGCCGTAACTGTCGACAATAATCTTTCGACCGGTCAGGCCGGTGTCGCCCTGCGGCCCGCCAACGACAAAATTTCCAGTTGGATTTATTAGAAATTGCGTGCTGCTGCTTAGCATATCCGCGGGCAAAACCTTTCTGATCACCTCTTCGATGACGAAGCTGCGAATCTCGGAGTGTTTTACGTCGCGGGTGTGCTGGGTTGAAACCACAACGCAAGAAATGCCGATCGGTCTTTCATTTTCGTAAATGACCGAGACTTGCGACTTGGCATCCGGCCGAAGCCAGCCGACTTTGCCGCTCTTTCGGATGCGAGTGAGCTCTCGGCCTAACCGGTGCGCAAACATGATCGGCGCCGGCATTAGCTCCGGCGTTTCGTTGCAGGCGTAGCCGAACATTAATCCCTGGTCGCCAGCGCCTTGCTCAGCCGTCTCCTTGCCGTCGGCTGCACGCGCATCCACGCCTTGCGCGATGTCAGGCGATTGTTTAGTGAGAATGTTCTCGATCATGATCTTGTCGGCGTGGAAAACGTCGTCGTCATTGACGTAACCAATCTCACGGACGGTCTTGCGCACGATTTCTGAAATTGGGATCACGCTCTCGAGAGGCTTGTCTTCGGCCAGCGTCGGGATCGTGATCTCGCCGCCAACGATCACGATGTTGCTTTTGGCATACGTTTCGCACGCGACCCGGCTGTTTCGATCTTGCAGCAGGCAGGCGTCCAGCACCGCGTCGGAGATGGTGTCGCAAACTTTATCGGGATGTCCTTCTCCAACGGACTCGGACGAGAAAATGTAACGGCGCGGCATCGGGATTAAAATTAGAATAATGACGTTAACGAACAGCCAACATATTGACCGATCATGATATGTCGATATATCGTTGTCGATCGTGCCCACGTCAACGATAAACTTGCTTCGTCTTTTGGCCGACCCGACCCGTTTGCGATTGCTGCTGTTGCTCGATCAGGAAGAACTTTCGGTGGCTGAATTGCAGGATATTCTCGGCATGGGCCAGTCGCGCATCTCCAGTCACCTGGCACAATTGAAGCGAGCCGGCGTGGTCGAAGACCGGCGGGCCGGGAAGAACGTATATTACGGGCCGGCGAAAACCGCCGGACGCAACGGCGCGCAGAATCGCGTGCACCAGGTAATGCGGACCCTGGCGCGCGAGATTCCTGAAACGGGTCGCGATCGAACGGCGCTGAGGTTAACGTTGCGCAAGCGTCACGACAAAGCGCGAGAATACTTCGATCAACTCGCCGGAAAATTTGGCCGAAGTTATGTGCCGGGTCGCTCCTGGAAAGCGCTGGCTCATGCGCTGATTACACTCTTGCCCCCGCAAGTCATTGTCGATCTTGGCGCGGGCGAAGGAACGCTTTCGCAGTTGCTGGCGCCGCGCGCGCGCAAGGTCATTGCAATCGATAATTCCCCGAAAATGGTCGCGTTTGGTTCGAAGCTGGCAAAGCAACATGGTTTCAAGAATCTGGAATATCGCTTGGGCGACATCGAAGATCCGCCGGTTCAAAAGAACAGCGCCGATCTCGCGATCCTGAGTCAGGCGCTTCACCACGCGATAAAGCCTGAGCGGGCCATCGGATCGGTTCGCCGAATCTTAAAAAAGGGCGGGCATCTGATCATTCTCGATCTGCTAAGCCACCGTTTCGAAAAAGCGCGTGAACTTTATGCCGATCGCTGGCTCGGGTTCAGCGAAGTGCAACTGCTCCGTTTGCTTGAACATGCTGGCTTTCGCGAGGTGGACGTTCGGGTCGTTTCGCGGGAAACGCGTAGTCCGCATTTCCAAACCGTTCTCGCAACCGCGATTAAATAGTTCGGCGGTCGTGCCCAACAGGGCCGGGTTATTTCGGCTCGACCATCGGTTTTGGATTAGAGACTATTGGTTAGGCGAACCGGCCCGTGTCCGACCAATCTACATCGGCTAACGCAAAGACAGATCTCCCGCTCGAGATCGCGCACATTCTGTTCATCGACACGGTGGGTTACTCGAAGTTGCCGCTCAGCGAGCAGCGTGAACTGCAAGAACTATTAAACCAGATTGTTCGTGGAACCAGTTGCTTTCGCGCGGCCGAAGTTGCGGGCAAACTGATCCGCTTGCCGACTGGAGATGGCATGGCGCTGGTATTTGCGGAGAGCATCGCAGCTCCCCTGAACTGCGCCCTGGAAATTACAGAGAAACTTCGCTCTCACCCGCAATTGTCCGTTCGAATGGGAATTCATACCGGGTCTATTAGTCGAGTCATCGACGTGAATGATCACGTCAACATCGCCGGCTCGGGACTGAACATTGCGCAGCGGGTGATGAGCTGTGGCGACGCCCGGCACATTTTGATGTCGAAACACGTGGCCGACGATCTGGCCGAATACCCGCAGTGGCGTCCCTTTCTGCACGATCTGGGCGAGTGTGAAATGAAGCACGGGCAAAAGGTCGCCATCGTCAGTTTTTATTCAGAGGAAGCTGGAAATCCCGGCGTCCCGCAGCGTTTGCAACAACTGAACCACGAACACGTGCTCCAGCGCAGGGCACTCTTGAATCGTCGTCTAAAGTTTGCTGCGATCGCTTTGTTTGTCTTGCTCGCTGCGGTGGTGGTCCTCTTTTATCGTCGACCGGCGCTACCGCCGACCGTAGTGCCGGAGAAAAGTATTGCCGTCCTTCCATTTGAGAATCGGAGCGATGACGCGGCCAATGCTTATTTCGCTGATGCTATTCAGGACGAAATCCTGACCCGTTTGTCCAAGATTGCGGATCTCAAAGTTATTTCCCGTACATCAACCCAGCAATATAGAAGCTCTCCGGGTAATTTAACCGCCATCGCCCGCCAGTTAGGCGTTGCCAATGTTTTGGAAGGAAGCGTGCAGAAAAGCGCAAACGTCGTGCGCGTGAACGTGCAGCTGATCAAGGCTGCGAATGATTCCCACGTGTGGGCAGACACGTTTGATCGACAGTTGAGCGACATCCTCGCGGCTGAAAGCGAGATCGCAAGAACGATTGCCGACCAGTTGCGCGCGAAGATGACCGGTCAGGAGCAACGGGCCATTGCCACGAAGTCGACCGATAATTCTGAAGCTTACGACGCCTATTTGCGTGGTCTGGCCTACACGCTCAAGCCCGGGAATACCAATGCCAATGCTCGTAGCGCGCAAAATTACTTTCGGGAGGCGGTCCGTCTAGATCCAAAGTTCGCGCTCGGCTGGGCCCTTCTCTCATATACGGATGCGCATGGCTATCTCACACTGAGCCTGGATCCTACCACCGCTCTCCGCGAGGAGGCGCGGCAAGCAGCGGAAACGGCTCTCACGTTGCAACCCGATTTGGGTGAGGCTCGCTTAGCGCAGGGAGAATATCATTACGCATGTCTCAAAGACTACGATGCAGCGATTCGGTATTTCGAACAGGCGCGCCCGCTCTTGCCGAACGACAGTCGAATTCCCGAAGTGTTGGCATACGTGGCACGCCGTCGAGGCCAGTGGGACCAAAGCGAGTCTTACTTTAACGAAGCCGAGCAACTCGACCCTCGCAACGTTAGAATAATGCTGGAACACGCGTTTCTCTATGATTCGCGTCGTGAGTTTTCGAAAGCGCGACGCAAAAGTGAGCAGATTCTCGATATTATTCCTGATGACCCGAACACGTTACTGGAGGAGGTCGACATCGCCCTGGGAGAAGGCGATCTGTCTCTCGCAGGCGGGCTACTGGCTCAAATTCATCCTACTTCTGCCGACACCGAAGCTATTTGGCGGAAGATCTATCATGCTGTTTTGGAACGCCGCCCGACGAACGTTCTCCCGTGGTTAAACGAAATGCAGGCAAAGCGGGATTCTGCATCAGCTAATTTTAGTGGCGATGTTAGCTTTTGGTTAGGGTGGGCGCAGCAAATGGCCGGGGATTCTGCCGGCGCCAAACAAACCTGGCGGGAAGCGCGGGATCAAGCTGAGGGTCTTCTCAAAAATCAGCCAAATAATCAGACCCTGCTTGGCTATCTTGCGCTCATGAACATGGGACTCGGAGACAAAACCGAAGCTTTAAAACTTGCCGATCGCGCAATCGCAGTAAACCCGATCGAGAAGGATGCGATCTCTGGTCCGACCGGGATAGAAATTCTGGCTCGCGTGGCAGCACAATCAGGAGAACCTGATCGTGCGATTGCCGCGTTGGAGAAACTTTTGTCGATTCCGTACTCCGGTCCGATCGCTGTCCCGCTGACACCGGCATTACTCCGACTCGATCCTATGTTCGATCCGCTTCGAGACGACAAGCGATTCCAAAACCTGAGTGCGGCACCTGGGCCAAAATAATTGGAACGAAATTGGCAGTCGGAGGTCGCACTAACAACCGTAGACAATCACCGTTCTGATAAATTCGCCTCGGCTTTCCTTAACCGGATGCGCGAACGCAGCTTCGGGAGTAACCGGCGCGGCAACATCGTGAACGCTTTTTCCATTTCCGAGTCGTTTCAGGATGGCTTTGATCTGTTCGCCGACGCAGTTTACCCCTTTGTTGGCCATGATCGCTTTATCAATCTCGGCGATCAGCTCAGAGGTATGCTGCGGTGTCCAGTCGGTAACGTCGTAGGCACTGTTTTGATTTCGCTCATATAATCTGACGCTGCCTCCGGAATCTCCTTGCGTGATTTGAACAAACAGCCGGTGCTCCGAAGGATTGGAGAGCGTGGCCAATCTTTGGACGATCACTTCCTTCTTGCCGTAAAACGTGTGCGACTCTGGATTCCAACTCCTGAAACTGCAAGTAGTCGGTCCAGGACTTGCCGAAGGCACGGCCGATGGTGAGGCAGAGGCCGAAGGCGACGGTGTTTCCGACGGCACTGGCGACTGGCATAAGCCGGCTTGGAATGAAGCAACAAATATTATCGCAACAACTGTGATGTATTTTTTCATGTTAGGATGGGTTGAGGTTGGTCCGCACCGTCAGTTTACGGGGAAAATGCGATGAGCGCATTGGGGTGGCGGATTGAGGATTCACGTGTCTAGCTGTACGCAACCTCGTTAGGCAAGCGAAATAATTGTCCTTATTTGACGACGTAGACCAAGTGCGCCACGACATGGTGATCGCGTCCCAAAGTGCTGTTCCGGCAGTCAATTGAACTGAACGCGACTTGGATTTGCATGTCCAACGATTGCCGTTGAACTTTTAGGCGATCCCGTTGCGCCTTGCTTATGACTGGCTTCTTTCAAGAATTGAAGCGGCGAAAAGTTTTCCGCGTTGCCATTGCCTACATCGTGGCCAGTTGGGCCCTCGCTCAAGGTCTGGCGCAGGTCTTGCCGGTTTTCGATATCTCAAATTCTTCGATTCGGGTCCTCATCGCGCTCATGCTGATTGGTTTTCCGGTTGCGCTGGTGCTCGCCTGGATCTTTGACGTGACGCCGCAAGGGATTAGAGCAACGCCGGCCGCGGCTCCTCCAAGACAACTTCGGCGCAATATCATCATGCTGGCGGCGTTCGGCGTGATTGTATCGCTGGTTGCCGGATTTTTCCTGCTTCTGCCGCACGCGGTAGCACACAAGGTGGACAAATCGATCGCGGTCTTGCCATTTGAAAATCTGAGCGACGACAAGGAGAACGCTTATTTCGCCGACGGCATTCAGGACGATATTCTCACCAATTTGTCGAACATCGGCGATCTACGGGTGATCTCGCGGACTTCAGTCATGAACTATCGCGACAAGACTCCGAATGTTCGCGAAATCGGCAAGACGCTCGGCGTTTCGAATATTTTGGAAGGAAGTGTTCGCCGTTCCGGAAATCAAGTGCGGGTGAATGTCCAGTTAATCGACACGACCAGCGACAAACATGTCTGGGCGAAAGATTACGACGGCGACTTGACCGACGTGTTCAAGATTCAAACTTATCTTGCTCAAGAAATTGCGACGGCACTTCAGGCAAAGCTCTCGCCCAACGAGAAAGAACGGATCGAGAAAAAGCCGACCGAAAATAACGCCGCCTATACCAGCTACGTCCTCGGTCACGAACTCCAGGATGCCTTTGAAGATTTCGACAAACTGAAGCAAGCGGAGGAGAAATACGAACAGGCTATTCAACTTGATCCGAAATTTGCACTCGCGTTCGCGCGATACTCTCAGCTGGAAAGTTGGATTGTGCACACGTTCGACAAGGCGCCCGGCCGTCGGCAGAAAGCGCGCAACCTGGCAGAGAGCGCCATTTCTTTGCAACCGGATTTGCCGGAGGCGCACCTCGCCCTCGGCTTCGTCGATTATTATGTCGATAACAATTTCGACAACGCCGCCCGTGAATTTGAAACGGCGCGGCGCGGTTTGCCTAACGAGTCGGAAGTTTATCTCGCGCTCGGCGCAATCCAGCGCCGGCAGGGCAAGTGGGCCGAGTCGAATGCCAATTTCGAAAAAGCCATCAATCTGAATCCGAAGAATACCTGGGCGATGCTCAATCTCGCCTTGAGTTATCAGATGCAACGCAACTTCACCGCGGCGAATAAATGGCTCGATTCGGGACTTGCTCTCGATCCAAACGCGATCGGTCTCCTGGCGACCAAGGCCAAACTTGCGATCTTCCAAAATGGCGACTTCGACGCAGCCGACAAGGCTCTCGCAACGATCGACATGATTCCGCAAGCGGCAGAAGTGAAGTCTGAACTGGCGACCGGTCGAGTCTCCCTGCTTTTGCTCGAGCACAAGTTTGATCAGGCCCGCGACGAAGCTGCCAAAATTCCCGATTCCATCCTGGCCAAGATGTCCGGCGGTTTATGCCAGAAAAGCATTGTACTCGGCATCGCCAAAAAGGCGGCGCATGACGACGCAGGTGCTCGAGATGCCTTCCAGAAGGCGAAAGCGGCGGCTGAAGACGACATCACCCAGAATCCTGATGACGCGGGAGCGCATTCTCGTCTGGCAGAATCGCTGGCCTGGCTCGGGGAAAAAGATACCGCTCTGGTTGAAATCCAACGAGCGAAGACGCTACTGCCCGAGAGCAAAGATGCTCTAGACGGACCAGACATCGCCGAAACCGAAGCAGGTATTCATGCGATGTTCGGAGACGCAGCCGGTGCGGTTTCGATTTTGGACGGACTCTTGCAACGGCCGAGCAATGTCACGGTAGCGCTGCTGAAAGTGGACCCAACCTGGGATCCAATTCGAAACGACTCTGGTTTCAAAGCTTTGATCGATAAGTACAGTGGCAAAACTTAGCGCGGCGATTCCTTTTTTGATCGTTGCGATTGCGGCACGAGCGGATTGGAAAATGATTTCCACCCAAACCGAAGCGTCCACCGGGCATGGGATCGAGCATCGCTACCTTGTATTCGAAGATTCGAGCAACGGTGATCGCGCCTCATTAGAGCTTGCGATTTTTTCCACGAAATTTTGCCGGCTGCGGATGATCGATCAACCGGACGAACGACGCCTGGCTCTGAGCGAAGTGATGCAACGCGAAAATTGTCTTGCCGGCGTCAACGGCGGCTATTTCGATCCGGACGGAAACCCGGTTGGTTTGCTCGTTGCCAACGGGCAGACACTTTCGCCGCTGCGCCGGGCGCGTTTGCTCAGCGGAGTTTTGTTTTCGGTTGCTGGCAAGGTTCAAATCGCGCGCTTCAGCGATTTTTCGACGAAACAAAAGATCGATGCCGCGCTCGAATGTGGACCGATGGTTGTCGATATGGGCAAGCCAGTGCATGGGCTCGAATCAACTCGTCCCGCGCGCAGAACGTTTGCGGCCGTGGCGAGCGCGGATCGCGCTGCGCTAGGTTTCTGTTCGGACGTGACTCTGGCCGATTTGGCGTTGATTCTGGGAAGCCAATTCGCAACGGATTTCAAAATTCAGCGTGCGCTCAATCTCGATGGAGGTTCTTCCAGCGCATTTTGGTTCCGGCGCAAGGATGGCAGCGCCTTTTCAATCGCTGAGGAAAAAACGGTGCGCGATTTTGTCGCCGTTGTTCCGAAGTAGTCGGAGCGGCGCTTCTCTCAAGCATCTCATTATTGGCTCGGCGGCTAACAAAGCCGTCGCTACAACTGTGCGGCATGCGAACATTCGGAGGTTTCAAATTAAACGACGAATTTTTTTACGGCGAGATCATTGGCGAGGACGTTCACATTCTTGAAAATCCATACTGGGTCGACGCCGAACCGACGGGCGAAACGACCAGGCTCTCCGATGTCGAGATCGATCTTCCGGTTGCACCGTCCAAGTTGATCGCGGTTGGATTAAATTACGCGGATCACATTGCCGAGATGAAGCGGACGCCGCTCGGAACGCCGTTGATCTGGTTCAAAGCTCCTACTTCATTGCTCGCGCACAATGGAAAGATCGAAATCGCGTTTCCGGAACACCAAACCGATTTCGAAACGGAGCTGGCCATCGTGATTGGTAAAACGGCAAAAAATGTCTCCGTGGAGCACGCTCACGATTTTATTTTCGGTTATACCGTTGGCCTCGACATCAGCGATCGCGATTTGCAGAAATCGGAAAAGCAGTTTGGCCGATGCAAATCCTTCGACAGCTACACCCCCATCGGTCCATTCGTTTATGCTGATGTCGATATTCGAGATTTATCGATCGAATTGCGGCAGAATGGTGAAGTGCGGCAGAGCGCCCGCACCAGTCAGATGATTTATTCGGCGACCGAGATTGTCGCCTTTTCGTCGCAGTCCCTCACGCTCTTGCCCGGGGATGTGATTTTGACCGGGACGCCTTCCGGCGTCGGCCCGATTCGCTTGGGCGACAATTTGGAAGCAAAGATCGACCATTGGCCCACGCTCCGAAGCCGCGTGGTCAACCGCATATAAGCTCGATCATTCGAGACTTCATCTCGTCTGCCACATCTTTTGAGGAGGGAGTACGCGAACTATTTTAACGGGTCGTGGCATGGGAAATGTCAAGTTAAAGAAAGGTGAAAACTTTTGCTGGACTCCGGTCGAACCGATTTGGGATAAGTAGGTCAAACACTGGCGACCGAGCTGGTATTTAACATCGCTGTAAATATGAAAACACTCCTTACTCTCTGCTTAACTTTGATTACGCTCACTGCGACGTTCGCTCAGCAGCACCAAGCCGCACCGCCACCGCCACCGCCACCGGCGACGGGCATTTCAGCAGCGCCGGCTAATCCGCTACCCGCGGCTGGCCAAATGAGTCCCGCTGCACTCGGACAACCCGGCGTGCCTGCTCCGCCGCCTGGAGTGGCGACTTCCCCCGGAGTTCAGCAAGTTGCGCCGCCTCCCGGTGCACCTGCGGTGCCTGGAACAAGTGTGACGGCAACTTTGAGCCCGGCGGTGGGTGCCAGCGCATCTCCTGCTGCCAGCGCTGCTCCCTCTGCGAGCGCTTCTCCCGGCCTGACTACGGCTCCTGTTACCGGGAATTTCTTGATCGACAATTTCCGCAAAGGTGGCCCAATCATGTGGCCGATTTTGATCGTGTCGATCATCGCGCTGACCGTCGTGATCGAGCGATGTTTCTGGTGGATCGGTCGCTGGTTCCGCCGCGATCCCAAACGAATCGAAAAAGTTTTTACGGCGATTGAAGTCGGTGACGTGACCGAGGCATCGCGTCTTTCGCGCGACTCGGGAGACCCGGTTCTGCGCATGATGTGGAACGGACTCAATCACCAGCATGCGTCGTTGCAAGGTGCCTTACAGGTTGCGGCCGGTATCGAGATCAAACGCGCCGGACGATTTCTCGTTGTGATGGACACTCTGGTAACGCTGGCTCCGTTACTCGGTCTGTTGGGAACGATTACTGGTTTGATTCGATCATTCAGCTTTCTCGGAAACGAAGAACTGGCCGTGACCGCGGTGACCGGCGGTATTGCCGAGGCGCTCATTGCGACGGCGTGCGGTCTCGGCATCGCCATTTTTGCGCTAATCCCGTTTAACTTTTTTACCTCCCGGGTGTCTAACTTAGAGTTCGAGCTGCAGACGGCAGCCACGAACCTGGAAGTTATGCTAGGAGCACAAACCGCTGCACGCGAAACGGAGGTGGCCGGCCCACCAAAAAGCTCCGGCAAAGGCTCGTCGATCTGAGGATATTCGATGTACGTAAGCTCGCCAATTCCGCACAAGAAAGCGCGCATTGAGATCATTCCGTTGATCGACATCATGTTCTTTCTGCTCGCCAGCTTCATGATGGTGAGCTTGAGCCAGGTCCACATGAAGGGCATCAAAGTGAATTTGCCCGTCGGTCAGATGGGTGAAACGCAGTCCAAGCGTGATTACATCAGCGTCTCGGTCGATCGAAATGGGAATGCCTACTTCGACAAGGACGAAATGAATTACGACCAGCTCACTGCCCGGTTAAGACAGGTTCACCAGGAAAATCCGGAAGCGAAAGTGTTCGTTCGCGGCGATGCCGATACCGTGCACGGGAACATTATTCACGTGCTCGATATTTTGCGTTCGGTTGGTTATTACAAGGTCGCCTTCGAGATTAAGAGCGAAGCTTTAAAAGGAGTTCCAGGTCCGGCGCCACAATGAAACCGCTCCTGTATAAGCCGCCTCCGCGTTGGCATATTTGGGCCTTCGTCGGCGGTGCGATCGCAATACATGTCGGATCCGTTGTCATAGCTGGCTTGAACCGGGAACCACCTCCAGTTGATCTCAGCAATATTCCGACGGCTGAAATCACAGCTACGCTCGAGGCCCAAGAAGCGCCAACCCCACCACCAGAAGATATTCCACTTCCTCCGCCTCCTCCGGAACCTCAGGTGCAACCAGAGTTCCACGAAGAGCAGGCGACACCGCCGCCACGCACTGCGGCGAGGCCGGCCGCTCCGATTAAGGCTCCGCCGGTCTCAATGTCAGGCGCAAAAGCAAGTGCGATGTTTTCTCCGAAGCCGGATTATCCCTACGAAGCCCGCGCTCGCAAGATTACCGGCAGCGGGGTTTGTGTTCTAACCGTAGGTCCGGATGGGAGCGTCACGGATGCGGTCATGGCCCAGAGTATCGGTAGTCCCATTCTGGACAACTCTGCCGTGAGTGCATTCCGGCGATGGCGGTTCGTGCCGGGTAAATTTTCAAAGGTGAAGGTCCCGATCACTTTTACCATGACCGGAGCGTCTTACTAATTTATGCACCTTCGTTCACCGATTCCGCGCAAGCGCGCACGTATCGAGATCATTCCGTTGATCGACATCATGTTCTTTCTCCTCGCCAGTTTCATGATGGTTAGCTTGAGCCAGACCCACATGAAGGGCATTAGGGTACAATTGCCAGCCGGTGGACCGCCTCCGGCAAATTCTCCCAAGGATTTTGTCGCCATCCAAGTTCGCCAAGGTAACGCCGTTTACATCGACGGTAAGTTCTTCGCGGAGGACGATGTTCTCCCGTACCTTTATAAACTGCATCAGGACAATCCGGGGGTCAAAGTCTCGATCAGCGCGCAAATGCTTGCGCTCCACGGTGACGTTATCACCGTGCTCGATAAAGTCCGGCGCGCCAAAATCGAAAAGGTTGGTTACCAAATTCGGGCTGCGCAACCCCCACATTAGCCTCGCGGCTGGTGGCCGATCCCTTGCCGCTGCAAAAATATGGTTAGTGCTGCGATCGCCTTGGCGCGGTGACTGATTTGATTTTTTAAGATCGGCGTCATTTCTCCGAACGTTTGATTAAATCCGCTTGGTAGAAAAATCGGATCGTACCCGAAACCTTGGGCTCCACGCGGAAGATCGACAACTGTTCCTTCAACTTCGCCATTAAAAGTTCCAAGCAATCTGCCGTCGCGCGCCAAAGCAACGACGCATTGAAAGCGCGCCATCCGATCAGCCTTGCCCCGTAGCATACCCAACAATTTCTCGACGTTTGCTTGGTCAGTCGCATTTTCGCCGGCGTAACGAGCCGAGAAAACACCGGGCGCGCCATTTAGCGATTCAACTTCCAGGCCCGAATCGTCCGCGATCACCAGGGCGGGGAAGGCGCACTGAAATTCCACTCCAGCTCGCACTGTCTGGACATCGCGGCGAGATGTCTCTGCCAATTGTCGGGAAACCGCGATTGCTTTTGAGATCGCGTTTTCTTCAAAACTTGTACCCGTCTCCTCCAACGCCGGAATTTCCAATCCAGACAAATCACGGATTTGAAATCCATCTCCCAGCAACTCAGAAAATTCACGCAGCTTGTGCGGATTGCGAGTTGCGAGAAGTAAGCGAAACATGTTTGTCGGGATTTACCGGATTCCCTGGATTAAAATCCTGCAAATATTGTTAATCCTGTCTACTTCTTCTCAATGAACGAGCGCCGAAAACCTTATCCGTTCGACCAGATCGAGTCGAAGTGGCAACGCATTTGGGATGAGCGCCGGATTTTTCACGCGCCAAATCCGGGTGACGAAAATTTCGACTTAACGAAACCGAAGTTTTACGTGCTCGACATGTTTCCGTATCCAAGTGGCGCGGGGCTGCACGTTGGCCATCCGGAGGGGTACACCGCTACCGATATCATTGCCCGCTACAAACGGCTGCGTGGTTTCAACGTGTTGCATCCGATGGGCTGGGACGCTTTCGGTCTGCCGGCCGAGCAATATGCGATCAAATCGGGCCAGCATCCGGCCGTTACCACGCGTGAGAACGTCGTGAAGTTTAAATCGCAGTTGAAAGCCATCGGTTTTTCCTACGATTGGCAGCGCGAAATCAACACCACCGATCCGGGATACTTCAAATGGACGCAGTGGATTTTTCTTAAGATTTACAATTCCTGGTTTAATCCGGCGTCGAATAAAGCGGAACCGCTTGCCACTTATCGCGGGGATGATCCCGATTCCGTTCGGTTAGCCTATGTCGCCGACGTGGCGGTCAATTGGTGTCCGGAACTCGGCACGGTTTTGGCAAACGAAGAAGTTATCGACGGCAAGAGCGAGATCGGCGGACACCCGGTCGTTAGGCGACCAATGCGGCAATGGATGTTGCGCATTACGGCTTATGCCGAACGGCTGATCGACGAACTGCAAGGCCTCGATTGGCCCGAAGGAATCAAGTTGCTCCAGCGCAACTGGATCGGAAAAAGCCAGGGCGCGGAAATCGACTTTAGAATTGGAAATCACGATGAGAAAATTCGCGTGTTCACAACCCGTCCCGACACGCTCTACGGCGGAACATTCCTCGTGCTCGCTCCGGAACATCCGCTGGTCGATCGTATCGTGACTGAAGAACAATGGCCGGAGGTGCGCGCATATCGCGAGCGAACTGCGCGGAAAAGCGACTTGGAACGGGCCGAACTCACGAAGGAAAAAACCGGTGTGTTCACCGGGGCGTTCGCGATTAATCCGGCCACTGGCGGCAAAATTCCGGTCTGGATTGCCGATTACGTTCTGCTTGGTTACGGAACCGGCGCAATCGGCGGCGTGCCCGCGCATGACGAACGCGATATGGAATTCGCGAAAAAGTTCGATCTGCCGGTCGTCATTGTTGTTCGGCCAACCGGAGACGCACCGGCAATCGGATTCACTGGCGAAGGCATCGCAATCAACTCGCCGATCATCAACGGCCTAACGAGCGCCGAAGCGAAGAAGAAAATCACAGCTTGGTTGGAAGAGCATGGTTGGGGCAAAGGCGCGATTAATTACAAACTCCGCGACTGGCTTTTTTCACGGCAACGTTATTGGGGAGAGCCCTTCCCGATCGTTTGGGAGTGCGCGCCGGACGGACAGCAGACTCGACAACATCGTGCGCTCGAAGAATCGGAATTACCAATCGTGCCGCCGCCCTTGGACGATTACAAACCGACTGGCACGGGCGAACCTCCGCTGACCAAGGCGAAAGACTGGGTTCGTTATTCCGAAAAGGCGACGCGCGAGACGAACGTCATGCCACAATGGGCGGGTTCCTGTTGGTATTACCTGCGCTTTTGCGACTCGCATAACGACCAGCGTTTTGTCGGTGAAGCGGCCGAAAAATATTGGCTGGGTGGCCCCAGGCCGGGTGGTGTCGACCTTTACGTCGGCGGGACCGAGCACGCGGTGTTGCATCTCCTCTACGCGCGCTTCTGGCACAAGGTGCTTTTCGATCTCGGCTATTTGTCGAAGCCGGAGCCGTTTCAGCGCCTGGTGAACCAGGGAATCATTCTCGGCGAAGACGGACAGAAAATGTCGAAGTCGCGCGGGAACATCGTCAATCCGGACGATGTGATCGCGCAATACGGGGCCGATTCGTTTCGCTGTTACGAAATGTTCATGGGCCCACTCGAGCAGATGAAACCGTGGAGCATGCGCGGAGTCGAAGGTATTTCACGATTTCTCGCACGAGTCTGGCGATTAATGATGAACGAGAATCAGGCCGGCGAATGGGAATTGTCACGCGCAGTGCAGGACGTTGATGTGACACGCGAGCAGCAAAAAATTCTGCACGCAACCATCAAAAAAGTGACCGCGGACATTGAGTCGCTAGGATTCAATACGGCAATTTCGCAGATGATGATTTTTGTTAACGCGTTTACGAATCTTGAAGCGATCCCGGTTTCGGCCATGCGGACGTTCCTGATCTTGTTGAACCCGTTTGCGCCGCACGTCACCTCCGAGCTCTGGGAAAAACTGAAATCGGCTGGCGATATTGCTGCGCAACCATGGCCGGCTTACGACGAACAATTTCTAATCGAAGACGAAATCGACCTGGTAATTCAAGTGAACGGTAAACTTCGCGCCTCGATCAAAATGTCGGTATCGGCTGGCGAGGATGAAGTGAAAACGGCCGCGTTAGCGAACCCGAAAATTCAGCAGCTCATCGAACGCAAAACAATTCGAAAAGTTGTTTTTGTTCCCAAAAAGCTTGTCAACTTCGTGGTCGATTAGTTAGACCACGGCATATGTGGAAGGAATTCAAAGAATTTGCCGTCAAGGGAAATGCGGTTGATCTCGCAATTGGCGTCATCATCGGCGCGGCGTTTGGTGGGATCGTTAACTCGCTCGTCAAAGATCTTTTGATGCCGCCAATCGGTTTGCTCACCGGCGGCCTCGATTTTTCAAACAAATTTCTGATTCTCAAGAACGCGCCCGGCGGAGGTGTGTTCAACACGCCCGCTGACGCGGTCAAAGCTGGCGCCGTCACTTGGAATTACGGAAATTTCATCACTCTGGTGATCAATTTCCTGATCGTGGCCTTCTGTATTTTTCTCGTCGTGAAAGCTCTCAACAAGATGAAAAAGCCATCGCCCGCGGCGGCGCCGGTCGCAAAAGATTGTCCAGCCTGCGCCATGTCGATTCCAATCAAGGCGACGCGCTGTCCGCATTGCACCACGCAACTTTAATCGGACGCAGAATTTAATCCCAGGGATTCGCGCGGGGAGCAGGCCAAACATTCTGGTGAACGACAATTCGGCGTGGAGGGGTTGCGCGCAGCGCGAATACGAAGGTGGCGCAGAAAATTAATGCTTGCGCGAGAGGGGAGCAATGCTATTTGAGGCCGCGGTGTTGTAAATGCCGAAATTCCTTAACCTTACAATCGGTATTGCCATTGTTTGTTTTCTCGCCGGTTGCGCCGAGCAACCGGCGCATGTCACCCAAAGCGCGCCGGCGAACGTCAGTTCCCACCGGCTGCAAGGAGTCCGAACAACGGCCTACACGCGGGCGGAACGCGGCGGTCGTCACAATGCAGTCGACACATCGCTATCGAGCAAGCATGTAATGAGTGCGGCGTCGGATTGGTCGCGTTTCCCGCTTGGCACGCGATTCCGGATTGTCGACACGAACGAGGAATATGTCATCGACGATTACGGAACGGCGCTCGTCGGAACTGGGACCATCGATCTTTACAAGCCAACACGGTTGCAAATGCGCCAATGGGGTGTGCGTGATGTCGATATAGACATTCTGCAATGGGGTTCGGAGGAAGAGAGCCTGAAGGTCCTCCGCCCGCGCTGCAAACATAAATCTGTCCAGCAAATGGTTCTCGCGCTTCAGAAAAAAGCGCCTAACCAAACGGCGCCCGCGGTCGAAACCTCTAATTCCGGACAAGCCTCAGCGCGCCCGGTTTGGCATACTTTGAATTGATTAACGACCTGACGCGGCCAATTTTCCGGCAATGAGAATTCTGGTCGTCGGTGGCGCTGGTTATATCGGAAGTGTTTGTGCGGAGCTGCTTCTCGATGAAGGCCACGTTGTCTCGATCTTCGACAATCTGAGCGAGGGCCACCGCGCGGCGATCGATCCGCGCGCGCAATTTCTCGAAGGCGATCTGAGCGAGCCGGTGAAAATAAAGTCGGCGCTCGCGAAAACAAAACCGGAGGCGGTTATGCATTTCGCGGCCAACGCGTTGGTCGGTGAGTCGATGCAAAATCCATCGAAATATTTTCGTAACAATGTCGCCAACGGACTGAACCTGCTCGACGCGATGGTCGAAGCGGGCATCAAAACTTTCGTTTTTTCGTCGACCTGCGCAATCTTTGGTCCTCCCGACCGTCTGCCAATTGACGAATCGTTACCGGCGCGGCCGATTAATCCCTACGGTGAGTCCAAGCTCGCCTTCGAGAAAATTCTTCTTTGGTTCGATAAAATTCACGGTTTGAAATCTGTTTCGCTCCGTTATTTCAACGCCGCCGGGGCATCAAACAGATATGGAGAGGATCATCGGGTCGAAACTCATTTAATTCCAAATGTGCTCAAAGTTGCGCTTGGAGAAAAACCGCAGGTGGAAATCTTTGGAACGGATTATGAGACGCCCGATGGCACTTGCATCCGCGATTACATCCACATTATCGATCTCGCGCACGCGCATATTCTCGCGCTCGGCGCAAGCCGCAGCGAATTTTACAACCTTGGCACTGGCGGCGGTTCAAGCGTGCGCGAAGTAATCGAGGCCGCCCGGAAAGTTACCGGCCGGAAAATCGATGTCGTCGAAAAACCACGCCGGCCGGGCGATCCGCCGCGGTTGATCGCTTCCTCCGAAAAAATCAAACGAGAGCTCGGTTGGAAGCCGCGCTTTCAAGATCTTGACACGATCATCGAGAGTGCGTGGAAGTGGCATCAAAAATTTCCGCGGGGTTACGGCGATTAGTGCCTCTCTGGCTTGACAAGAAAAAGCGCCCGCAAATTTCTTCGCGAGCGCTTCCGAATTTTATCCAGCCGCGATGTTAAGGCCGCGTTGTTGTGGTCGTAGTGGTAGTTTCCCTCTTCTCGTAAACCGTGCCCGGTCTGCTCAGGATAATCTTGCGAACAATCATACGGTCCCCATTGCGCACATAGTACACGGTCGCGGGTTCTTCTGGCCGGATAGCCGACCAGGTAACGGTGCGACCCTCCGGATCGAGGATCGTCGTGCTTTTGTCGTAATAGTACCGAATCGGAGCGGCGTCCGTTTGGGTTTGGAACGTGATGAAATCCGTGCCCGGCGCATAAGTGGTGATTGTGCCCTGGCTGCTCACAGTGGAGGATTCGGTCGTAGTCGTCCCGGTGACTGGGTTAGCGGTTGTCGTCGTGATCGTCCTATCCTGCGCAACAGCGGTTCCGACGGTGACGGCAAGAACTGCCGCCCACATTTTAACTAATCTCATTTGTTTCATATTTGTCCTCTGCTTTGATTAACCAATGTCCTTCCTGATTGCTTTGACTTCTGACGGCGAATTTTTATTCGACCGCACAATTATTTCGTTCCGCCCAAACCGCTTGGTCGTGGAGATTTAATGCAACCGCTGCCTGGATTTCGCGATTTTTTGCCGCGGGAGTGTGCAGTGCGGAATTACATTTTCGCCAAATGGCGCGAGGTCGCACGCCGCTATGGATTTGTGGAATGGGACGGGCCCCCGCTCGAACCGACCGAACTCTACCGAAAAAAAAGCGGCGATGAAATTGTCGGCCAGCTTTTCAACTTCATCGACAAGGGCGAACGCGAAGTCGCGCTCCGACCGGAATTGACGCCCACTCTCGCTCGGGTGGTTGCAGCGCATGAGCGCAAATTCAAAAAGCCGCTCAAATGGTTTTCGATCGGACATTTTTTTCGCTATGAAAAGCAACAGCGCGGGCGGTTGCGCGAACATTTCCAGCTCAACTGCGACATCGTCGGCGAAACCGATTTTTCAGCCGAGGTCGAGTTGATCGCGCTATGCATCGACATTCTTCGCGCCTTTGGATTGACCGAGAAAGATTTTGTTGTTCGCATCAGCGACCGCGAGTTCTGGATCGATTTTCTGCGTCAGGAGAAATTTCCAAGCGAACGATGGAACGAAGTGCTGCAGATTATCGATAAGTCGGGGCGCGAACCTCGTGAGAAGATTGCCAAGACTCTGGGCAAACTGGCCGATCCCGTGTTTTCGATTTTGGAAAAAGGCGGTAGCAGCGAAAAGCTTGACCGTTTGGTGGATGGATTGGGTAGGCGCGGTCTGGCCCAATACGTCAATGTCGATGTGCGGATTGTGCGTGGTCTGGCTTATTACACGGGCGCAGTCTTCGAGGTTTTTGATCGCGCCGCGAAACTCCGCGCAATCGCCGGTGGCGGTCGCTACGACAATTTGGTCGGGCAATTGAGCGACGAGGCGGTCAAGATGCCTGCCCTCGGTTTCGCGATGGGCGACGTTGTCCTTGGCGAATTGATCAAGGATCGGCCGGCTGCATGCGAAAAAATGGACAGAACAATTGCAGCCGAGAGCAAGATCGATATTTATATCGTGATCGCTAAAGAGGAGCGTCGCCCCGATGCGTTGGCGCAGGTTCAACAGCTTCGTGATCGCGGTTATTGCGTTGATTATCCCCTGACTCCAGCAAAGGTGGCCAAGCAGTTTCAAACCGCAGAAGATCTCGGTGCCGGTGTTGCGGTTCTCTACGGCGATGAATGGCCGCAGGTGAAGATCAAGAACCTGGCGACGCGCGACGAGACACTTGTTCCTCACGAAGGGTTACTGGACAAGGTGTCGAAATTCTTCAACATCTCCGCTCGCCAATGAGCCAGTATCGCACGCACGATTGCAATTCACTTCGCAAATCCGATATCGGTCAGCAGGTCGCGCTGGCCGGCTGGGTTAACGTAACGCGCGATCACGGCGGCGTGATTTTCATCGATCTGCGCGATCGTGAAGGATTGACCCAGGTGGTGTTTCGACCCGAGGAAAACGCCGCCATTGCGCAAGAGGCCCATAGCTTGCGCAGCGAAGATGTAATTCAAGTGCGAGGCCGGGTGGCGGCTCGAGTGGCCGGAACGGAAAATTCAAAACTGGCGACCGGCGACATCGAGGTCGTGCCAAACGAGCTAAATATCCTGAATCGCGCGGACGATTTGCCGTTTCAGCTCGACACCGAAGTTCATAACGAGGATTTACGGCTGACCTATCGTTATTTCGATCTGCGCCGCCCAGAGCTGTCACGCAATTTGCGAATGCGTCACCGCGCGGCCAAAGCCACACGCGATTATCTCGATTCGCAGGGATTTCTGGAAATCGAGACACCGATTCTATCAAAAAGCACGCCAGAGGGTGCGCGCGATTTTCTCGTGCCCAGTCGACTCATGCCAGGGAAGTTCTATGCGCTGCCCCAAGCGCCGCAGCAGTACAAGCAGCTGCTGATGGTCGGGGGCGTAGAAAAATATTTTCAAATCGCGAAATGTTTTCGGGACGAAGATTTGCGCGCCGATCGGCAGCCGGAGTTCACTCAGATCGACATTGAGGCTTCGTTCGTCAGGCCGGACGATATTTTCAGGCTGACTGAAGGAATGCTGGCGGCGATTTTCAAAGCGACCCGCTGCCTCGAGCTCAAAACGCCGTTCGAACGGTTGACCTATCGCGAGGCGGTTGCCCGGTTTGGCAGTGACAAACCCGACCGCCGTTTTGGAATGGAGCTAGTCGATTTGGGCGAAGATTTCCGCGCGAGCAATTTCAAGGTTTTTCGCGGTGCGCTTGACGCTGGCGGCGTGGTGAAAGCGATCAACGCCAAAAATTTCGCTTCGCTTACCATTGGTCAGAGCGATGAGTTGACTGAGATCGCCAAAACGTTCGGAGCGAAAGGTCTCGCCTTTATCAAAGTTGAAAGCGGCGAATGGAAGTCGCCGATCGTAAAGTTTTTTTCCGATCCGGAGAAAAAAGCATTGCAATCGAAGCTGCAAATCGAGGAAGGCGATTTAATTTTGTTTGCGGCGGACCAGTGGGAAGTCGCGTGCGAGGTGCTTGGCCGGTTGCGACTGCGTGTGGCCGAAATGCAGAAGCTGGTCTCCGATTCCAAACAATTGGATTTTTTATGGGTGACCGATTTTCCGCTGCTGCAATGGAGCGCCGAAGAAAATAAATGGAACGCGATGCATCATCCTTTCACGCGCCCGACGGTAGAAGATTTGCCGTTGCTCGAGGCCAGGAAATTCTCCGAAGTTCGCGCTGAAGCCTATGACGTGGTCTTGAACGGAGTTGAGATTGGCGGCGGCAGTATTCGAATTCACGAGCCGGAATTGCAGGACAAAATGTTTGAAGTACTTGGCGTTGGCTCGCAGGATCGACAATTACTCTTCGGTCATCTCCTGCGGGCGTTGCGGCTCGGCGCGCCGCCTCATGGCGGGATCGCGCTCGGGCTGGATCGCCTGGTAATGCTGATTTGCGGAGAACAATCGATCCGAGACGTAATGGCCTTCCCAAAGAACAATCGCGGGATGGATTTGATGTCGCAATCGCCGGCCGAGGTCGATCCAAAACAGTTGCGCGAATTGGGAGTTAAACTCGCGTCTGAGAAGAAGGCTAAGCCGGAATAATCGACTCAATAACCGAGCGCTTTCTTTCGCTCGGCGGCGGTCGGCAACGCTTCTTTCTTTGCTGTGATCGGTTCGCCACTGGCGTCTTTAATCCGGTGAGCCTCGGTGGCGTTGAATTCGATGTCTTTTGTGAATTCCGATGGAAGATCAGGCTCGGCGTAAATGGCGTGCACGGGGCACACGTCGACGCAGGCAGTGCAATCGATGCATTCCTCGGGATGAATGACAACCTGGTTGTCCATTTCATAAAAGCAGGTGACTGGACAGACTTCTACACAATCAGTGAACTTGCATCCGTTGCATTTATCGGTAACGACGTGAGCCATAGAATTTGTTAATTGATTGCCGTGGAGCGCCTGTCGGTCAATTCATTTTAAGTTGTTGGCGGGTGATGTTCACGGCCCGTCCGAAACAAAATCGCCACCGAAAAAGTGACGATGGTTCCGAAGCAAATCCACCAGGGAAATTCCATGACCGGCAGCCAGGCTGGCTGCGGATAAATTGATGTTCCAAATAATCCGGCAATGCTATTCGGCAAGCCGCTTAGCACCGCGACGACGATAAATCCAATAATCATCGCCAGAACATTCCCAAAATTGCTGCCGCGAGATTTGGTCAGCATCCCGGCGAGAAAGATACCGAGCACGGAACCGTAGGTGTAACCGTAGATGCCCAACACGATCGGAATAATCCGGACGTTCGGATAAACGATTACGAGATATGCGGTGGTGGAGGCAACCAGGATCATGAGAATCGAAAAAGCCACTGTCGCCCAACGCACGGCGCGCAGGCTTTGCTCAGCGCTCGATTGCGGATTGATGTAAGTTTCGTACCAATCCCGGGTGAAACTGGTGGCGAGTGCATTCAAAGCCGTACTGAGCGAGCCCATCGCAGTCGCGAATATTCCGGCCAGAAGCAAACCGCGAAGGCCGACTGGCATTTCGTAAAGAATGTAGTGGCAGAAAATCTCGTTCGGAGTCCTCGGCAATGCCGGATCCTGATGAGTTTGATAAAAGGCCCAAAGCAAAACGCCGATGCTCAAAAAAATGAAGGCGATCGGAATATCGGCTAGGCCGGACATGATGAGAGAACGGCGACTGCGGCGAATGTCGGGCGCGGTCAACATGCGCTGCACCATGTCCTGATCGGTACCGTGCGTGGCCATCGTCATGAAGGTCGAACCGATCAGTCCGGCAAAAATTGTATACTCAATTCCGAACATGCCTTTGATTCTCGCCCAGCCATGTTTCGCCGGATCTAGGCCAGAGGTGACGAAATCGGAGAAGTGAAATCCGCCGTGACGCTGTGCGATTTCGTGCCATCCGCCGGGAATCGCGAAATAAAGAAGGCCGAGCGCAATCAAAGCGCTCCCGATCATGATCGAGGCCTGAATCACGTCCGTCCAAATGACCGCCTTGATTCCACCGAGGGTGGTATAAATCGCGGTCAGAATCACGATGACAACGATTGCGCCAATGTAGATGAAAAGTGTTTCGGTTTGATTCGGGCGGAAACCGCGAATCATTTGATAGCCAAGCGCGAGCGCAATCGCGGCGACGTAAAGGCGTGCGCCGGAAGCGAGCAATCGGGTGAAAAGAAAGACGGCTGAGGCCGCATTCTTGGTTCCAACGCCAAAGCGGGCAGTCAGATATTCGTAGATCGAGTAAACTTTGTAGTCGTAGTACGGTTTGATGAAAATGTAGCTGACGAGAATGCGCGCGATAATCGTGCCGAGCGCGAGTTGGAGATAAGTATAATTGCGCAAGGTGAAACCTTCACCCGGCGTGCCGAGAAACGTTCCGGCGCTCGTTTCCGCCGCGATCAGTGAAGCAAGAATGGCCCACCACGCGATTTGGCGGCGGCCGAGCGCGAAATCGGCCAGATCGCGCTCTTTTCGGCCCATAAACAGGCCGATTCCGATGATAACGACGAAATAGAGAAGGAGGACTCCGCTATCGATCGCGAGTCGGGCGTTCATGCCGATCTTAGGTGACAGAATTTTCGGCGAGCGCAAGATTTCCCCACATGCAACTCATTGAAATTTCCGCGCCTGACTTTGATTTGGAGAAGACGCTTGATTCCGGTCAGGTATTTCACTGGGAGAGAGTCGATAACGGATTTATGGGAACAATCGGGGATTTGCCGATTTACATCGAACAACATCGAGATCTTCTGCGAGCCTGGATTGCTGACTCGAGCATTGAATGCTTGAAGCAGTCAAACTCAATGAAGCCGGCAGTGGGTGGAGCGGTTGCTCATTACTTTGCGCTGGACCATTCGCTCGAAAATATCCGCCAATCCCTCCCGCGCGATCGGGCGATGGAGGCTGCGAAAGAATTTTGCCGCGGAGTGCGAATTATCCGTCAGCCGAAATGGGAATGTCTCGCAACCTTTATCTGTTCGTCAATGAAGCAAGTCGCGCATATCCGCCAGATTTCGCTGGCCCTTCGGAAACGATTGGGTGAAAAGCGAAAGATCAGCGACCGCATTGTCTATCCATTTCCATCTCCGGAGCGGATTGGGGGAAGTTCGGAGAAAGAACTGCGAGAGTGCGCGCTCGGTTATCGGGCAAAGAATCTGCTGGCCACGGCACGGCGGATTTCAAATGGCGAGGTCGATCTGGAACGGCTGGCGATTCTCGTCGATCTCGATCTTCACGACGCGCTTTGCCAGTTACCGGGTGTGGGCGCAAAGGTTGCTAATTGTGTGATGCTTTTCGCTTACGAGCGTCTTCGAGCGTTCCCGATTGACGTTTGGATCGAGCGGGTCTTGCGCGAGAATTACTTCCCGCGCACCCGAAAATTGAACGTGGCCCGCCTGCGGAGGTTCACACAGGAATATTTCGGCGAACATGGCGGCTATGCTCAGCAATATCTCTTTCATTATGCGAGGAAGAATAAGGTTGCTGGAGGATTGGGCTCGAACCCTTCCAATAAATGTAGGGCGACGCCCAGGCCGTCCCTCCATGACAAAACCTCTGCTTGAGATAATGTCCTGGTTCTAAATTAATGACGACCTCGGAATTCATACTCGGTCACTCGGCCGATGATTTGGAGGACCGCAAGCAGGAAGCGCACAAGATTATTTGGGCACTGTTGGCGGCGGTGGCGCTCCATTTGTTGATCGGTCTCGGCATCGCGCTATCGAGTGGGCTTTTCTCCTCGCCGATTCAAGTAGATGAAGACAAGCCGATTGAGCTGACGATGGTCGACCTTTCTACGCCGGCGCCGACCGTTCCGAAAAATCCAATGTTCATGGAGACGGATGAATCGAAGGCTGCGGTCGAACAGCCAAAGGACAAAACGTTTGAGTCGAACGCGAACTCGATTGGTGCGAGCGAACTTCCGGCCACCGGAGAGGAGCCATTGCCATCGCAGCAAGGGAAAGATCGGCCAACGGTCGATTTGGAAACCCATCAGTCATCATTGGCAATCGACGGAGCGCAACCGCACCCGAGCGTCGCGCCCCAGGAAAACGCAACTCCATCGGTCGCTCCGACCCCGCAGGTGATCCCGACTTCCGAGGCGGACCAATTTGCGATGTTGACCTCAACGCCAACGCCTTCGATTCAGCCGACGGCATCGATCGCGCCGCAGAGGCCAAAATCGATCTATCAGCCGATGAAAGAACAGACCCGGCTCTCGGGAGCAATCAGTAATCGCGGAGCTTCGCGGATCAACGCAATCGGCACGCCACTTGGTCGTTATCAAAAAACTCTCTACGATGCGATTGGCTCGCGCTGGTATTATTATGTCGAGAAAGACCGGGACTTGGTCAGTATCGGAACGGCGCGCCTGGTATTTTCCGTTGACCGAAGCGGCCGCGTGAGGAATCTCAAGGTCGCCAATAATTCGTCGAATGAAGCCTTCGCCAATGTTTGTTTGCAATCGGTGATGGAAATTCAGCTACCGCCGATTCCCGAAGACGTGGCAGATGCGTTGCCGCCCGAGGGTTTGGATGAAGAAATGACGTTCACCATGTTTGCCAATTGATTCTGATGTCAGAAGCATTTCAATCAGTCATCGGATTTTTCGAAAAGGGCGGCGTCTTCATGTGGCCACTGCTGGCGTGTTCAATCGTCTCCCTAACAACGATCATCTTGCGCGTACTTGCATTGCGCGAAAAACACGTGATTCCACTGACGATCGTGAACGAGATGGAGCGGGTCGCACCAGGCGCTAGCCCGGAGCGATTGACGCGAATGATCCATCAGGACCCTTCATCGATTGCGCGGATTGTCCGGGTCGCGCTGGCGCATTTGCGCTGGCCGCGCTCCGAAAACGTCGAGGCGGTGCAAACGCGCGCGCGTCACGAAATGGTGCGGCTTGAGCGCGGACTGGTCGTGCTCGAGGTGATTGTCGGAATCGCACCGTTGATCGGTTTAATCGGCACGGTCTCCGGCTTGATTCACGTGTTTGCCAGTCTCGGTTTGAGCGCTGGGGCGGCGGACGCCAAGCGGATCGCGCTTGGAATTTCAGAGGCTCTCAGCACGACGATCTTCGGCCTGGGCATCGCCGTGCCGAGCTTGATCGCGTTCGTTTATTTCTCGAAAAAGGTGGAAGTGCTTTCGATCGAAATGGAATCACTTGTGACCGATTTGCTCTCAAAACTTTATTACGGCCGTCTTGTTTCGCCCGCCCCGCCGAAACCCGGACCGCCGCCTGTTGTTCCGGCATCGCTCGCGTGACGGAAAATCGACATTTCGCTCGATGAAGTTTGCCGTTAAAAAGCGCCGCGCGCCTTCGATCATTATCGTCTCGCTGGTCGATATTCTGACGATTCTCCTGATTTTTTTCGTCGTCTCAACCACCTTCAAGCGCGATCAACCCGAAGTGCAGATCAATCTTCCCGACTCAAAGACCGCGACCAAGACTCCGGCCGAACTCGAGCACGCGATCGTGACCGTGGACGCGAATGATGAAGTGAAGCTCGACGGCCGCGCGATTGCGATCGAAGAATTGCAAGACGCGGTGAATCAACTGCCGCCGACAAAGAAATCTTCGCTTGCGTTGCAGGCGGACAAGAAAGCGTCGTTTGGCACCATCGTTAAGGTGATGGATGCATTGAAGCTTGCTGGAGTGAAAAACCTGCCGGCATTCACCAGCGAACAAAAATGAAATTGCCGATCGCGCAGTATGGCGACCCAATTCTGCGTGCCAAAGGCAGGCGGGTGGAGAAGATCGACGATCGCATTCGCGAGCTGGCGGGAAACATGATCGAGACCATGCGTGAAGCGAACGGCGTCGGGCTCGCAGCCCAACAGATCGGTCAGGCGCTTCAACTTACCGTCCTCGACGTTTCACAGGTCAAAGACCAGCCGAGCACACTGAAGGTAAATGGCCAGGAGGTTGATCCAAGAAATTCAAGCCCCCTCATTTTGATAAACCCCGAGTTGAAAATTGGCGGCGAAACAGAAATAGGCACCGAAGGGTGTCTGAGTTTTCCGGAGATCAACGGCGAGATCGAACGGGCGAGAACCGTCGTCGCGAGCGCACAAAATGTGGAGGGCAAAACGATCGAGCTGGAGGCAGGCGGATTACTCGCACGCGCCATCCAGCATGAAGTCGATCATCTCAACGGCATTCTGTTCATCGATCGGATGAGTTCGGCGGCCAAGACCGCGCTCTCCAGCCGGCTCAAACGTTTGCAAAAAGAAACCCAGCGGGGCGTGAAGCACCGGCGCTCGCTTGTTTCCGAGACGACGTTGTAGAGGCCGGGTCCAACGGTGATAGACCGCAATTACAGCGCTTTATAGCTGACGCTAATAACCCGCACCGGCGGATAAGGATCGCGATCGGCGGGGACATGACCTTCTGAAGCGGAAAAGTAAAAAAGCTCAAGCATCGTTGCGCCGATCACCCACTGATAGCCGACCAGCGTCTGAATTACTTCTGGGTTAGAGTCGGTGTCGTGCTGTGGGCGGGCTACGAGTTTGCCTACGCCATATTTTGTATCGAAGAAACGGCGAATGTCGCCCATTCGGTCGTTATAACGCTCAATCGTCCAGTTCGGATATTCGTATTGCAGTTCGACGTCAGTCAGCAGGCCGCCCTTGAACGTAAAAAGAGTGCGCTTCAATCCAGGATGAATCAAGCCTTCCACCGTCCAAACCTCCCGGTTCTCCTTTTTTTCGCGCGAAACGATCTCGGCCTTCGCCCCTTTTAGAATGGCTTCTACTCGCGACGCTGGATCGCGCCAGCGAAAACCAAACGGCGGCAGTAATTCTTCGGCCCCGCGCGCGAACGACCCGGCGATCAAAACCAGGAAAAGTGAGCAAAACAGCCGGCGGGTAATCACGAAATGGAAAAAATGAATGCGCGCCGGGGTTCGGTCAATCGTGCACATGACCCGTTTTGAAACGGTCCTTGGGGCAATGTCGATTTGCTTTTTTCAGTCAAGAGTTTTTTGACCCGAAAATAAAAATAAAGTTCAGATTTTTTCTTGTCGATGTTGGACGCGATTTCTAATCTCAAGCCGCTGGCACGGAGCGAACGGGGTGATGTGAATAAGATGTGAACATTTCTGAGAAACTTTGATCCCTGAGAATGATTGACGATTCAACCCTAGCAGAGAGTGATCCCGAAGAATATGTCGATCTTGTAACGCGAGAACGGCTTTTTTGCGCCAAAAACGGGATTTTTCCTTGGAATTTCGGTGTTTTGGGCCGTTTTTGGGACTTTTTTGCAAAACGAAGCGAGCTCGACCGGATAAGATCAAATTGCCGATTCGCGCCCGTTTTTCTCTTGGTAATGGCCTTTGTGGCAACTGTGTAACGCTGTTAACAACTATGGACAAAAAATGTGCTGAGCTCTGGCGGCAACTGTCCGCAGCGCTAAGACCGCAAGTCAGCGGGGACACTTTCAAGCGTTGGTTTTCCGCGCTTGAGCTGGTTGATGCGGCTGGCGACTCGCTGACCTTTCGTGTTCCGAACAATATTTACCAATATTGGATCGAGAGTAATCATATGACCGCGCTCCAAGCGGCGATTGTCACCGCATTTGGCGGTCCGCTACAGGTCAAATTTCTCTCTCCATCTGAGCCGCTGGTCCAAGCGATCGAGGAGCAAATCGACGGGCAGAAAAAACCCGAGGCGGTCCGCGCCAGCAAAATGGTCGCGACTGCGCTCGGCCTGAATCCGCGAAATACTTTTGAGTCGTTCGTGGTTGGCCCGAACAATGAGATCGCGCACGCGGCGAGTTTGGCCGTCGCCCAGCAGCCGGCTCGAACCTACAACCCGCTCTTTATTTATGGCGGCGTCGGTCTTGGCAAAACCCATCTGATGCAGGCGATCGGCCAATACGTGGTCTCGAAGAAGAAAAACACGAGAGTGATTTATCTTTCGAGCGAGCTTTTTATCAACGAATTCATCGATGCCATTCAGCACAGCAACCTGGTCAAATTTCGAAAGCGCTATCGACAAACCGATCTTCTGTTGATTGACGATATTCAATTTCTAAGCGGGAAAGAACGTTCACAGGAGGAATTTTTTCACACCTTCAACACCCTGTTCGACGGGCATAAGCAAATTGTTCTTTCCAGCGACCGACCTGCGTCCGAGATCGCAAATCTGGAACATCGCCTGGTTTCGCGGTTCGAATGGGGCCTGACCGCGGAACTGCAGCCTCCGGCGATGGAGACGCGACTCGCCATCCTGCGCAAAAAAGCGCGCGCGCTCGGGATCAGACTCGAAGACGGGATATTTGAATTTCTGGCGAACCGGATTCGATCCAACGTGCGCCGGCTGGAAGGTGCCTTGGTGCGAGTGGCCTCGTTCGCCTCGCTCAGCGGCAAAGAACTTACCCCCGAAGCGCTGGAGCATCTGCTGAAGGACCTTTTGCAGGAGGAGGCCCGTAACTCAATCACGATCGAACAAATTCAAAGACGAGTGGCCGAGCACTACGATGTGCGGCTGGCGGACATGACGAGCAAACGGCGTCCGGCGAATATTGCTTTTCCACGCCAGGTCGCGATGTATCTCGCGCGCGAGCTGACCAAGGCGTCGCTCAACGAGATCGGCGATGCGTTTGGGGGACGCGATCATGGGACGGTTTTGCACGCATGCAAGCTGGTGAAAAGGCGAATGAAAGAGCAGGACAGCGTTCGCCAAACGATTTCTTTCATCGATAGTTCGTTGCAGCGCTGAGTGATGGCGTCGAAATGACCAGCTTCGGCTCCCCCAGATTACGGTTGCCGAACAAAATCGGAGGCTTTACATCTTAAGCGCCACCTTTCCGATGAAATTCAGCGTAACGAAAGAAAAACTGCTCGAAGGTCTGCAACAGGTTCAAAATGTCGTCAGCACCCGAACCACGCTCCCGATTTTGTCGAACGTGCTTTTGCAGGCCGACGGCAACGAAGTTCACTTAACAACGACTGATCTCGACGTTGGCGTGCGCGGAAGTTTTGAGGCGCAAGTTGAGAAAGCTGGCGCGACCACGCTGCCGGCGCGTCGCCTGTTCAATATCGTCCGCGAGCTGCCTTCGAGCGATATTCAAATCGACATCGATGGAAAGAATGCTGCTTCGATTCGCAGCGGGCAAAGTTTTTTCAAGATCCTGGGATTACCTGAGGAAGAATTTCCGCCGCTTCCGAAATTCGAGGGCGCGAAAACAGTAACGATCCCGCAAAAAGCGTTGCGCGACGGCTTGCGCAAAACTTCATACGCCATCTCCACCGACGAAACGCGCTATGTGCTCAATGGAGTGCTGTTCAGTTTCAAGGACAACAAGCTCACACTGGTTGCGACAGATGGCCGCCGGCTGGCCATGGTCGATATCGAACTGGAATTCCCGCGCAGTCACGAAACTGATATCATTGTGCCGACCAAAGCCGTGACCGAGCTTCAGCGCCTGTTGACTGACGATGGCGATGTCAAAGTCAGCGTGGGGAGCGGCCAGATTGCGTTCGATTTGAACAAGACCTTGCTCGTTTCGAAGTTGATTGAGGGCAATTATCCCAATTATCGCCAGGTGATTCCGGCGGAGGCGAAGGACCGCGTCACGCTTGAGCGGGAAACATTTTTGAATTCGCTCCGCCGCGTTTCGCTTTTGGCCAGCGACAAATCGAATTCGATCAAGCTAAACTTTGGCAAGAACAATATCGACATTACCGCAAATACGCCCGAAGTCGGCGAAGCCAAGGAGTCGCTGCCGGTCCAGTACAAGGGCCGGGATTTTTCCATCGCGTTTAATCCGGAGTTTTTAATGGCACCGCTAAGGAACCTGACTGAAGACGAAGTCTTTCTCGATCTCATCGACGAGATGAGCCCGGGCGTTTTGAAAATCCAGACTCCATTCCTTTACGTGATCATGCCGATGCGCATCAGCGCCTGATCAACTGCTTCTCGAACCGGAACGAGTTCAAGCAGATGTAAATCGTTTCCTGGCGCGCGAATGAGGCGCACATTACGGTTCAGCGGCGCCCAAATTTCGGGATCGGTCGGACCGAAAAGCAGAATGCACTCTGCTCCTGCGGCCGCGGCCAGGTGCGAGATCCCGCTGTCGTGGCCCACGAAGACGGTTTGCCTGAGAATCGCCGCGAGCTGTGGCAGCGGAAGATTTTCCGCGAAGCGAACGCGTCGATCTCCGACTTCTTCCCTCAGTTTTGCGCTTTGCATCCGGTCTGCTTCGCCGGAAACAACGACCAACGAATTCCGCGCTAACAAATCATGCCCAAGCTTCAGCCAATTTTCGAGCGGCCAATTTTTTCGTTCGCTTCCGCTGCCGGGATGAATGGCGACAACTGGAGATGGCAGATCGGTCAGAAATTCGCTGGCAAATTGCCGGTCGCTCGCTGACGGGAAAATGCTTGCCTCAAGGTCGGTAACTTTGATCCCAAGTTGATTGAGCGGCCTGAGGAGTTGTCGCGCAGCATGCTGCGAATTGTCGATTCTGGGCGGACCTTCAATCAGTTGCTCGACGCCGGACCGCCGCAGGTTGGCCGCGAAAATTTTGTCCGGATCGTACAAATAACTGATAATCAATTCGAACTTCGCAAAATAATCTTTTAGATCGTCTGCCAGTTCGGAGTTCCTGGCAAAAAAGCTGGAAAGAGATCCGTATTCGATCGAACGGACGAAGTCGGCATAAAACCGCTTCTCAACCAGCGCGGCAATATGCCTGTAACCGAGAATCTCGATGTGTGCGTTCGGGTAGGCATTTCGCAACGCCTTGAGCGCAGGCAAGGTAAGAATAAAATCGCCAATCGCGCCGCCGCGGATGACGAGAATCCGGTTCAATCGTCAGTATTTAGTGATCGCCAGCGCAATGATAAGCGCTCCGCAGGCCACCACGGCGCCATGCAGAAAACGCCAACGCCTGTCCGTGCCGGCACTCCAGTTTATTTGATCGCGCAGCAAGTACGGCATCGTCACCCAAAAAAGTCCGGCAATAACGAGAAGATAGGCGATGACAGTAACGGCCAAACGGCTCTCTTCATTCCGAAAAAAAGCAGCGTCAAGAAGGGGTTCGGCTGCGAGCAAACAAAGAATTCCGAGCGCGCGGACGGCAAGAAACTCCTCCAGAAAACGTAGTACTAGCAGGTAACCGATGGGCAACGCGATGAGCAGAAATCGGCGAAACGTGGCAAATTCACCCATTTCCATCGTTGAGAGCAACCAAAAACCCCAGATCAAATCGATCGTCCACAAGACCACGCCTACGAGCAATGATCGCGGCAAACGCCTGGCCAAATTTTGAACAGTGCGCGGCTGGAAAAGTCCGGGCAAGCCAATAAGGAAAAGGACGACACCGACGACAAAACCAACGGTCTGGAGCGAGAAATGGTAAATCATGCGGCAATCGCGGCCTTCTTTGCGGGAAAGAGCGGCGTTCCATACAGGCTAAAACCTGTCGCTCTTTCAATTCGAAGCTCGATTAAGTCGCCAGTCCGATCATTCTCGCTCTCAAAAATAGCGATTTTATTTGTGCGGGTCCGACCCATCAGCCGCACCCGATTCGTTTTGCTTGCGCCCTGGCAAAGAATTTCAACGTTGCGTCCGACCAGCCGCTGATTCGCGCGCTGGGCCAATTCGTCCACCAAGGTCAGCAAATCGCGATTACGTTCTTCTTTCACCGGCTCTTCAACCTGATCGTTCATGCTGGCGGCGGGGGTATCGCGTCGCGGCGAATAACGAAATACGAAGGCATTATCGAACTGAAGTTGTTCGACCAAATCTCGCGTTTGCTTGTAATCGTTCGATGTTTCGCCGGGAAAGCCGACAATTACATCTGTTGTAATTGCCATGTCCTTGCGAACGCGCCGCAGACGATGGACGAGGGCGGCATATTTCTCTGCCGTGTAAGTGCGATGCATCGCTCGCAAGATCTTATTCGAGCCGGATTGCAAAGGCAGGTGAACATGCTCAACCAGTTTCGGCAGCCGCTCAAAAGCACCGATCAAATCTTCCCGGAACCCGATCGGATGCGGTGAAGTGAAACGCAATCTTTCCAGGCCTTCGACTTCATGGACCGCCTCAAGCAGCTGCACGAACGGACTTTTGCCATCGATCCTTGGATATTCGTGCCGGCCATAAAGGTTCACGATCTGACCGAGAAGCATGACTTCTTTTACGCTGCGTAAGACAAGACCACGAACTTCATCAACAATTTCTGAAATCGAGCGGCTGCGCTCCGCCCCTCGGGTTTGGGGGACAATGCAGAAAGCGCAATGCATGTTGCAGCCTTGCATAATCGAAACGAACGCGGTCGCTTGTTTGGCTGAAAGTTGCTGCTCGCGAATAGTCGATTGCGAACCGGCCTCTTCTGCAACATCGACGATCGAAAAACGCAGATCGTCCATCGCGCGGTACTTCTTTCGTTCGATTGCTTCGGTCACATAATCGGCAACGCGATGGAACTTTTGCGTTCCGACCACAAGATCGAGATGCGGCAGATTTTTAAGCAACGAATTGCCGCGTGCTTGCGCCATGCAACCCAAAAACCCGAACACAATTTCCGGACGACGTTTTGCCAATTGCCCGAGCATTCCCATTTTGCCCAGCGCCTTTTGATCGGCCATGTCGCGCACCGAACAAGTATTGAGCAGGACGACGTCGGCTTCAGTTTCACTATCGACGCGCTGGTAGCCCCGGGCGATGAGCGAATGCGCGACCTGTTCAGAATCGCGCTCGTTCATTTGGCAGCCGTAGGTTTTGATGAAGAACTTCGGCATGAGTGGCCGAAATAATACACGACCAAACGCGATGCGCCACGCTGTTCGCGCCCTTTGGATTATCAATCCCGCGGCGGAGCAGCGAACCCACCGGGAAAGGGATTAGCCATCAGTCGTTTTCGAGTTTCGCGGCCAGTCGGGAGGTTCGTGCCACGTTCATTGAAAATGGCTATACCAATGACGCCGACATTCTGGGAGTTGCGATATTTTTCGGCTGCGTAGGATTCACACACCGGCCCGAAACGAAATGCCGCGACTGACTCGGTGCTTTGACGAAAACCTTCGATTTTTAATTGTGCATGAGGCGCAAGCACATAACCGCGCTTTCGCACCGAAGCTTTGCGCCCATCAAGGACGTCGAGCCCATCAACAGATATGACAATTTCCAGTCGATAATCCGTTTGGTTGCGAATCGCGATGGAGTAACGCCGGCCTTCCTTGCCAACTACAAACCAGCGGTCAGCAACGATCAAGCCGGGGTAAAAGAAGCCGATCGGGTCTTTTAGCCCGATGGAAATCAAGTCTTCAGTCGGCCCAGGCAAGACCGACCACCCTGGTTGCGAGGCGCATACGCCCGTCATGGCACGAATGCCGATTTCATCGTTGTAATAGATTGCCGAGACGGCGACCGGCTCAGAAGCGGCACGTTCAAAGCCGACCACATTAATTCGGCACCGGCGTGTTTCGCCCCATTTGGTTGCAAGGCCGGGCCGATCGGCAGGCGCTTGGGAAAATCGCTCACTCGATGGACCACCGGCGATTTCCGATTCGCAGGAATTCAGGAGGAGGATCGAGACACAGGCCAGCAGTTGAAGAATACGAACGAGATCCTTCATAACGACGATACGTCTTCCAACCCCCGAATCTTTCAGATTTAATCGCGCCGCGAATGAGAAATGATGTACCGGCCATCGGAGTGATCGGGGGAAGTGGTTTGTATCAAATGGAACAGCTGATCGAACCGACCGAACTTAAGATCGACACCCCATTTGGCCCGCCGTCGGACGCCTTGATTGGTGGAAAACTGAACGGTCGGCAGGTCTATTTTTTGCCGCGACACGGCCGGGGACATCGGATTTTGCCGCACGAGCTGAATCACCGCGCCAACATCTTCGCGCTGCGCTCGCTCAACGTTCGCTGGATCATCAGCGTAACGGCGGTTGGAAGCTTGCAGGAAAAATATGCGCCCCGCGACCTGTTTTTACCGTCGCAGTTTTACGATCGAACGAGCACGCGGGCGCAGCATACGTTCTTTGGCGGCGGGATTGCAGTTCACATTTCCTTCGCGGAACCGATCAGCGCGAACTTGCGCAGATTGGTGGCCGAATCTGCTAAGAAGGTAGGAATCGTTGCTCACGACGGCGGTACTTACGTGAATATGGATGGCCCGGCATTCTCGACGCGCGCCGAATCCGAGTTGAACCGCCGCCACGGTTTTGACGTGATTGGAATGACGAACTTGCCGGAAGCGAAGTTGGCTCGCGAAGCGGAGATCGCCCTCGCCACGATGGCGATGATCACAGATTATGATTGCTGGAGAGTGGAAGAAGAGCCGGTGTCGGCGCAAACGGTGATCGGCCATTTACAAGCCAACGCCGACATCGCCAAGCGGATCATTGTCGATCTCATTCCCAAAATCCCAAGGAAGGCGGATTGGCCGGAGCACTCGGCGTTAGACTCTGCTTTGGTAACGCAGCAAAAGCTTTGGCCAGCTGAGACGGTAAAACGTTTGCGGCCGATTTTAGACCGATTTTTGTAGCGAAAAAATTTCTTGCCTTTCAGAGGGTAATTATGGTAATTATAGACCTCGAAACGATTGCTTCTTTCACGCAGGGACTTTTACAAATGAAAACATCTATCGCCGTTTGCCTGCTCAGTCTCGCGTTGCTCCCGGCCTGTTCCACTACGAGCCAGACGAGTGCCCAGCACCAAACCTTGGAGCAGCGTCTCATGGCAAAGTACGCCAGCGCCGATACCAGCACTGCCGAGCCCGCGCCCCCGGCTGAAGGGCCGGAAGATGTTCCAGCTGACGCGCCCACCGACGTCGATCACAATCCAAATTTGATGCCGTCGCCCCTGCTTCGCTACTGGGGGGCGTCCCGAACTCCCTAATTGGCTTTTTACGATTCCTTCATCGCGCCAAGAAGGTAGGAGTCTATTCTGCCTGGCGGCAGTGACGGCGATTGGGCATCGAAATTGACCTTTTGTTTCCGTCCGGATTAACATCGGTCTGTCAGCCCTTCCGGATCTCGCGTAAATGGCAATCCAACGATTGCGCGAACAGTTCTTCGGGGCTCTGCGCGAAAAAATCGCTAGCCGTTTGAACCGTTCCAAAGGCCCCAGGCGAGCAGGGCGCCCGCGTCGCGCCACACGCCCGCCGGACTGTCGCCCAGGACGACCACGATAATATCCTTGCCTGGCCGGGTTCCGCTGGCGATCAAACATTTGCCCGCGGCCTCGGTGTAGCCAGTTTTCATTCCATTACAGTAGGGAAGCCGTCGCAGCAGCTTATTCGTATTTTCCAGCTCGCGTGTGCGGCCATTGGCGTAGCGAAAAACAAGCTGCGGCAGGCAGATGATCGAACGAATCGTGGAGTTTGCATATGCGGCCCGCGCAATCAGCGAGAGGTCGCGGGCAGTGGAATATTGGCCGGGCACTGGGAGTCCGTTGGGATTGATGAAATGCGAGTGAGTCGCGCCAAGTTCCTTCGCTCGTTGATTCATGAATTCGGCAAAAACCTCGATGCTTCCGGCGTTGTCGCGCGCCAAACACCGGGCAACATCGTTAGGGCTTTTGACCAACAGCGCCCGCAGCAGATCGATCCGTTGATAAGTATCGCCCGGCCGAATGTTCAATTTTACCGGCTCGGCCAGTGTATCGACTGCCTGGACCGTCACCGGTTGGTCGAGAAACCCGTGCTCGGCCACAATCAGCGCGGTCAGTAATTTTTGGGTGCTCGCTGCGGGCCGAAGCTCGTCGGCATTTTTCTCATATATTACCTGCCCGCTTTTTGCATCGACCATGATGACCGATTTCGCCCGAGTTGCCGGCACTCCTCCCGTAACGCTTGTTGGTATCGAGACTGCCGGTTCGTCGTCCTCGTCCGCTTTAGGCTTTGCGCGCGAATGGGTCGATCGAATATGGACCGGCCGAGAAGTCGGAGTGGCTGTTTCTTTTGGCAACGGCTCCGGCACGCCGGTGGGCCGGACCGACTCCTGTCCAATCGCGGCCAGCGGAAGCGCGAGGGCGCAGAGGAAAACGAACAAGCGACGTCCCAGTGTCATCGGCGAAGAATTAGCGGCAACGCGTTGAGATACGCAAGGGATTACAAATCTTTTCCGCGCTGGATCAGTTCAATTTCATAACCTTCGGGAGCGTCGACGAACGCAATCCTGCTTCCACCCGACGTTTGATGGGGACCGTCCGAAAGCGGGTAGCCCTTGGCTGCAGACTCGCGCGCAAACTTGTCCAGATCGTCTACTTCAAAGGCAAGATGGGTCAGGTCAGGACCAACAATCACCGGACCGCTTTCGTCAAACTTGCACAGCTCAATTTCTTCCTCGCTTTGCGGTGCTTTAAAAAACACCAACTGCGACCCTCGACCGGAGGTATGTCGGCGAACCTCTCTTAATCCGAGAACATCCCGATAAAAGGCAACTGTCTTTTCCAAGTCTTTTACTCGATAGCGCGTGTGCAGGAGTTTTTTGACCATCTCGTATCTTGGGATGGTTCGGCAGTGAGTTCAACACGACGAGGTCGACTTCTTTCGCCCGCCGATCTCTGATTGCGAGAAACGAGAAGAGTTGTAGTTCTTAGTCCGATGAAACTGGTGATCGCGGCGACCGGCGCCAGCGGAACGATTTATTTGGAGCGTTTGCTCGAACAAATCGATACTGCTGCGCACGAAGTTCATTTCGTGATGAGCGGGCACGCCAAACAAGTCGCGAAACAGGAATTGGGCGGCCTGAGAATTCCAAAGAATGTTGTCCAGCACGACGAGAACGATCTCAATGTGCCGTTTGTCAGCGGCTCGGCGCGTTTCGATGCAATGGTCATTGTTCCCTGTTCGATGGCAACCATTGGCCGAATCGCTTCCGGCTCAAGCGACAGTGCCTTGCTGCGGGCGGCCGACGTTTTCTTGAAGGAACGCCGCAAGCTGGTGCTCGTTCCTCGCGAAACGCCCTGGAATTTAATACATGCGCGCAATGTTGTGACGCTCCTGGAGGCCGGCGCGGTCGTCCTCCCCGCGATTCCCTCCTTCTACAGCCGACCCGCTTCAGTTGCCGAGATTGTCGATACCGTTGTCTGGCGCATCCTCGATCAAATCGGCCTGCCGAGTGCGCGCGCATATCGCTGGGCTGATCAAACTCGAAAATCCGGCAAACGTTGAAGATCGAAGGCTGGCGGGCACGTTGGTTAATCGCATTTGGATTTCGTTTGCTCCAAATTTGGTCGCACACCCTGCGCTTCGAGGTCGACGATCGTTTGGGCGTGATCGGGAAGCCGGTCGCGAAAAATTACATCGCCGCACTTTGGCACAATCGCCTGTTGCTGATTTCGCCCGCACTAAAGAAATTTCTTCCTCAGCGGCCGGGCGCGGGATTGATCAGCGCGAGTCGGGATGGCGATCTCGTCGCCGATTTGACTCAGCGCTTCGGCTTTGACGTTGTTCGCGGCTCAACCTCGCGCATGGGCGCCAGCGCAATTCTCGAGCTGGGCAACGTCCTTGCATCCGGCCGCGACATTGTCATCACGCCGGACGGTCCCCGCGGTCCGGCCTACGGACTTGGGAAGGGCATTATTTTTCTGGCGCAGAAGACGGGCGCTGAGGTTGTGCCGGTCAATTTCGAATATTCCAGCTGCTGGCGGGTAAACAGCTGGGATCGATTCATTTTGCCGCGCCCATTTGCCAAAGTGCGCTTCATCATCGGCCCGGCGCACCGGGTAGAATTGACAAATACGCCTGAAGAATTCGAAGCGGAATGCTCGCGGCTGCAAAAGGCGATGATGTCGCTGGTTGAACGGCGTTGAGTCATTTAAGTTCCGCGCATGACGAACCTGATCGACGGCCGAGTGATTGCCGAAAAAGTATACGTCGATCTCCGTCGCGAAATCGCCGATCTAAAGTCGAGAGGAATCACGCCTGGACTGGCAGTCGTTCTGATTGGCGATAATCCTGCATCCCGCGCCTATGTCCGTTCGAAGGATAAGATGAGCCGCGAACTGGGCCTGCATTCAGTCAAGCTCGAGCTGCCGGCATCGACGACTCAAGAGGAATTGCTCGCCCAAGTTAGCGAATTAAATAAAGACTCGAACGTCCACGGAATCCTCGTTCAATCACCGCCGCCACCACAGATTGATGAGGCGGCGGTCGTCCGCGCGCTCGATCCGCGCAAAGATGTCGACGGATTTCATCCGGAGAATGTCGCGAAGCTTGCGCTCGGCGATGAGTCAGGCTTTGTACCGTGCACGCCGCTTGGCGTGCAACGCCTGCTGATCGAGAGCAAGATCGCTATTGCCGGCGCGCATGTGGTCATTATTGGGCGCAGCATGATCGTGGGGAAATCGCTCGCACTTTTACTGGTGCAAAAGACTAAAAATGCGGATGCGACTGTTACCGTTGTCCATTCGCGCAGCAAAAATCTCGAAGCAATCACGCGTTCGGCAGACATTTTGGTCGCGGCAATCGGTCGTGCCGAATTCGTAAAGGCGGAACACGTCCGTGACGGCGCGGTTGTGATCGACGTCGGGATCAATCGGGTAGAAGACGCGACCAGTGCGCGCGGCTATCGATTGATCGGCGACGTGGCCTTCGGGGAAGTTTCAAAGAAAGCCGCCGCCATTACGCCGGTGCCTGGGGGAGTGGGTCCGATGACCATTGCGATGCTCATGTCGAATACCGTGAAAGCGGCGCGGCAATCAGCGTGATCCCCGAACGATTTTGCCGGTCAGCAACCGCAGAATCGCCGGACTAATACCCGCCAGATGAAGCGCAGCCGATGCGCTTCGAGGCGAGAGAACTCCAGTTCGCGCCAACCGATTAATCCATAGCCGGCCGCGATACATCGCAGCCCGTGCGCGAGCGAATTCAGACAACACCGATAGTCGATTCTGGCCATGACTAATCTTTGCGATTGCGTCCGCAGCTAATTCGCCGGAACGGAGCGCGTAGTAAATTCCTTCACCGGTGAACGGCTCGACCACGCGCGCCGCATCGCCGATAAAAATGAGATCTTCGCGAATTGAATGAATCGGTGCCCGAGTCAGCGGGGTGATGGTCCGCCACGATTGGTCGGCCTTGGTTCTGAATTGTTTTTCCGCCCAGGCGCGCAGGATCGAAATGGAGGATGGCTTTCCGACAAGACAGAGGTTCAGTTCGCGCTCGTTGACCGGAGCCTGGCCGGAATAACCCTCGGGCAAAAACTGAAGAACGACGCGATTTCCGAAGTCTTGCGGCAGCGGAATGTGCGCTTGCAGCGCGACGCGCTCACGCCCGGGCGATGGCAGTAAATTGCGCAGGCGCGCGACCGTTGAGTTTCGCCCGTCCGCGCCGACCACGACACGGGCGGTAACGGTTTCGCGAACAAGATCGATCTTCCAATTATTCGACCCAGCCTTCCGGAGACTGGTCACGACCGATTGTTCGCGAATTTCCGCGCCACCGTCGCGAGCGCGATTCAGCAGCAATTGATCGAACAGACTGCGCTTGATTGCGATCTCGCTTTCATCGCCGCTTGACAGATCGACCTTTATTTTGCGGCCGTTGATGGCGATGAAATCGACGTGGTCGAGTCTGCCATGGGGCAGTGCACGAACGCCTTCGAAAATCTCCAGCCGGCGCAAAACCGCCCAGCAAGCCGGGTTCAAACAATCGCCGCAAACTTTTTCGCGGGGGAATTTTTCACGCTCGATCAAAACGGTTCGCAGACCGGCTGCAGCGCAAAATGCGGCACAGGTCGAGCCTGCGGGGCCGCCGCCGACAATTGCAACGTCAAAAACATCCATCCGATTTCAGTTTCAAAGAAAGGCGCCATGGATAAAGCCATTTCGCACGATTACTTTTTGGGCGTAGTTTGAGAAGTTATGGGGTGGTCGCTTCCGATCTTTCGAATTGCGGGAATTCAACTTCGTATTCACGTCACGTTCTTGCTCCTGATCGTCTGGCTCGCGTTCGGATATTACCACGAAGGTGGCTCGGCGGTGGCGGCAGCGCGGGTGATTTTTATTCTCCTGCTGTTTGTTTGCGTCGTCCTTCATGAGTTTGGACACGCATTTGCCGCCAAAGCTTTCGGCATCAATACTCCGGACATCACGCTGTTGCCGATCGGCGGGGTGGCGCGGTTGGAACGAATGCCTGAGGAGCCGGTGCAGGAATTGATCATCGCGGTAGCAGGACCGGCTGTGAACGTTATTATTGCGCTCTGTCTATTTGTCGTGATCGGCGCACGTGGCTTGTTGCAGCAGGCGACATTCGAGGGCGGAGATTTAATCGCCCAGTTGCTGACCATCAATGTGATGCTCGTTCTCTTTAACCTTTTGCCAGCGTTTCCAATGGACGGAGGCCGGGTCCTGCGCGCGTTGCTTGCAACGCGTCTGCCTTATGCGCGTGCGACACAAATTGCCGCGAACATTGGGCAGGGATGCGCGTTTGTTTTTGGATTCATCGGTTTATTGTGGAACCCATTTTTAATTTTCATCGCGTTTTTTGTTTATATCGGCGCGTCGCAGGAAGCCGCCCTCGCGCAGATGAAAGATGTCTCGCGGCGCTTTCCGGTATCGAGCGCTATGGTCCGTGAATTTCGATCGTTGCCTGTCAACGCGACGTTGCAGGAAGCGGTGGATGCACTCCTTGCAACGTCGCAGCACGATTTCCCGGTGCTGGAAGAAAGCGGAAGCGTCGCTGGAATTTTAACCCGACACGATTTGATTGCGGCTTTGCACAAGGGGGATCCAACGACTCACGTCGGCGACGTAATGCGTCGCAATATTCCGACCGTAACGACCGGCACGCGATTCGAAGACGCATTTCGTATCATGCAGGAGTGCAATTGCCCGGTATTGCCGGTGCTCGACGGTATGAAGCGACTGGTTGGTTTGCTTACGCCGGAAAACGTCAGCGAGCTAATGATGGTCCAATCGGCATTGCCGCGGCGGCGGGTTGCGTAGTTGTTCAGTTTGCATCGCGTTGCCGAATTTGCCCGCGGCGCGTACGTTACAGACTCCGGCGATGGTTTCGACAAAGCAAAAGCCAGATTTGCAAAAGAAAGTACGGGACGTGCCGCACAAGCCTGGCGTGTACCTCATGCGCGACCGATTCAATCGCGTGATATACGTCGGCAAAGCGCGCGACTTGCGCAAACGTGTCGGCTCATATTTTCTTCCTTCGAAAATCACCCAGGCTGATTTGAAAACGCGCGCGCTGCTCGACGCAACCTGGGATTTCGAAACGCATGTTGTCCGGAGCGAGGCCGAATCGCTCCTGCTTGAGGGCAAGCTGATCAAGGAGTACCGACCGCGTTACAACATTTCCTTCCGTGACGATAAACGTTTTCTTCTGGTCAAGGTTGACCCGACGGAAGAATGGCCGCGTTTTCGTCTGGCGCGATTGAAGAAGGATGACAACGCACGTTATTTCGGACCGTACGCACATGCCGGCGCACTGCGTCAGACGCTAAACTTGATGCGAAAGAAATTCGGTGTCCTCACGTTTGGTCGCGGGGCGCCGACTGAGCGCGAGTTAAAATCCGCGACCTATCAGGTGCCGACGCGCCTGAATGAAATTAACGCGGAACAGTATCGCGAGCGCGTGACGGAAGCGTGCGAATTTCTCGAAGGGCATTCGCGGGAAATGATCGTTGCCCTGGAAGAACAAATGCGCAAAGCCGCCGGGGACATGGATTTTGAGAAAGCGGCTGAGTTGCGCAATATGATCGATGATGTGCGCCGGACGACAAAACCAATGCGGCGTTTTACCCGGCACAGTTTGCCAAGCTCAATCGATCCAATCGCCGACGTGCAGGAGCTGGCCGAAGTCTTGCAACTGCCGCGCCTCCCGCGAGTGATGGAATGTTTCGACATTTCGAATATTTCGACGACGCACGTGGTCGCATCCATGGTTTGTTTTCGCGACGGCGTACCGGATAAAAATTGTTATCGGCGATATCGCGTTCGGACCGTGCAAGGCCAGGATGATTTTGCCAGTATGGCCGAAGTCGTCAGGCGAAGATACGCGCGAATTTTACTGGAAGCGCGCGAGCAAAATCCGGAAATCGCCGAGTTTTCGCAGGAACAAACCGTTGATGGGCTGCGCCGTTTGGAAAAGCAAGCCTCCAACTTTCAACGGCCAGCGGCCAACGCCGAGATCGAGCAGCAGAAGTTTGCCGCGCCAGTTCGTTTGCCGGATCTGATCATTGTCGACGGAGGTAAGGGCCAGCTCTCTTCCGCGTGCAGCGAGCTCCAGCGACTCGGTTTGCAGGAATTGGCCATCATCGGTCTGGCGAAGGAACGCGAGGAAATTTTTCGGCCGGGGCGGGCTTTGCCGATACAACTTTCACTCGATTCCCGTGCGCTTCGTTTGCTTCAGCGGATTCGCGATGAAGCGCATCGTTTTGCAAATGCCTATCACCAGCTGCTTTTAAAGAAGCGAGTCGAGGAGAGCATTCTGGACGATTGTCCGGGCGTGAGCCAAAACCGGAAAAATCTGTTGCTTCGAGAATTTGGGTCGGTCAATCGGCTCCGGCGAGCGAGCGTGGAGGAAATTGCCGCGACGGAAGGAATCGGCCGAAAACTGGCCGAAGATGTGCATCGCTTCTTGCAGCGGCATTGATTTGCCGCAGATTTCGCAATTCAACGCAGGTTTTGGAATGAGATGAATTTTACCGGCGGAAATCTGCGTATTCTTTTTATCGCGTCTCTGTTTGCCAGTGCTGCGGCGGAGTCGCTTGCGCAACTACCGAGCCCGACGCCGGTGGCGACTCCGGTTGCAACGCCAGAAACGGAAGAAGAGACAATCATTCCAACGTTTGAAACGCAGAAACAGGCACGAACATACGTCCTCGATGTGCCGGCACCGCGCGGCGAAATCGTCGACCGGAACGGTTTGCCGCTGGCCCAGAATAAGGTGGCCTACAATCTGGCCGTCAATTTTCCGACGCCGCTCGATTTTTCCGACGCACAAGCGGTCAATTTTATGCAGGAAAAGATCGACCAGGCTTCCAAAATAATTGGCCGGAAGATAAAAATCTCCGACGACGCAATCATTAAGCATTATCGGAATCGCGGAGGTTTGCCATTGGAAATCGCCCAGAATCTTAGCGATGACGAATACGCAGCGGTCAAAGATCGGACCAAAGACTCAATGGTCGTTAGGCCAGTTTACATCCGGACCTACCCGAACGGAAAGGTGGCGGGACAGATCGTCGGCTACACCGGCAAAACGGGCCGCAACCTCGATGGCATCATTGACAATCACGAGACGATTTGGCCTGAGACGGAAGGCCGCGAGGGACTCGAGCAAACGTTCAACGAATTGCTTACGGGCAAGCATGGCGAATACAAACTGACGTTCGATAAAGATGGCCGGAAGACATCGGAAAAATTGATCTCCGCTCCGGTTCCGGGGAGCACGATTGTGACGACCCTTGATCTGCGCCTTCAGGAATTGGCCGAAAAGGCGCTGGCCGCGAAAGCGAAACGCGGCGCACTGGTAATCGTCGACCCAAACAGCGGCGACATTTTGGCGATGGCTTCCTGGCCGGGCTACAATCCAAATGTTTTTATTCCATCCATTTCGGCGGATAAATTCAAAGCGCTTCAGGATGATCCTGACATTCCGCTGTTACCGCGCGCGTTTCGCTCCTCCTACCCGCCGGGCTCGACGTTCAAAGTTGCAGTTGGTCTGGCGGCGCTCGAAAGCGGCTCGGTCCGGCCGGAAGACTTGTATCAATGCGTTCCGGCGATCGAAATCGGGAACCTGACGTTTCACAATTGGAAGAAGAGCGATCGCGGCGCGCTCAATTTCGTTCAGGCTATGACCGAATCGTGCGACACCTGGTTCTATCAGGTTGGGATCAAAACCGGCGCAGAGCCGATAATTGATTGGGCACTGCAGCTTGGTTTTGGGGCAAAGTGTGGTGTGCCGTTGCGCGGTGAAGCGGAGGGCCGGGTGCCAAACGACGATTACATGAAGGCAACGCACGGACGAAAACTGCTCAACGGCGACATTGCGAATTTGTCTATCGGTCAGGGCGACACACAGGTCACGCCGCTGCAAATGGCGCAAGCGATGGCCGTGATTGCCAACGGCGGCACCGTTTTTCAATCGCGACTCGTGCAGCAGGTGCAGTCGCTCGACAACAAAATCGTCAGCGCTTATCAGGTGCGAGCAAAACGGACCCTCGACATTTCACCAACGACGCTGGACCAGTTGCATACTGCCTTGGTCGATGTGGTGAACGGGGCGGGCGGAACTGCGCATGAAGCCGAACTGGACAATGTGGAAGTTGCGGGCAAGACCGGCACCGCACAATGGGGGCCGAAAAACAAAGAGCGCACGGCTGCGTGGTTCGCAGGCTATTTGCCGGCTGATAAGCCGGAATTTGCGTTTGCTGCGCTCTACGAGGGTGAGGTCGGCAGCAAAGTTCACGGCGGATCGGCCGCGGCTCCAATGATCGCGGAGGTCTTCAAAGAAGTTTACAAAACTCGCCAGGCAAACGGCCGTCGGCGCGAATCGCCGGTCCGCCGCGCCCAACCCGTTGAAGAAGATCAATCGGACTAACCAACCGCCGCTGTTTCTTTCGGCAGTTCCATTGTGCCCTTGAATTTCGGAGGGTCCTCTTCGACGCCGAAGTTTTCGGAGCAAAGATTTTCGATCTTGGCGAGATCGTCCTGCGTTAGCGGCGGTGTGTCGGGGGCGTTGGCGAATTCGATCAGCTGCCCCTCGTTGTAAATGTTCGGCAAAGTGGACGCGACGCGATCGTCTGCCAGCAGCCATTGGAGCGCGGCCTGCCCCAACGAACGCTCGGAATTCTCCAGAAAACGTAATTTGCCGATTTTTTTGACTCCGTTTAAAAGCCAACTGCGAGGCCGATGGCTGCGATGATCGGTCGGTGGAAACGTTGTCTCGGCCGTATATTTTCCTTCGAGCAATCCGGACGAATGAGTCACTCGAATTAAAAACATTGTCTCCTTCCCGGCATCGGTTGCCGCTTCGTGCAGTGCGCTGCCGGGATGTTGTTCAAGCATATTATAAATATGCTGAACGCTTGTGAAATCGCGTTCGCGGATGCAATTCGCTCCTTCGTAAAGCCAGCCGATCGCCGGACCGAGCGCGATTCCGTAGTAGCGGGCCTTTCCGCTTTTTTTCAATTTCTCGAGTGTCGTCCAAAGAGCATCGTCATAAACCTGCTCCATCCTGATGTTATGAAGTTGCAACAGATCTATCTGTTCGGTTTTGAGTCGCTTGAGCGCTGCATCGGTCGCTCGAGTAATTGCTTCGGCCGAGAAATCCTGCGGAATTTCGCGCTGACCGCGCCCGCGTGCTGCACCGTGGTGAACAAAATCGTAACCGACCTTTGTCGCGATCGTGATCTCGTCTCGCTGATTCGGAAAAGCTTTCGCGATTAATTCTTCACTCAGGCCGTTTCCGTAAGTGTCGGCTGCATCGAAAAGGGTGATGCCGAGATCAAAGGCCTTGTGCATCAGCCCAATCGCTTCGCCTTCGGTGAAGTTTCCCCACCATCCGGTCGAAATGGTCCAGAGACCGAATCCAACCTCGCTCACGCGCAAATCAGTGTTTTTATAAGTCCGGAATTTCATTGTTGAACTCTCCATCGTCCGCTTTTAACGGGCGTGAGTCAAAATCGATTGTTCGTTAAATCGACAAGAGGAATTCCGCGATATCGAGCGAAGCGCGCGGTCGGCTTAGTTTACGAATATTTGCCGACCATTCGCTCCACTGCTTCGCGCCGTGTGCGAATGCGCGCCCAGCCATGGCGGAAACTTCCGCCGGCGACTGCGCCATCGCGCCTGAATTGGTTTCAACGATCAGCTGTAAGTTTCCTTCCTCCTGGCCGGAGACAACGTGATTGATAATCATCGGACAACCGGCGGCGATCGTCTCCTGGACGGTTGCGCCGCCCGCTTTGCCGATCAGAAGATCACTTTCGCTGAGAATGCGCGGCATCTGATCGGTCCAGCCGACGATTTCAATTTTGTGATCGCCAATAACAGCTTCAATCGCGCGCCGAACCTTCTCATCCCGTCCGACGGTAACGGTGAGCTCGACGTTGAGATCTAGCAGTCGCGCGACGGTTTTGGGTGCGTTGCCGGTTCCGGCATTAATCATGTAGAGAATGCGCGGTGGACGGTGTGGCGCTTCTTCTCGATCCCGGTTGAAATCCGAGAACTTCGGGCTAACCGGAAAACCGAAAACCCGAATTTTTTCAGAATCGACGCCGCGCTGGCGAGCGACCACAGCGCTTTGTTCGTTAGGCAGAAAAAAATAATCTCCAGGCGCCCGGCACCAGATGCCGTTGACCGTAATTGAGTCCGTCACGATCACCACGCTTTTGAAGCGTGACGCCACTCCGGCGATTTGCCTGATGAGATACGGATATGCCGGAAAAGTTGAAACGATTGAGTCGGGTTGGAAGGCGGCGAGCAATTGGGCAAGACGCGTTTTTAATCGGGAGAACTTTGCGAAATCGCGGTCAAAATCGTTCTTGCGGTCGAGCCAGCGATAAACAAGACCCCACGAGCGCGGCCAACGATTGATCAGCGTCTGGTATGCGCGGCGAATGTGCTCATTCAGTGTTCCGTAGACTTCGGCAAAGAGATCATGCATCTCGACCAGTGAATCCGACGAGACCCGTGCCAGTCCGTCGCGGACGCCGCGAGCAGCGCTATTATGACCTTCACCGTACCCAGCAGTGAGTATGAGGATTCTTTTCACAATTCGTTAGGCGTGGCGGGGACGTCGGCGCGCGGAAGTTTAATGGATATTTACTGCGGGCAAAGTAAACTCTGATCCCGTGAAAATTCTGCGTTTGATCTGGGTCGCGGCTCGCCGTCTAATTTGGGAAACCGCAACCGACAACACTCCCGGACTGGCGGCACAGATCGCCTATCAACTGTTATTCGCGTTGCCCTTCGTGCTTTTGTTCCTCTGGCACCTGCTCGGGCTGTTTGGGACAGATCCAGCCAAGCTGCACGGAATGGTTGCAGTGCTGGAAAGCTTTCTGCCGCCCGATCCCAAGGTGCAGGGAATTCTCGATGCAGCGGTCGCAAACGTGGTGGTGACCGGTTCGAGCGGAATGCTGGCCAATGTCGGAATTATTTTCGGAATTTATCTCGGAACGGTTTTCATCGCGACCGTCAGCCGGGCATTGAGCCACACCCAGGGTCTCCGGCAGGGACAAAGTTGGTGGTCGAGATATATCATCTCATTTTTTCTACTTTTCTGGTTTGGCCTAACGATCCTGATTTGTTTCAATGCCATGGTCTTCGGCGAAACGCTCGCTGGTCTGGCTGAAGTGAATTTTCAGCTTAGCATTCCGCTGCAGCATTGGGTGGCGGCACTCAATCTCCCGTCCATCGCGCTAGCCTTGATCCTGTTTGCGCTCGTCCTCTATTTGCTGACTTCCGAGCATTATTCGACTGCCAGACAGGCGTTACCGGGCGCTATCTTCTTTTCCTTTGGCTGGATCCTTGTCACCAAACTCTTCCAGCTCTACGTCGCGAAATACAATCGCTATAACCCAACTTATCTAGCCCTCGCGTCCATCATCATGCTCCTCTTCTGGATGTACTTAACCTGTCTGTTTCTGTTGTTGGGCGGAAAATTGAACGCGATTTTGCGCGATGAATGGAAGCAACGGCGCGAAATCGAAACAGTGCCGCCGCCAGTCGGCGCGTCTGCTTGATCGCACCGCGCCCTCTGTTACGCTGCGCTTCGGTGGCTCGCTTTCGGTGGTCGTTTTTCGCCGTGATCGTTTGCAGCGCAATCGCCTGCACGCTCCTTCAGGCGCAACTCACCGACGAAGAAAAGCGGCAAGAATTTCTCAAAACCAGGTCGGCGGCCTCGGTCGATCCGGATGAATCGCCAACCCCGACGCCGAAGCCAAAACACAAATCCAAACCGCCATCTCCGACGCCGAAGCCGAAAGCAACACCCAAAGAAACACCTGAACCGACGGCCAAGAAATCCAAGCCGGTGAAGAAAAAAAACGGCTTACCGGACGGGACGCCAACGACAAAAAAGAAAAAACACAATGCGACCCCGGCAAAATCGCCAAAAAAATCTGCTTCGCCAGCGCCGTCCGAAACGCCGACGGCGCGCCCCACCGCGTCCGCGCCGCGGGCAATTACGGTTCCCACAGCTTCACCGCCGCCAACGCCCAGATTGATACCGACAGTTTCTGTCCCGGTTCAGGAACCGGAGCAATTGACCATCCAAAAATATGGCTACGAGAAACCGCGAAGTTTCTGGTCGCGACTTTTTGGAGGCGGTGGGCGAAGCACGGGCGCCGGTTACCGTTATCTCTCGGCTTCAATTCGCGCACAGATTGATCGCGCACCGGTCGCGCCGGCGCGCTGGCAGTATATTGTGGTGCACAACAGCGGAACCCGGCAGGGGAACGCCGCCGTTTTTGATTATTACCATCGACACGTTCGCCGCATGCAAAACGGTTTGGCTTACCATTTCGTCATTGGAAATGGGACCTCCACCGCCAACGGTCAGATCGAAGTGGGCGACCGCTGGCGACGGCAAATCAATGGCGGCCACGTCCACAGCGATTATTTGAACAACATCGCACTCGGAATTTGTCTGGTCGGCGATTTCAATCGCGACCAGCCGACGCGGGCACAGCTCGATTCTTGCGAAGAATTAATCCGCTACCTGCGCCAGCGTTGCGGCAAAGTGGGCGATCATTACCCAATCGTGAAACCACACCGCGAAATGAATCCGCCGCGCTGGCCGACCGATTGCCCGGGGGATGTTTTTCCCTACTCCTGGTTCCACCGCTTCCAGGAATAGGACCAGGTCAATTGCGCGACGCGACGATGAGATTGCTTTCTTTAAAGTTCCAGCGGTAGCCGTAGTTGAAACTGAGGGGCGGAGGATTACTCGATTGATATAGCTCCGTTAATTTCGGCTGGTTGTATTGTTTGAAAATATCGATCGGCCCGATGTAATTGCCAAAGACGCGGATGTTCCATTTTTGACGGTTGAAGTCGGCAAGCGGAATGCCTGCGTCGTCCTGAATAATGATTCTGCTGTGATCGAGAATGAAACTGCGGACCCGGTTGAAGCCTTCTTCGAACATTAGATAGGACGAGGCCTTGAGCAGGCTGACGCCGACTCCCAAGTGGTCGCAAAATCTGAGAAAGCCGGGGCTCGCGCCAATCCCGCCGTCGGAAAGGTCGGTCGTAAAGTAGAACAGGGTTTGCGCGTTGCCCGAACGGTTGTCGGTATAATTAATCCGTACGCCCGGGGTGCCGCCGCGACCGGGCCCGCCCTGCTCGAACATTCCGCTTGACGTTAACGACCCGAATGTTACGTCGTTGATCGATTTATCGCCGCGCGCAAGAAAGACATAAAGAATCGGCAAAGTGCCATTCAATTGCTGCTGTTGGAGATCGACCTTCATGTCCTTGGTGATAAAAAAGCTGTAGCGGAGCGACGAATTCATCGCTGCCTCGAGATTCTGCAGCGCGCCGGGCAAATTCGCGACGCGAAGTGGATCAGGCGGCGGCCCCATCGATTCCTTGCCGCATAAGACATAGACGGAAGCTTTTGGAAAAAATTGATCGACGTAGAGGAAATCGGGGCCGCTGAACATGTAGAATGCGACGGGCAGCGGCTGAGTTGCCTCGGAAGCATAGGACTGCTCCCAATCGTGCAATTTTTGCAGTTGCCGAAGGTAGAGTTTGCTAAACGCCTGTTCAAAAGCGGTCGCGTGTTCCTGCCAGGCCGGATCACGGGTCAATGGCTCAAGCGGCGAATTTTTTGGAACCGGCATGCCGGCGAGGAAACGAGCGGTATCGTCGGGCGGCGGCAAGGCGGGTTGCGCGGCTGAGTCAGGCTGGGCCTGCTGATGGCGCCTTGCATGTGCCGGCTCCGCTGAGAACGGGAGGGTCGAGATCGACATCCAAACGATTAACCCGGCTAAAGGTTTTGCGGGAAAACGCCTCATGCGGGACGACTGACGCGTCTTCGTGCGCAAAAGTAAAGCAGCAAACCGACGAACGCCGTGCTTAACCCAGCTAACGACTCAACCGGGTTAGATATCAGAAGATAGATCATCATCCAAATCGTGATTGCGCAGAAGGCGAGCGGCGGGAACGGGTAAAGCCGGACACAATAAGGCCGCGGTAATTGCGGTTTCGTTCGACGCAGCACAATCACGCCAAATACAGTCAGTAGTGAGCAGAGCAGCAGAGTGAACTGAATGTAAATCACGACCAGATTGAATTTCCCGGTCAGCAACAGCACATTCACGATGAGCAATTGCAACACGATCGAAAAAATAGGCACACCGCCTCGATTTTTCCGGCCAAGCAATCGCAATAGCCAGTGATCCTCGCCCATTGACATGGTCACGCGCGGCCCGATCCAGGTCATAGAGCTAACCGCGGAAACCAAACCGAGACAGATTACGGCCCCGACAATCCGTCCGCCGTTCTCGCCGAAAATGTGTTTTCCGGCGATCAAGCCGACTTCGAGTTGACCGCTAAGTTCCTCGCGCGGAGTGCTTGTGAGAAAGACCGCGTTCAACAAAACATAAAAGACGATCACGACGCTCGTACCCAAAAGAAGAGAGCGCGGCACGGTCTTCTCCGGCGATTTGATTTCACCGGTAATGTAACTTGCCGCATTCCAGCCGGAGTACGAATACATGACAAAGACCAGCGCGACTGCGAACGATGCGGCGAAAATAGAATTCGCGTCGCCGGGGACCGGGAAAAACGAAATTGGCTGTTTTGGTTCGGCGATCAATCCAACCACGATGAGCGCGCCAATCAAAAGAAGCTTGAGCAACGTCCAAAGATTTTGAAACGCGCTTCCAACTTCCAACTTTCCGAGATGAAATATCGCTACGATCCAAACAACGACGAACGAAAGACCAGCCGGCGAACCAAAACCGAAGACTCCGTGAAAATATTTTCCGAACGCCATGGCGGCGAGTGCGATCGGGGCCGAAAATCCGACTATTGCCGAAACGAATCCAGCCATGAAACCCACCGCCGGATGGTAGATTTGCGAGAGAAAATGGTATTCGCCGCCGGAACGAGGCAGGGCGGCGCTCAATTCGCCGTAGCATAGTGCGCCGCAGAGCGCCGCAATTCCGCCGACGATCCAAAGCATGATCAACGCAAATCCGGAATGGATTGCCGGCAGTTGAAAGCCGAGGCTGGTAAAAACGCCGGTGCCGATGATGTTGGCGATCACAATTCCGCAAGCGGTGTAAAGGCCGATTGTGCGCCGCGGCTGCAGCGAGTTCGGGGAATCTAAAGCTGCGGACATGATCGCGCGCACGATAGCCGAACACCGCCTGGTCGGCAGGTTTATTCAGGCGGTCTGCCGCGATCTTCAATTTCTTAGTTTGTCAGGCGGCCTGCTTCGCATCACCTTGCCGGTGCGATGAAACCGAACTTGTCGATTGAAACCGCTACCCAGTTGGCCGTATTTCTGGCGAATCGTCCGGGTGCGCTCGCGCGCGTCTGCGATGCGCTGGCGAAGGCCAATATAAATATTCGCGCGTTGGCCACTTCCGACACAATCGACCATTCGGTCGTGCGCATGGTGGTAAGCGACCCAACCAAAGCGCTGATGCTGCTTGGGGAGGCGGGCGTGCTCGCCCTCGAGTCCGACGTTTTCATGATCGAGACAGAAAATCAGCCTGGCGTTCTGGCAAAGATCGCGGACCGATTGGCCAAAGCGGAGGTGAACATCGAGTACGCATATCTCGCCGGTAGTTCGAGCGCTCCGAAAGGGTTGATCGTTCTGAGGCTATCCGATGTCGAAAAAGGGCAGGCGGCTCTGCGCGATTTGTAAGAAGCCGCTCTTGTTCGTCAAAATTACGGACGGATCTCAATAATCGTTCCGTCCGGAGTGACACGCCAAAGTTCCTCAATTTCTTCGTCGGTCAATGCAACACAGCCGGCGGTCCAATCTTTTTCGCGGTGAGCAGCGCCGATCCAGCCCATTCCGTTGGTGATTCCATGAATCATGATGTCGCAACCGGCCGAAGCGCCGCGTTCGGCAGCCCGTGCCTTGTCTTCATCCGATGGATATGAAATGTGAAGCGCGAGATGAAAATCGCTCTTTGGATTGCGACCGTCGATCTGGTAGATGCCCTCGGGAGTTTTCATGTCGCCTTCTTCCTGTTTTGGTCCGATTGGATTTTGACCCAGCGCGACGCGATAAGTTTTTAATTTCTTCCCGTCGCGAAAGATCGACAATTGCCGTTTCGATTTTTCGACGAGAATTCGATCGATCTTTGTGTCCGCAGGCAGCGCGGTCTCATTGAAATGTTGATCCGCGAAGAATCCGACGACAGACACCGCAGCGATCACGATCAGGATACGCCGAGTCATCATCTCAACTATATGCCGGCACTGGCATGAATCTCCTAGATTCCTTGCGGACTTATGTTCTCTGGTCGATAGGGAGTCGCCTTTATGACAGCAGTTAGATCCCGGCCTGGTTATCCGCGTCCTCTCGGGGCGACTTGGACGGGCAACGGAACAAATTTTGCGCTGTTTTCAGGGTCAGGGACCAGTGTCGATCTGTGCTTGTTTGACAGTCTCGACGCGCGCCAGGAGAACGTTCGTATTCCGATGATGGAGCAGACGGAGCAGGTCTGGCACGTTTTTCTGCCGGATGTCCAGCCGGGACAGTTATATGGGTTTCGCGTAGCGGGAGCGTACGAACCGTCGCGCGGTTTGCGTTTCAATTCCTCAAAATTGCTACTCGATCCGTACGCCAAAGCGATCGCAGGCGACGTAAACTGGGCGGACGAAATGTTTGGCTACGTGATCGGCGGCAAGCAGGAAGACCTGGCGCAGGATTTTCGCGACGATGCGTGGGGCATGCCCAAATCGGTGGTAGTCGACCCTGCCTTCGAGTGGCACAACGACCGCCCGCCGGGCACCTCGAAAGATGAATCAATCATTTACGAGGTGCACGTCAAAGGATTCACCCAACGAATGCCGGACGTGCCGGAAAAGTTGCGCGGCACTTACGCGGGACTTGGAACTCCGGCAGCGGTAAACTATCTACGGGAACTCGGCGTGACGGCGATCGAGTTGCTTCCGGTTCACGCGCATATCGACGACAAGCTTCTGATCGACCGTGGCCTAACCAATTACTGGGGCTACAATACGATTGGTTTTTTCGCACCGCATGGCGCCTACTCGAGCAGCGGGCAAATGGGCGAGCAGGTCGCCGAGTTCAGGAACATGGTGAGGAATCTGCACGCAGCCGGGATCGAAGTGATTATCGATGTGGTTTACAATCATACCGCGGAAGGCAACCACCTTGGCCCGACACTCTGTTTTCGCGGTATTGATAACGTTGCTTCATACCGACTGCTGACCGAAGACCCGCGGTTTTATCTCGATTTCACCGGTACGGGCAACAGCTTGAATCTGCTTCATCCGCGCACCGTGCAACTGGTGATGGACAGTTTGCGCTACTGGGTGGGCGAAATGCACGTGGATGGATTTCGGTTTGATCTCGCCACGACATTGGGCCGGAGCGAGCATGGTTTCGACAAGTATCACGCATTTTTCAAGGCCATCCAGCAGGACCCGATTTTATCGCAATCGAAAATGATCGCCGAACCATGGGATGTTGGTGAGGGTGGCTATCAGGTTGGGGGGTTCCCGACTGGCTGGTCGGAATGGAATGGAAAATATCGCGACGCGGTCCGGAGTTATTGGAAAGGCGATGAAGGAAAAATCGGCGAGATCGCGTATCGCCTGACCGGCAGTCCCGACCTCTACCAGCACGATGGCCGGCGGCCTTACGCGAGCGTCAATTTTATTACATCGCACGACGGATTCACCCTCGACGACCTCGTTAGCTATAACCAGAAGCACAACGAAGCGAACGGTGAAAACAATCAGGACGGCGACAACAACAACCAGTCGTGGAATTGTGGCGTGGAAGGACCAAGCGACGATCCGAAAATCAGCATGCTGCGCCGCAAACAGCGGCGAAATTTTCTGACGACGCTTTTTTTGTCCCAGGGCATGCCGATGTTGTTGGGCGGCGACGAATTTGGCCGAACACAAAATGGAAACAACAATGCTTATTGCCAGGACAACGAGGTCAGTTGGTTCAATTGGCAACGCGACGAGGCACAGAACCAGTTACTCGAATTTACCAAATGCTTGATCCGTTTTCGCAGGGAGCATCCGGTTTTCCGCCACCCGAAATTTTTCCGAGGCCGCAGGATTCGCGGGAGCGAGATCAAAGACGTGATGTGGTTTAATGCCGGCGGCAACGAAATGAGCGATGAAGAATGGAATTCACCGTTCATGCGTTGTTTGGGGATGTTGTTGAGCGGTGAAAGCACGGATGTGGTGGATGCCAGCGGCGAACCGCTGCTCGACGAAGCTTTTCTCCTATTAATCAACGCGCATTATGAAAGGATCCCTTTTCTGTTGCCCGGTTTGGAGAATCTTGAATGGCATCTGCTCCTTGACACCAATGACGAAGCCGGGTTTCTGAAAGAACCGAAAAGATTCGCGTCTGGTGACGATATTGATCTGGCCGATCGGTCGGCGTGTTTATTGAAACTCACTGGGGGCGCGCACGAGCGCGCGCGGCAAGAATCGTGGAAAAAGAGGCCAGTGGGCGTCCTGGCGATAAGCGGCGAAGAAGAACGCACTGGCGGGAAGACAGAATGAATTCGTGGGCACAGCCTTGTCACGACGCGCGAATTTAATATAGAAGGGGTAACGAGCGAGATGTCTGCTCGCGCCCAAGTTTGTGATTAGCTATGACACCTGCCTCTCTCGTCATCGTGGCTGATCGCGGCAGTTTGAAAGCATACCAGGTGAGCGAAACCCCGACCCGTGGGCCGTGTTTGAAATTGGTGCAGGCGTTCGACGTCACCGACGCACATGGCCGTTTAATTGACAAGGTAACTGATTTGGCCGGCCGATTTCCGGTTACCGAAGGCGCAGGCCGTCGTCACGGTCCGGCTTCAATCGCGGAACGGAAGGTCGAAACAGAAATTGATCGTCGCATTTATAAACAACTTGCCGACCAAATTGCGAAAATCGTGAAACCGAGCGGCGCTGGTGGGTGGTCGTTCGCAGCGGCAGCCGACATTCACGGTGCAATTGTCGATCTTTTGCCCGCGGCAGTTCGCAGTCGGATTGTCGAGAATGTGAAGTCGGACCTCGTTAAAATCCAGCCGGCAAGATTGCCGTTGCATTTTCGCTCGCTCCAGCTCACCTAAAATGAAAATACCGGACTCCAGATGCAGGATGAAAATACTCGGCGCCGATAATCAAACATGTGCTGGCCGCGACTTTTTCTTTCTTCGCAGGACTTCGTGACCTAATCTTCACTCAGTATGGAACTTCCTGTTAACATCACCTACCGCGGATTGGAAAAATCGGACACGATGGACGATCTGATTTTGAGTTACGCGAGTCGCCTGGAAAGATTCTGCGATCACATCAATCGCTGCGATGTCGCGGTCGAACAGCCTAACCACACCCATCACAAGGGAAATCCGTACCGTTGCCGGATCGACGTGACGGTCAGGCCGCGGCATGAATTGGTGGCTGACGAGAAACAGATGGACAACGGTTCACACCAGCCGCTGAACAAAGTGATTCACGACGCGTTCAAAACCATGGAACGCCAGTTGCGCCATCTTGTCGAGAAGCAGCGCCGCGAATAGTTCTGTCGGGATCGCCAGTTTACGCAGGTGCGCCGCCGAGTGCGCCCGGAAGAGGAGGAGCGACGTCGGGACCGACCACAACCTGGCGCGGCGGTTTTTCAGGCGGCATTTTCTCGCCTGACGGCGGCGTGGAACTCGGTGGGGGATTGATCAGCCGGCCGTGCTGAATGATTTCCTTGATCTGTCCACCGTCCAACGTCTCGTACTCGAGCAATGCCTTGGCGATCGCATCGAGCACGCCTCGATGTTCCAGCAGAGTTGTCTTCGCTTGTTGGTAGGCATCATCGAGGAGACGCCGCACCTCCTGATCGATTTCTTCGGCGGTCGCTTCGCTGTAATCGCGCGCTCGAGAAATGTCGCGGCCAAGAAAAACGTAATCTTCGTGTTCGCCGTATTCGACCATTCCTAGTTTTTCGCTCATGCCCCATTCGCAAACCATTTTTCTCGCCATGGCTGTAGCCATTTTGATATCGCCGGCCGCTCCGTTCGTCACATCGCCGAACGCAATTTCCTCCGCCACGCGGCCGCCCATCTTCACCGTCAGGCTCGCCAGAAGTTCGTTCTTACGATTGGTGTATTTGTCTTCCTCCGGCAACCACATGGTCGATCCAAGCGACGGCCCGCGTGGTATGATCGTGACTTTGTGCAGCGGCTCGGTATGCGGCAGAAGCTCGAGCAGCAGAGCATGGCCGGCTTCGTGATACGCAGTATTTGTCTTCTCCTTCTCGCTCATGGAAAGACTGCGGCGCTCCTTGCCCCAGCGGACTTTGTCGCGCGCTTCTTCCAGCTCGGCGAGCGTGATTCCTTTCAATCCGCGGCGCGCGGCGAGCAATGCCGCTTCGTTGATCACATTCGCCAATTCGGCGCCGGAATAACCGGGCGTGCCGCGCGCGACCACTGCGAGATCGACGCCCTCCGCGAGTTTCACTTTCTTGGAATGAACCCGCAAAATTTCTTCGCGGCCTTTTACATCCGGCAGATTGACGGTGATTTGTCGATCGAAACGACCGGGGCGGAGCAGCGCCGGATCAAGAACGTCCGGTCGGTTGGTTGCGGCGATGATGATCACGCCCTCCTGCGTATCGAACCCGTCCATTTCGACGAGCAATGCATTCAGCGTTTGTTCGCGCTCATCGTGGCCGCCGCCGACGCCGTGGCCGCGATGACGGCCGACTGCGTCAATTTCGTCAATGAAAATAATGCAGGGCGCAGATTTCTTGCCTTGTTCGAACATGTCGCGCACTCGACTTGCGCCGACGCCGACGAACATTTCAACGAAATCCGATCCGCTAATCGAAAAGAACGGAACGTCTGCTTCGCCCGCGATGGCGCGCGCCAGCAAGGTTTTTCCAGTGCCGGGCGGTCCAACAAGCAACACTCCCTTTGGAATTCGACCGCCCAGTTTCTGAAATTTCTTCGGGTCGCGCAAAAATTCGACCAACTCCTGCACTTCATCTTTTGCTTCCTCGACTCCGGCGACATCGCGAAAGGTGATTTTATTTTTGTCCCGAGCGAGCATCCGCGCGCGTGATTTCCCGAAATTAAGGGCGCCCTTGCCCGCCATGCGGATTTGTTGTCGAAACAAAAAGTAAAGAAGCGCGAGGAGAAAAATTACGGGCAGAAAGCCGACCACGGTCTGGCTAATCAGATGCGTATCGGTCACGATAGCGGGCTCGATTCCAGCGGCGGCGAGCCTCTGCTGGAGATCGGTGGTGAAAGTCAGAAAGACGGTAGTGTGAAATGGCACTTGCTGGGCGGGGGCGCCGCCCGCAGCCTGCTTGATATATGTGCCGCGCAACATTTGGGTGGAGCGATCATTTTCCACCGCCAGCACGAGCGGCGAATTCTTGTCGTTCACAATCTGTTTGTTCGCCAGCAGGTCGAGAAAGCGATTGTACGGAACTTCTTCGTAACTTTGATAACCGCCGCGATAAAAAAGTAGAGCCAGACCGAAAAAGCCAAAAGCGATGGCGACCAGAATGACGCCGCGCCAATTGAAACCTGGTTCGGTTCCACGAGGCTTGTTTTCGCGTTGGGGGTTGCGATCAGGTTGTGGCATAAACTCTGCGAATTACTCGCGGTGGGACGCTAACATGGACGTTTTTGCATTGCAAAGAGCAGGGTGTGAGCCGGACCGGCAATTTTTGGAGTCTGCCCAGTTTGAGGAAAAAAATAATAAATACAACTCTGGTCCGGAGGCTTTGTCCGCCTCTCCCTCGGGGAAAGAGACCGGTTGGGACAGAGGCGTAATTGCAAGATCGGCAACTCAGGCGGTCGAGTCATTGAACAGTTGAGGCGTTGAAGTAAAGTCCGGTTTCGAAGATTTCAATGACCGAGTTTGTTACAACCGTTGCCGACAAGATCGACCGGGTCGTGCAAAAGGTGACGCCGTTTGCCTATCGCGTGCGGCGGCAGAGCCGGCGTTTGATGCGGCGCGCCTTGCGCAAACCGCGCAGCGTGTCGGAAGGGCCGAATCTTTTGCCTCTGCTCATTCAGGTTTTGGCCAGCTTTTCCAAGGCTGACGGCGTCTTGTTGGAAGAGGAAATCGACTCGTCGTTAGGCTTTCTGCGGTACGATTATCCGGAAACGGTTTATTCGGAGCTGCGCCAGCTTTTTCGCCAGGCCCTTTACGAGCAGCAGGACCTGTCGGCGATGGCGCAGAAGCTGAGCACTGAACTCAGTACCGAACGAAAGATCATGCTCGGGGTGCAGCTTTACGATTTGATCTCGCAAGCCGGCCTGAAACAGGAGCAGGTGGTCGCATTTTATTCGTTCATGTCGCAACTCGGGATGGCGGCGCAGGCAATCGACATTGTTTATCAACTGAACGCATCGGAAGATTCCGATCCCTCGATTTATCAACGCGGCGCGTCGCCGCTTGAGTCGCTTTCCTTCGGAACAAATGGCAAGGCCGATGTGAATCTGAAGGCGTTAAAGGAAAACGATCGGTTGTTGGCTTTTCGTTATCACGATCTGATTTTGTTGAAAAACTATACCGGCCAAAATGTTTCGGTGCGCGGCCGGCCGCTGGTGCGCGGTGGCTTTTGTCGAATTTATCCCGGCCAGCGGATTTTGGTCGGCGATCAGGTGCTGAGTTATCAGGAGCTGGCGCAATATTTCAACGCGAAGAAAAACGTCTCGCTTCCGCAGATTTTCATTCGGATAAGCAAAGATGCGGATGAGGTCGGATTGGAACGCGGGCGAACGCGCGACAGCGCTCTCGAAATTACTTTCGGATTAAAAGTGCGCGTCAAAGCGCTGCGGGATGTCGACGCCACCATCAACGGGGTGAAGCTGAAGGCGGGCGTGGAGGTGGAAGCGACGCTGGAAGACCGAATTATTTTCCACAACAACAGCGAAATGGACTTGATGGACCTGCGCCGCCGCGCTCGTGCCCTCGGTGGCCGGTTTCAACTCAAAGCGTCCAAGTCGGAATACTTGGTTTCGAACAATCCGAGCTTGCTCGAAGCGGACGACATTTTGCTTTCGCCCGGGACAAGCGGCGACGTGCTGCTCAAGATTTTTTGCGATTACGACAAGCGTGTCGGCACGCTTGAAGTCATCGAAGCTGATCGGCCGATCATGATTGGCGATACGATTGTGCGGACGACCGCGCATTTGCACGACTGCGACACCATCCGGATCGACGTCGGGCAATTTTTGCGCTGCAATTTTTCCGAACGAATCATTGAGGAAGAGCGGAACATCATTCGCGCGCTCGAAGTAAGCGATATCACCCATCGATTTGGCAGCGGCGATATCGGTTTGGACGGAATCTCGTTCACGATCACACGCGGCGAGCTGGTTTGCGTCATGGGCGCGAGTGGCTGCGGAAAAAGCACCTTGCTCAAGGTTCTGGCAGGACAACTTCAACCCTCCAGCGGAGAAATTCTTCTCAATGGCCGATCGCTTTACGCGCACCTCGACGCGCTGAAGCGCTATATCAGCTACATTCCCCAGGAAGACGCGTTCGACGAACACCTGACCATTCAGGAGAATCTGCAATTTGCCGCCGCTATTCGGTCGCCGCACCTTTCCCGGCGGGATCGAATGCGCCGTTTGGAAGCGAAATTGGTCGAGCTCGGGTTGGGCGAGCGCCGCGACGCAGTGGTGGGAAGCGCGGTCAAGAAAACGCTCAGCGGCGGAGAGCGCAAACGGCTGAATATCGGTCTGGATATGATCAGCATGTCGGACGTTTATCTTTTCGATGAGCCGACCTCGGGCCTCTCATCGAAAGATTCCGAGCACGTGATCGAAATCATTCGTTCGATGGCGCACAACAAAATCATCATCGTCACGATCCACCAGCCGAGTTCGAAGCTCTTCCAAATGTTTCACAAAGCGATCCTGCTGGACAAAGGTGGCCGGCTCGTTTTTTTCGGCACGCCGTCGGACATGTTACGCTATTTTGCCGAGGCTGAGCACCAGCATCAATTCGGAGCCGAGTTGGGCGCCTGTCCGGCTTGTGGGACAACCCGGCCGGAATTTATCTTCGATGTTCTCGAGACGCCGCTGCGTGACCTGAGCGGAGACATTATTTACGAAGAAAACACGCGCGGGCAGTTAGTCGCAGCCCGGCGTTACTCGCCTGATTTCTGGCGCGACAAATATGAAGCATTTCGTTTGATTCAGGACGTCAAGCAGGTTTCGCTGAGGAAGGAATCCGATACCGCTCTCCCAATTGCCGTGCCGCAAAAAAAGCGAATGCGTTTGCGCTGGCATGATGAATGGACCCAATTCCGCGCCCTGCTGCGCCGCGCGTTCATCAGTAAGCTGCGAAACAAGGTTAACCTCCTAATTACGATTGCAGGAGCCCCGATGCTCGCGCTCGGAGTAGGCACCCTCTTCCGCTACTCCGATAGCGGCGAGTATGACTTCGCCTCGGCGTTTCACATTCCGACCTATCTCTTTGTCGCGTTGCTGGTCATTATGTTTTTGTCGCTTGCAAACAGTGCCGACGACATCATTCGCGACCGCACGGTGCTTCAGCGGGAACGCAATCTCGATATCCGTTTACCCTACTACATCTTTGCCAAGATCGCTTCACTCGCTCTTTTCGCGCTCTTGCAATGCATCTTCTTTGTCTGGATTGGCAATTCAATCCTCGAAATCCGGGGAATGTTTCTGATTCATTTGTCGCTCATGTTCCTGACCGCGCTTTGTAGCCTGGCGCTTGGTCTTCTCATTTCTTCGCTTGTAACTGACTCAAAGGCAGCGGTTAACATCATGGTCTGGGTATTGATTCCCCAGATTCTGATGAGTGGCGCGCTGATCAAATTTGAAAACATGAATCGCAACCTCGGCTTCCGTTATCTGATGCAACGCTGGTTCAGCGAGCATCCGTCGAAAGAGGAGGGAAGGAAAATGAGCAGTAAACTGGAAGTGCCGGTCGTTTGTGAGTTCGTCGCGATGCGCTGGTCATACGAAGAAATGATCGTTGCTCAGGCGAAGCTGAATCCACTTTCGCGTCGGCAGGAACGAACCCAGAGAGAGATCGATCAAATTGTTGCCAAACATCGACAAGACAGCGCGGAGGGCAAGCGGCTCGACGATTTGAAGGAAATCCTGGCCGTCCTGTCCGGGCTGGAAGCAAAATCTGCGGCTGAGCTCGATCGCTATCTTAAGTTGGTCGACCAAGTACTGGACGGGAAACGGCCCTTTGATCGTGCGTTGTTCAAAGGAGCCAGTGGCCCGGTCACTGCGGAGCAGCTCTATGTGAACCAGAAAATCTCCGATCTCATTTCGAATGCAGAAATGGACCAGAGCGATTACCGCCGCGGCAATCGCCCGAATGTCTTTTTTGGTGCCGAGAAACATTATCTCGGCTTGCAGGTGGGAGTGTTTGCTTTTAACACGTTCGTTTTGGTCGCCTCGACCATCGCGTTGCTGGCCTTGCTTCACTGGATTCTGCGCCGCCAGCTGGAGGTCCGGAAAATATGAAAAAACAAGCCCGCCTGATCGTCGCAGCAAGCGACATTGACGCCAATATTCTCTACGCGACGCACTTTTGGGCGCCTGATCCTTTCATCTTTCTCCAGCGGAACGGCAAACGCACCGTCGTCTTGAGTGATTTGGAAATTGGTCGCGGTCGACGGGAGGCGAATGCGAATGAATTTGTCTCATTTAATAAACTCGAGCGGGAAGTGCAGGGTAAATCCAGACAATCGCCGCCGTACGGAAAGGTGCTGGCGCATTTTCTCCGGCAGCGCGGCGTAAAATCGGCAATCGTGCCGGCGAATTTTCCCCTGGCATTCGCGCGGGAATTGAGCCGGCAAAAAATCCGGGTCGAACCAACCAAGGGCGAGTTCTGGCCGGCGCGTGAAGCAAAATCGAACGAAGAAATCAAAAAGATCGAGCGTGCACTGCGGATGACGGAAGCGGGGTTGAAACGAGCGATGGAGGTCTTGAAAAGATCGACTATTGCCCGCGACAAGAAATTGCGCTGGTCCGGAAAGGTTCTGACCTCCGAGATTTTGCGCGCCGAGATCGATACCGCGATTTTGCGTGAAGGTGGGGTGTCAATCGGCACGATCGTGGCGGGCGGCGATCAGGCGTGCGATCCGCACGAGCGCGGTTCCGGTCCGCTGCTGGCCAATTCACTGATTATTCTGGACGTATTTCCGCGCGACGCGAAGACCGGATATTATGGCGACATGACGCGCACGGTCGTGCGCGGCCGTGCGAGCGAGGCGCAGCGCAGACTTTGGCAGACAGTGAAAGACGGGCAGACGCTGGCATTGAAAAAAATCAAAGCCGGCATCGATGGGATGACGATTCACAAGGCGATCCAGGATCTTTTTCTGAAGCGGGGATTTCCAACCGAAGTTCGTAAAGGGAGGAACGTAGGATTCTTTCACGGAACAGGTCACGGACTAGGTTTGGAAATTCATGACTATCCGCGGTTGCAAAGGGTGGTCCTGAAAGAGCGTCAGGTGCTGACCGTCGAGCCGGGGCTTTATTATCCGGGTTTGGGCGGTGTGCGGCATGAGGATGTCGTGGTCGTGACCAAGACCGGGTGTCGCCTTTTGTCGCGGTTTCCGAAGCAAATGGAAATCTAAAGCGCGGGAGTGACTTTTCCGTCTACGACCTCGAGGCATCCCTGGAGCAAATGAACGAAGCGCAACTGGAAGCGTCTAACTACTGAGCTACACTTAAGACAGAGATGTTCTACCCAATCGGCTATGGCGGTCAGCACTGGATTCTTTATCTGATTGTTCCCGCAATCATCGGCATCTGGGCACAGATCCGCGTGAGCAATGCGTTCAACAAGTGGGGCAAAGTCCGGGCCAGCTCGAACATCACCGGCGCAGAGTGCGCGCGAGAAATTTTGCAGGCGGCGCAAATTCACGATGTCGACGTGGTGCAGGTCGACGGGTTTCTCGGCGATCATTACGATCCGGCGAGCAAGCGACTTTGCCTTTCGAGTAATGTCTTCAACACGCCTTCGGTTGCGGCGCTGGGAATTGCTGCGCATGAAACGGGTCATGCGATCCAACACGCGAAAGCGTATGCGCCGCTTAAAGCGCGAATGGCAGTCGTGCCGGTGACGATGGTTGCTTCGCAAATGCTGCCGTTTATTTTGATTGGCGGCATTTGGTTTCATCTCACCGGGTTGATCACCCTTGGCATTTATTGCTATGCGATTCTGCTCGTTTTCCAATTGATTACGCTACCGGTGGAATTCGATGCTTCTCGCCGGGCCAAGATTATTTTGCAGCAAATGGGCATAATTCAGCCGGGTGAGGAAGTCGCAGGTGTGAACAATGTGCTCAACGCTGCCGCGCTGACCTATGTGGCCGCGTTTATCGCCGCGCTCGGCAACCTCCTTTGGCTCATGTCCATGCGCGATCGACGCAACTGAACGATCAATTTGCTTCGCCGAAAATGAATCCTTCGCTTGCGATCGAGCCAGCTCGACTTGGGTTGCCACCCCGCCTAACGGGTTTGTTGTCGTCCGGGCTGGATGTTCATGCTAAACCTAAACGGGAGCGAATGGACCAGCCACGAAGCGATGACGATCAGCAGTTGGTAGCGCGGACGCAAGGCGGCGACGCGGCCGCCTTCGATCAACTGGTGGTGAAGTATTCGCCGCGGCTTTACGGCCTCATTTATAACATGACCTCGAATCACGAGGACACGAACGACCTGTTGCAAGACGTTTTTTCCAAGGCTTACCGTGCAATTCGCGGTTTTCGGGGCAAATCATCTTTCTATACCTGGATCCACTCGATCGCGGTCAACATGACGCTTAATTTTCTCAAAAAGCGCGGCCGGCGATATAACCTTAGCCTGGACGACGTTGATTCGAATATTCAGAACGACAAGGAATTCCTCGAAGCAACGGCCACAAACAGCCCGATCCGGGAGGCCGACCTCTCGGAGCTTCAGAAAAGGTTGAACGAGGCGATGATGAAGTTGTCTGATGAACACAGAGCAGTTGTTACCATGTTCCATATTCAAGGAATGCCCCACGCCGAAATCAGTAAAATCTTGCGTGTTTCCGAAGGGACGGTACGTTCCAGACTCTTTTACGCGAATCGGCAGCTGCAAAACTATCTGGACGAATTTCGAAAGAACCCCGTTTCTTAAACCAGCCGCTCATGGACGAATTTAACGATAACGAAATCAGCAAGCTGCTTCGGCTGAAGCGTTACGAACAGCCGCCTCCCGGATATTTCGATAATTTTCTGCACGAATTTCACCGGCGCCAGCGCGACGAGCTTTTGCGCGAACCGCTTTGGCGGATCTGTTTCAACCGCGCGCACGATTTCATGCTCCGGCTGAACCTTGCCACGCTCACTTCCTACCCGGCCGCAGTGACCGCAGTGCTCGTTTGTGCCGCGGTCATTTCGTTTAAGCTTTATCAGACGCCGCCAGCGCCCAATTTCGCCGCCCAGGATCGGTCTTCATCTTATCGGCAGGTCTTTGCTGCCCAGCCAAACGCGGACACGGAATGGAACCTCGCTTCCCCGGTCGCGACGAGGTTTTTCAGCACCCAATCGCTACACAACTCCACTGAAAGCGCCCACACTCACAACAGCGCGACGCCTCCGCGTTACGTGCTCGACAGCGTTCCCGTGAGTTATGAG
>DASPUI010000117.1:0-2153 GCA_035622995.1 Chthoniobacterales bacterium
TCGAACCCCTGACCCCCACAATGCCATTGTGGTGCTCTACCAACTGAGCTACGACCCCGCCAAAGAACATCGGGCATCTTCGCCTGCTTGCGATTAACGCCGGAGTTGTAGAGTTTAGATTTTGAATCGTAGATTGCAACCAAGGCCTGATTCAATGGACAGACCCAAATTCCAAGACGGCAAGATCGTCCGGAGTGAAGAGCCGCTCAATCTTGAAATGCCGTTCGAACAACTAGACCGATTCATCCCGGCCACAAAATCGTTTTATGTCCGGTCGCACTTTCCGATTCCGAAGATCGACAGGAGCAATTGGCGATTGCGAGTCGAAGGCGAGATCGAGAAACCTCTCGTGATTGGTTACGATGAGCTGCTGAATCTCGAATCCAGAAAAATTCCGGTGACGCTGGAATGCGCCGGCAACAATCGAAATTTTCTGGATCCGAAAGTCAAAGGAGTGCAATGGGGACTGGGTGCAGTCGGTAACGCGGATTGGACCGGCGTTCCGCTGTCCAGGTTGCTCGGTCTTGCAGTCGTTAGGCCAAATGCGCGCGAAGTCATTCTGGAGGGCGCGGATAGCGGCGAACTCGAGGATCCGAAAAGTCCGAAAGGGAAAATTAAGTTCACCCGCAGCATCCCGATTGCGAAAGCGATGCACGACGTATTGCTTGCTTATAAAATGAACGATGCCGATCTCCCGCCGCCGCACGGATTTCCATTACGGGCGATTGTTCCTGGCTGGTACGCCATGGCCTCGATCAAATGGTTGCAGCGCATCATCGTGACTGACAAACCGTTTAACGGATATTACCAAACGCTTGATTACGCCTTTTGGAAAAGAGAAGGGGACTCTGCCGAATTGGCTCCGCTGAGCGAAATGCAAATCAAGGCGGAAATCGCTCGGCCAATTGCGGGCGAAACCGTTCCGGCGAATTCCAGCGTTCGCGTTCACGGGGCGGCCTGGACATGCGACGGCGAAATCACGAAAGTGGAATTGAGCACAAACGGAGGATCGACCTGGTCGAAAGCAACATTGCTCGGCGAATCAAAACCCAACGCGTGGCGGTTGTGGGAATTTACTTGGGAAACGCCGCCGAAATCCACAACCGCGACGTTAATGGCGCGGGCGACCGATTCAAACGGCCGGACCCAGCCGATTGAGCGCGATCACGATCGCGGCACCTACATGATTAATCATTTATTGCCAATTACGGTGGAAGTGAAGTTGCCGCGTTGCTGAGGGTCGCGGTAATTCGATTCGCCGGCCAGATCCGCCGCTGCAGCGCGAGGTTGAACTTCGAGACACCTTCGCGTTAAATCTTCCCGATGTCGCTCGTTTTTAAGACCGTTCAAACGCCGGGGATCGCGGAACTTTCATACTTGGTCGGAGACGACGACGAAGGAGTGGCGGCCGTTTTCGATCCGCGGCCCGACTGCGACATTTACGTCGAGCTTGCACGCGAGGCCGGTGTCGCCATCACGCATATTTTGAAACTCACATTCACGCGGATTTGGTGAGCGGTTCGCGTGAGCTTGGCGCTCTGGTTGAATCGGCCAAGATTTATAACAGTAGCGAAGGCGGGGCCGAATACCAGTTTCCACGGGAAAAAGTGGCAAATGGGGATCGTTTCACGTTCGGCGAAGTAATTGTCACCGCTCGCCATACGCCCGGACATACGCCCGAACACATGTCTTATTTGATCGCCGAGGCCGATCATCCGGACGAGCCGTGGGGAATTCTGACTGGCGATTCGCTTTTTGTTTCATCGGCTGGACGGCCGGACTTGTTAGGCGATAAACACACCAAGCGGCTGGCCGAGCAACAATTTCACACGCTGCGCGATTTTTATCTGAAGTTGCCCGACCACGTGATGATTTATCCGAACCATGGAGCGGGCTCGCCCTGCGGGGCGGATATTGGTGCACGGCTCAGCAGCACGATCGGTTACGAAAAACGCTTCAATAAATTCCTGCAGCTCGATGACCTGACGAAATTCACCGATTTTGCAATTAAAACGGCGCCACCCGTTCCGACCTACTATCCGCGCATGAAAAAGGTGAATGCCGAGGGGCCGGAAGTTCTCGGCTGTCTTCCGCGTGTAGCCGGGCTGACACCGCAGTTATTCAGGCAAGCAATTGAGAAAAATTCAGGAGTG
>DASPUI010000118.1:0-6110 GCA_035622995.1 Chthoniobacterales bacterium
CACTTTTTCGGCGCGAATGCCGGTAAACGGGCTCTACACATTCGGTCAGCCACGCGTGGGGGATGTCGGCTTTTGCACGCAGTGTGATTCGCATTTTGGCGACTCCATGTTCCGATTCGTGAACAATCAGGACATCGTGACCCGTGTGCCGCCGCGAATCGTTCCGCATTTGCCGTTACCGGAATTCTATGGGCATAGCGGAGAATTGCGCTACTTCGATGCCAAGGGAAATCTGCACAGCGACGACAGCTGGTGGAATTCATTCCTGATTCAGACGGATGTTGGTTTTGAGGGCATGGGGACACTGCTGGCCGGCCCAATCGCCGATCACGATCTCAAGGCCTACGCGGCGAACCTTGAGAAGTACATCGCGAGCCTGCCTGCCGACGGCACGATCCCGCCTGCGCCTGCATAAGCCGTTTCGAATCTTAACGCTCGCCTCAATTGGCGTTTCAGCGAAACGTCTTACAATTACTTTTTAGCGAAAACAATTGCGATGACCACGGCCAACAAAATTACCGTCGTTCGGATTCTGATGATCCCGGCGTTTGTGACGATGGCCATCTACTATGGACAAAGCATCCAGCAGGGAAAACCGCTGGAGTGGCAACGCTTCACCGCCATCGCAATTTTCCTGATTGCCGCGGTCAGTGACGGTCTTGACGGTTACGTCGCCCGTCATTACAGCCAGCGTAGTTCGTTAGGCGTAGTGCTCGACCCGATTGCCGACAAAGGACTTTTGTTGAGTGGTATCATTACTCTCAGTATCAGCAATTGGAGCGAATCCGATTCGGACTATGGGAGATTTCCGCTCTGGTTTCCGGTCCTGGTCATCACACGCGACGCGGTCATTCTGGTCGGCGCGGCGATTCTGCATTATTTCATCGGCAATAAAATGAAAGTGAAACCCAGCTGGACCGGCAAGGTCGCAACCGTTTGCCAGATGTGCGCGATTGCCTGGGTGATGTTACAACTTCATTTTCTTCCGCTGCCTTTTGTGGTGATTGTGGCCGGAATTTTCACCGCTATCTCCGGTGTGATTTATGTGGTCGAAGGCATCCGCCAATTGCAGGCCGAAGGACACGCGCACGCTCGCGTGCAGTAAAATCGAGAAACCCGGCGCGATGAACGGACAACCGCCGCGAGTCGCAATCATCGGCCGGCCAAACGTTGGCAAATCAGCCCTGTTTAATCGCCTCATCGGGCGAAGAGTCGCGATTGTCCATGATCTGCCGGGCATCACGCGCGATCGAATTTCTGCGATTTGCTCGCGCGGCGCGCGGCCGTTCTTGCTTTCCGACACCGGCGGAATTGCCGGCGGCGGCGAATCGGAACTTGCGAGCGATGTCCAACGTGGCGTGCACGAAGCGATTCGGGAAAGCGACGTTCTGCTTTTTGTGGTCGATGGCAAAAAGGGCTTATCGCCCGTCGACGCGGAGATCGCCCGCCTGGTGCGCCGTTCGGCAAAGCCGGGCATTCTCGTGGTCAACAAGATCGACGAACAGAAGCACGAGAATCTCGCGACCGATTTTGATTCGCTAGGCTTCGAGTGGAGTATTTCGACCAGCGCGGAACACAATCGCGGTCTTTCCAGTTTGCTTGAAACCGTTGAGCGACTTTTGCCCCCACCAAGGCCGGACGAGATCATCCGTCAAACAGCAAACCGTAAACAGGTGGCGGTCATCGCGATTGTCGGCCGGCCGAATGTTGGCAAGTCATCGCTGATCAATTCCATCGTCCGGAACGAGCGCGCGATCGTTAGCGAACTTGCGGGCACGACCCGCGACGCAATCGACGTTGCCTATGAGCGCGCTGGAAAGCAATTTCTCTTCGTCGACACGGCCGGCATTCGGCGACGGAGCAGCCATTCGAGCTCGGTCGAAGTCTTCAGCGTAATGCGAGCAGAGCGCAGCATTCGTCGCGCAAATCTTTGCGTATTGCTGGTCGATCTTTCGGCTGGAATCACCGCGCAAGACAAACGGATTGCCGGTCTCATTCAGGATGCACTGAAACCTTGCATTGTCGTTTTGAATAAGTGGGATCTGCTCAAGCCCCGGCGCGGCGAAAAGCAAGCGATCGCGAATCTCGTCGAGCAAGCGCGCGAAAGTCTTTTCTTTGTCGATTACGCTCCCATTCTGGTCGCCTCTGCGCTTACCAACGAAAATGTCGATAGATTATTTGGATTAATTGAAAAGGTTCGTGTCGCGGCGAGGCAAAGAATAGGGACCGGTGTTTTGAATCGAGCTTTGCGCGCGGCGTTTGCAGCGAATCCGCCGCCGATGCGAAAAGGCAGGCGATTAAAGCTATTTTATGCAGCGCAAGCGGCGGGGAGCGAAGATTCGGGTCTTCAACCGCCCGAATTTGTCTTGTTTGTAAACGACCCGCAATTGTTGACCGATCAATATAAACGGTATCTGGTGGCAAAAATCCGCGACGCTGAATTTTATGGCGGGCTGCCAATCGTTTTGATCCCGCGCCCGCGAAGCGAAAAGGACTAAAGACGGTCATAGCGCAGCCGCGAATTGAATCGAACATTTTGCGTTTTTATTTGTCTCAAAAGCACATGAAATCCACTCAGGAAATTACCGCAGAGGTCCAACAGCTCGGTCAGTGGATTCCCGCGCTTCGGGAACAGGTTGGTCATGTGGTTGTGGGCCAAAAATATCTGGTCGATCGGCTGCTACTCGGCCTGCTCGCTAATGGCCATATTCTGCTCGAGGGCGTTCCCGGATTGGCCAAGACCTTGACGGTGAAAACGATGGCCGCTTGTATTCACACCGGCTTTCAGCGGCTCCAATTCACGCCCGACCTCCTGCCAGCCGATTTAATCGGTACTCTTATATATAATCCGCGCACCGGCGAGTTCACGACCAAGCTCGGGCCGATATTCTCGAATTTGATCTTAGCGGACGAAATCAATCGCGCGCCGGCAAAAGTGCAAAGCGCATTGCTCGAAGCCATGCAGGAACGGCAGGTGACGATCGGTGAGCAAACTTATCCCCTGGCCGATCCGTTCCTCGTTCTCGCCACCGAAAATCCGATCGAGCAGGAGGGCACCTACCAGTTGCCGGAGGCGCAGCTTGATCGCTTCATGCTGAAATTGAACATCGGTTATCCACAAAAATCGGAAGAGCGAACGATTCTCGATTTGATGGCGACATCCGCGCCGGATTTACGGGTTAGTGCAGTGATCGATCCCAAGCAGATTATCGCTGCCCGCGAACTGGTTAACCAAATCTATATCGACGACCGGGTGAAGGATTACATTGTCGATGTTGTCTGGGCAACACGCGATCCGGCCGCATATAATTTGAATCTCGAAGGCCTCGTCCGTTACGGAGCTTCGCCTCGCGCCACGATTTACCTCGCTTTGGGCGCGCGCGCGCATGCCTTCCTGAACGGACGCGGCTATGTCACGCCACAGGATGTCAAGAGCATCGGGCCGGACGTTTTACGCCATCGCATTATCGTCAGCTACGAGGCCGAAGCCGAAGCGGTGACGAGCGAGACGATCATCGAACGGATTTTCGCTGGACTGCCTGTTCCATAACTCGGTGATGGAAGGTAAGGCTCAGTCTACTGCGGACATACTGAAGAAAATCCGCACACTTGAGATTAAAACACGCGGCTTGGTGGAAACCGCTTTTGCCGGCGATTACCACAGCGTGTTCAAAGGACGTGGAATGAATTTTGAGGACGTCCGCGAATATCAACCCGGCGACGAGATCCGCGCCATCGATTGGAATGTGACCGCGCGCCTCGGGACCGCGTTCGTAAAGAAATTTACCGAGGAACGCGAACTTACCGTCATGTTGATCGTCGATGTCAGCGCGTCAGGAAATTTTGGCAGCGCCGCACAATCAAAGCGTGAGCTGGCCGCGGAAGTGGCATGTCTCCTCGCTTTCAGCGCGATTAGAAACAACGACAAGGTCGGTCTTATTCTGTTCACCGATCAAGTGGAGTTGTTTATTCCGCCGAAGAAGGGCCGTTCTCACACGTTGCGTTTGATTCGCGAAATTTTGTTCTTCGAGCCACGCGGCCGCGGGACGCAGCCGGCATTGGCTCTGGATTATCTAAATAAGATCGTCACGCGACGAGCGGTCGTCTTTTTCATCTCCGATTTTCAGGCGCCCGATTTTTCCCATGCCCTGGCGGTCAGCGGACGCCGTCATGATTTCGTTGCAATTCACGTTCGTGACGAACGGGAGCGGAGTCTGCCCAACATCGGAATCATCGCACTCGAAGATGCCGAGACCGGCGAGCAGATTGAAATCAATACCGGCGATCGCGGGGTTCGATCCCGCTTTGCCGACGTTGCAGACGAGCAGGCGGAACAACTCTCGCGCACCTTGCGGCGAAGCAATGTCGAAGAAATTCAATTGCGAACAGGTGAAGACTATCTGCCGGCTCTGCGTGCCTTCTTCAAGCAACGCGAACGCCGAATTGCGGTTCGTTAGGCCAATGATGCTCGTCTTATCCAGGTGTGCTTTCGTATTGGCGGCTTCGCAGGACATCGCGCCTCCGGTGGATTATTCGCTCATCCCGCGCTGGATGATCTTCGCCGGTACCTTCCTGTTCTTGACGATTCTGGGACTGATTCTTTGGGCGGTCGCGCGCAGACGGCCGCCGGCTCCGCCCCCCAGGCTTCCACGTCAGGTGGCACTTGAAGAACTCGAACGCATTGGCGACGAGATCGAAAACATGAGTCCTTACCAATTCAGCATCCGCGTCTCCGATATTCTGCGTCGATTCGTGACCGAACAATTCGCTTTGCCGGTCACGCGCCAAACGTCCGTCGAATTTTTGACTGCACTGACCAAGAGTTCGCCGTTCTCTTCTGAGGAGAGATCGTTGCTTGAAGATTTCCTGGGCCGATGCGACCTGATCAAGTTCGCGCGGTATCAGGCGACAACGAACGACAGCCGTTTGCTTTTGGAAGAGGCGACAAACTTCGTGCGAGGAGGTCAGCTTGCGGCTACCTGATTTTTGGCCTTCGAGCGCAGCCCTGACCTTTGCCCGGCCATGGTTGCTCTTGCTGCTACTGGCAATTCCGATGGTAGCGTATTTGCGCGGCAAACGCGGGCCAAAGTCCGCTCTAACTTTTTCATCGACCTCCACGCTGCGCGCAATTGGAAAACAACGCGCGGCGCGGGCCGGACAATTCCTGCGCGCGCTGATGTTTCTGGCGCTGGCAATTTTCGTCGTGGCGATCGCGCAGCCACGATTGGGAAAAACTCTGACTCAGGTCGAAGCCAGCGGAATCGACATTATGCTCGTGCTCGATGTTTCGAATTCTATGCTGGCCAAGGATTTTACAATTGGCGATGAGCCTGCGACGCGACTCGATGCCGTTCGGGAGGTAACCAGAAAATTCATCGAGGCCCGGCCTAACGACCGGATCGGTATGATCGCATTCGGGACACGCCCATACGTGGTTAGTCCGATGACGCTCGATCACGATTGGTTGCTTCAAAATCTTGATCGCGTCCGGATTGGCTTGATTGAAGGGAGCACGGCGATCGGCTCGGCCATGGCGGCTGGAGGAAACCGATTGAATGACGACAAGAACGCAAAGAGCAAGGTGCTCGTTTTGATGACTGATGGCGATAACAACGCCGGGAAAATTCCGCCGAAAGCAGCCGCTGAAGCGCTGAAAACGCTGCAAATCAAATTTTATGCGATCGGAATCGGGACCAACGGTCTCGCGCCGTTTCCGGTGATGGATCCGCGAACCGGAAATGTCGTTACCGACGCGCTCGGGAATGTGATGTACCGGCGGGAGCAAGTTTCATTTAACGAATCTGGTTTAAAAGAACTTGCCGAGATTGCGAGCGGACAATTTTTCCGCGCGGCAGACACGAAATCGCTCGAACAAATTTACCGAGACATCGACAAGATGGAAAAATCGACCGTTAGCGTGAAAAAATATCAGCAATATCGCGAACTCTTTCCGGTCTGCATCATGAGCGGCGTCGGTTTGTTGCTCGCCCAGGTCCTTTTGTCGCAAACGATTTGGAAAAAACTTCCATGACTTCAGTGAGCTTTGGCGCACCAGAATGGTTTTGGGGACTTCTGACGGTTCCAGTTCTCGCGGTAATCTTCGTTCGGGC
>DASPUI010000119.1:0-5175 GCA_035622995.1 Chthoniobacterales bacterium
GGGACGACCGCGGCCAAGGAGGCCGGCAACATGGTCGACCTCGATTCTAACCCGACGAAGTTGATCGACATCGTTGAGATCGGGAAACAGATGCTGATTACGCGCGGTAGCCTGACGACGTTCAGCATCGCCAACGATGTCGCTAAATATTTCGCGATCATTCCCGCCATGTTGATGGGCACGTTCCCGGCGATCTCGCCACTGAACATCATGCATCTGCAGAGTTCGACCAGCGCGATCTTGAGCGCGGTCATTTTCAATGCGCTCATCATCGTGGCGTTGATCCCGCTCGCGCTCCGTGGCGTTGCCTACAAACCGATTGGCGCGCTCGCGATTTTGCAGCGCAATTTACTCATCTACGGTCTCGGCGGCGTCATCGTGCCGTTCATCGGCATCAAGCTGATCGATCTCATCATCAACGCCATTCACATCATCTGATCATGAAAGATTTTTTTGCAGAACTTCGGCCGGCCATCATGGCCACGGTTGTGCTCGCGATCGTCTGTAGCGGTTTGTATCCGCTGATCGTCTTCGGAATTTCGCAGGCGCTGTTTCACGACAAGGCAAACGGCAGTCTGATTGTCGATCACAACGGGACGGTTCGGGGTTCGAAGCTGCTCGCGCAAGGATTTACTGATCCAAAATATTTCCACCCACGGCCGTCGGCTGCGGGCAATGGCTACGATGCCGCCAATTCCAGTGGTAGCAATCTCGGGCCAACGTCGCAAAAGTTGAAGGATGCGATCAAAGATCGAATTGCCGCCTATCGACAGGAAAATGGATTGAGTGGCGACGCACCGGTTCCGGCCGATGCTGTCACGGCATCCGGCAGCGGTCTCGATCCGCATATCACTCCGCAGAATGCCGAATTGCAAACGCCGCGAATCGCGAAAGTGCGTGGCCTGGCCGAAGACAAAGTACGTGAATTGATTCGGCAAAATACGGACGGCCGCGATTTAGGATTTCTGGGCGAGCCAGGGGTAAACGTTCTGAAACTCAACCTGGCGCTCGATGGAGTCCGTTGAGCACCTCAGAATATAAGCAAGGAGAACAATTGAAAATTAATCGTTACCTCACCGCGATTGTGATCGCTGCTGTGCTTGTCCCAGTGGCGCCGGCGCAGGAAGCCTCCGATTCGAAAACGAAGACAAAAAAACAAAAGGCGGATGCACAGGCAAAAGCCAAAAAGGAAGAACAGGCGAAAGCGGCGATAATCGAGCGAAAAATGCACGAATCGTTTTGGAAGCGTCTGGATGATGCGTTTCGCGAACAACTCGGTACTCCCGCCTACACTCTGCCGGAGCCGAATGCGCCAAACACGAGACGCATTCCGCCGGCGCCGTTCGATTCACCACCGTATCCGTCGGGCGATTGGCAGATCAATGGAACACCGATCATCGGCGATCCGGGCGAACTCTCGCCCTACCCGTTGATGCAGGCGATCTACGAAGGGCCGGGCGGCCAGGCGATCAAGGACAGCAAGGTCCAGTTTTATGGCTGGGTAAATTTTTCAGGCAACATCAGCACCTCGCATCCTTCGAGCAAAAGCGAGAATGGAAACTTCCCTTTGATTTACGACGAGCGCCCCAACCGGATGGAGTTAAACCAAACGGTTGTTTATCTCGAGCGCATGCCGGATGAGAACCAGACTGATCACTTTGACTGGGGCTTCCGCGTCTCGGGAGTGTACGGATTGGATTATCGCTTCATGATCTCTCGCGGATTTTTCAGCGATCAACTACTCAAGCACAATAGCTATTACGGCTTCGACATGCCGATGATTTATGTGGATCTCTACGTTCCAAACTTCTTCCAAGGCATGAACATTCGAATCGGGCGAATTATCTCCGAGCCGGACATTGAAGCGCAGCTCGCGCCTAACAACCTGATGGCGTCGCACTCGATCGTTTACGGGTTCGACGACTATACCCAGACCGGAATTTTCACGACTACTAAGATCAATAATGAATGGACAATCCAGGCCGGAATTTCCTGTGGAACCGACGTGGCAATTTGGCAGGACGATCCCGGCCGACAGCCGACCGGCACGGTAATGATTCAATGGACCGCGCCGAATCAAATGGATTCAATTTATGCGGGCGACAACTCTTTTAACGATGGAAAATTCGGCTACAACAATCTGCAGCAGATCGTCGGCACGTGGACGCACAAGTTTAACGATAAGATTTATACTGCGACCGAAGCGCTCTACATGTACATGGAGGACGCAAAGACCCATCCGACGTCCGACGTTCCGTTTCAAAGTGGCTCGTTTCCCGTGCAGCCCGGCTATGCGCCGGAGTGGGGCGTGGTCAATTACACGATGTTCCGCACCGGTCGCGCGACGTTCCTGACGCTGCGCAACGAATATTACGATGACAAGGTCGGCAGTCGAACTGGGTTTGCTACAGAATATTCCGAGCATTCGTTAGGCATTACCTGGTGGCCGGACAAGCTGATCACGATTCGGCCCGAGATTCGTTACGATCATTCCTACGACGTGCCGGCTTTCAACAATGGCACGCGCAAAAACCAGTTCGCCTTCGTCACTGACGTCATTTTCCATTTCTGACGCTTTGCTTCGGAAAAAGCGGCGGCGACAATTTCGTAAACCATGAACAAGGCCGGCATACTCCAAGCCGGCTTGTTCCTTGTCGTCGTCTTTCTTTGTCTGAGACCGCTCGGCGTGTACCTCGAACGAGTTTTCGCACGAGATCGCACGTTTCTTGATCCGCTGCTCTTGCCGGCGGAGCGATTGGCTCATCGCCTTGTCGGAATCAACCCGAAATCGGAAATGAACTGGAAGCGTTACGCGCTTGCGTTCACTCTGTTCGGCGTCGTCAACATCGCCATCGTTTATTTCCTGTTTCGCTGCCAGGTGTGGCTTCCATGGTTCTTTCCAAGCGTAATGACCACACCGATGACGTCGGATCTCGCCGCGAACACCGCGGTCAGCTTTGCCACCACGACTACCTGGCAAGCCTACGCTGGCGAGACCACTATGAGTTATTTCAGTCAACTCGTCCTTGCTGGGCAAAATTTTGCCGCCGGCGCGGCTGGACTCGCGGTTGGAATCGCTTTCATCCGCGGTTATGCCCGCGAGCGCACGGACAGGCTCGGAAATTTCTGGAGCGATCTCATTCGCGCGCTGCTTTGGGTCCTCTTGCCGATGTCGATCCTGGGAAGCCTGCTTCTCGTCGCCCTCGGCGTTCCGCTCAATTTCCATCCCTACACTGTCGCCCAAACGGTTGAAGGCGGCACCCAGATCATCGCGCAAGGCCCGGTCGCGGCGTTGGAATTTATCAAGAATCTCGGCACGAACGGCGGCGGCTTTTTCAACGTTAACGCGGCGCACCCGTTTGAGAACCCGAACGGCCTAACGAATTTTCTTGAACTGTTCGCGATTGTTGTCATTCCGGCAGCTTTCACGCACACATTCGGGCGAATGGTCGGGCGTCGGCGCGACGGGTGGGTGATTTTCTGGACAATGACCGCGCTGTTCATCGCCGGTCTGATCGTGTGCAATTTTGCAGAGTTGGCAACGACCGGCCGCGACCTGGTTGGCGGCAACATGGAAGGCAAAGAAGTACGTTTCGGGGTAAATGGCTCAGCACTTGCAGCGGTCGTGACTTCGAATGGCGCGACTGGCTCTTACAATTCGATGCACGACAGCTTTCAGCCGCTCGGTGTCCTCGTGCCGCTGGTGAATATGTTGCTCGGCGAAATTATTTTCGGCGGACTCGGCACCGGGCTGATCAGCATGATCTTTGTCGCGCTCATCGCGCTGTTTGTCGGCGGTTTGATGATCGGCCGGACGCCGGAACATCTGGGCAAACGCATCGGTGTTAGCGAAATGAAAATCATCGCACTTTACAGCCTGGTCTGTCCGGCAGTCGTCCTGGCGTTAACGTCAATGGCGGTAGTTACAAGACCGGGCCTCGCCGGCCTAACCACCAACAGCGGCGCACATGGCTTCACCGAAATCTTGTTCGCCTATGCCAGCGCGTTCGCCAACAACGGCCAGAACATGGCCGGCCTGAGCGCCAACAACATCTTCTACAACCTTACCACCACCGTCGCCATGCTTGCTGGCAGATTCCTCTTGTCGATCCTTGCGCTTGCGCTTGCCGGCCGGTTCGCCGCGATGGGACATCGCAAATCGAGTGTGGGCACGATGCCTTCCGACGGCCTTCCTTTTGGAGTATTGCTCGCGGCGACGACAGTTTTGCTTGGCGCGTTGAATTTTCTTCCCGCCCTCGCTCTTGGACCCCTGGTCGAACATTTCTCGATTCACGCGTGGATCTTATGAGGGAAATAGTTCTCGTTTCTCTAATTGGCTTGGCCACGACGTCATCAGCCATGGCTGGTGCTGCCATCGGCCTTTATTGTCCAATCTCGAAGCGCGCGCTTTCCTGCATCCTCGCATTCGCCGCCGGATCGTTAATCAGCGCCCTCGCCATCGATCTCGCGTACCACGGCGCCGTTCATCTGCATCACAACGGCTTCTCGCCCGGGATGGCGTGGGCGTTCGTTGGTGGTGGGTTTGCGGTCGGCGCAATGATTTATTATTCGTCTTCGCGTTACCTCGAGAAAAAGGGCGGGGCGGTACGTTTTCCAACGCGATTCCGCGAATATGCGATCCAGCGAAAACAGGCAGAGAATCGCGCTCTGATTGACCTGCTTTCGCAATGTGCGCTTCTCCGACACATGCGACCAGACGGTATCGAGCAATTGTTGCCGGCGGTCGTCAGACGCCGGCTCAATCATGGTGACGTTTTGTTTCGAGCCGGCGATCCGGGGGAAGCGCTTTTCATCGTATCCGAAGGAAAAATTCAGATCAAAGACGAGTCGGATAAATCGCTTGCAACTCTTGGCCAGAGCGAAGCGTTTGGCGAAATGGCTTTGCTTGGGAACGGCACTCGTACCGCTACAGCCGTTGCCGCGACCAATGTTGATCTGTTGCAAATCGATCGCGCGGATTTTGATCGCATGGTCGCGGCCGATGGCCAACTAGCGAAAGCGGTTCAACGATTAAGTCACGATCGCGCGCTAAAAAATTTGAGCGAAGGAGTGCCAAATCCAGGCAGATGGGCAAAGATCGCCAGTAGCAGCGTTCATCACCTGAGCAACGTCGAGGCAAATAAGCTACTGACCCAAATGGGACATGGAGCGGGC
>DASPUI010000120.1:0-8080 GCA_035622995.1 Chthoniobacterales bacterium
CGGTCGAATCGTCCGGTAATCCAAGTTTCGCGAGCGCATTGCGGAATTTTTGTGTCGTTTCCTCCGTCCGTTCGCCCACATAAATCAGGCTAAGAGCCGAGCTGAAGCGGTCGCGGATTCGCTTTCCTTCGGCCAAAACATGGTCAAAACGCGGCGAGAAGGTGCTCGCAACGGCAATTTTCTGGTAGGGCGATGGATCGGCCATGGAAATCCAATCTCCTGCCTGAGCTGTAGATCGGCAACTGTAGAAGGAATTTGAAGTTTGCGGTTTGCTGTCTGACTTTCCGCTCGCCATGAAGCGCGCGATCTATCCGGGCAGCTTTGATCCCGTGACCAACGGTCACCTCGACGTAGTGGAGCGGGCGTGCAAACTTTTCGACGAGGTCATTGTCTCGGTCGCGCACAACGATGAAAAACAGCCGCTTTTTTCGCTGGAAGAACGGATCGAGTTTTTGCAGCAAACGGTCGGCCAGATCGGCAATGTCCGAATCGCTCATTTTGACGGGCTGCTGGTTGAGTTTGCGATAACGCAACAGGCTTGCGCCGTCATTCGCGGTTTGCGAGCCGTTTCCGATTTCGAATTCGAATTTCAAATGGCGCTGATGAATCGGAAACTGCAAGGCGCGGTGGAAACGATATTTCTTATGCCAAAGGAAGAATACTGCTATCTCAGTTCTCGGATCATCAAGGAGATTGCGCGGCTTGGCGGCGATATCTCCAAGTTTGTTCCTTCTCCGGTATCAGACGCCCTGGCCAAAAAATTCTCGCGGTAAGAATCAGAAGGTTCCGGCAGTGAAAATTCATTTGAGACAAATCCCAGCCGATGGCTCGCATCTCGAAGGAGAAGAAGATTGCCCGATCGGCGAAGTGGAAGCAGAAGGGGTTCGGTGCGCCGGCCCCCTTCGATATAAAGTCGACGTCGGGATTTCAGAGGGCGCGCTCTGGGTCAACGGCTCGCTTGCCCAACCGGTGGAGCTTCGTTGCGTTGCCTGCCTGCAAAATTTTGCTTACGAAATCCGCGTCTCATCATTCACCGTCCATATGGAACTGAATGGCCCAGAAGTGGTCGATCTTACCCCATATCTGCGCGAAGACATTTTGCTGAATCTTCCTGCCCATCCGCATTGCGACCGCGAAGGCGGGCAGGTTTGTCGGGCGGCGCATCGGGCGGCCGCCCCGTCCGAGGCGAAACGAAAACCGGACTGGAGTGCGTTGGACAAATTGAAGCTTTGATTCTGTAATTTGTCTTTTCCTAATTTCCTGCTTTGATAGTCGCTCTCATGGGAGTTCCAAAACGGAAAACTTCGAAGATGCGTTTGCGGACACGCAAAGCCGCCAACCGATGGCGCGCGGCGCAATTCAACAAGTGTCCGCAGTGCGGCAGTACCGTCGCGTCACACACGGTTTGTCCATCGTGTGGATATTACAAAGGCCGGCAAGTAGTCACGGTCGGTGGAAAATAAGGTGGAGAGACACGCGACGTCGTGTCCCAAATACTGGAGCGCCGATCGCGCAACCCCTTTGAGGCTTCGATTTTGATTTTGCAATTCGCGGCCCAACTTCGCACAGTTTAGCTTGATGAAGATCGCCTTGGACGCGATGGGCGGCGATTTCGGCCCGCCCTCTTTGGTTGCCGGCGCGGTATTGGCATTGCGCGAATATCGCCACGTTCAAAAGCTTTTTCTCGTTGGCGACACCGCCCAAATTGAAAACGAATTGCGCAAGCACGATTGTAACGATTCGCGTATCGAAATTGTTCACTCGACCCAGGTGGTTGATATGAGCGATCGCGCGTGGTCGGCTGTGCGCCGGAAAAAAGATTCATCCGTCAGTCGCGCGGTCGATCTGGTGAAATATGGGCGTGCTGATGCCATTGTCAGTGCCGGCCATACTGGAGCGGCCGTCGCCGCCAGCATGATAAAACTCCGAACACTGCCGGGAATCGACCGACCCGGCATTGCGGCCGTTCTGCCTACGGAGACCAATGTTTTTGCTTTGGTTGACGCCGGGGCGAATATCGACGCGCGCCCGGAACATTTGCTGCAATACGCGTACATGGGCTCGGTCTATTCGCGGCACGTCCTCGGTTACAAAAATCCGACGGTCGGGCTGGTGTCGCTCGGCGAAGAAGACGTCAAGGGAACAGAAAAGACCAAGGAGGTTTTCCAAATGCTCAAGCGTAGCTCACTGAATTTTGTTGGTAACATTGAAGGCCGCCACTTGTTTGAAGACCCGGTCGAAGTTGTGGTCTGTGACGGTTTTGTCGGGAACGTGATTTTGAAAACCTGCGAATCGATAGCCGTCGCGATCTTTCAGTGGCTCAAACACGAACTAAGCCGCACTCCGGTCCGCAAACTGGGCGCGTTACTGGCGAAAGACGCCTTTGACACGATCAAGGACAAAACAAATTACGAAGAGTACGGCGGCAGCCCGCTCCTTGGCGTAAATGGGATTTGCATCATCGCGCACGGAGCGAGCACGCCGCTTGCGGTCAAAAACGCGCTCCGAGTCGCGGCCGAGTCGATTGAACAGCAGGTCAATCCGCATATCGTCGAGGAAATTCGCCGTTATCATGAAACGACAGCCCCGCTCGAGCCCGCGCTCAGCTAGGACCCAGCGCACTGTTTCGATTGTTGGGACCGGAAGTTACACGCCGGAAAAACGCCTGACGAACGACGATTTGTCGAAAATGGTCGATACGACGGACGAATGGATTACCACTCGCACCGGAATCAAAGAACGCCGGATCGCCGCGAAAGACGAGCAAACCAGCGATATGGCCGCCAAGGCGGCCTTAAAAGCCCTTGAGCAGGCCAATGTTTCGCCGGAGGAGGTCGATCTGATTTTGGTTGCGACCGCTACGCCCGACATGCTGTTTCCGGCCACCGCCTGCTTCGTCCAAAAAAAAATCGGAGCGAAAAACGCGGCCTGTCTCGATATTTCCGCGGCCTGCGCCGGATTTCTTTTTGGAATCGAAATCGCGCAGCAATTCATCACTTCACACACCCACGACACCGTGTTGGTAATCGGCGCGGAAAAATTAACATCGATCACGAATTGGACCGATCGAAACACTTGCGTGCTTTTTGGCGACGGCGCGGGCGCGGCCCTTTTGCAACACCGCGGGCGCGCGCATGGCGTAATCAGCACTCATATCGGCAGCGATGGCCAGTTTACCGACATTTTGTTCATGCCCGGCGGCGGCTCACGTTGTCCGATCACGAAAGACAACGTCGATCTCAATCTGGCGACCATTCACATGACCGGAAAGGACGTCTACAAACAAGCGGTTATCGCCATGCTCAGCGCTGCGCAAAAAGCGCTCGATCAAGCCGGCCTTTCGATCGACGATATCGCCTGCATTATCCCGCATCAGGCGAACCTGCGCATCATCGACGCAATCGCCGATCGTCTCGGAATTTCACGCGACAAAGTTTTCGTGAATCTGGAGAAATACGGAAACACTTCGGCCGCGGCGGTGGCAATTGCACTGGACGAAGCAAATCGCACCGGCCGGATCAAACCGGGGGATTATATTTTGATGGTGGTCTTCGGCGGCGGACTGACCTGGGCAAGCACGATTGTCGAATGGTGACGCAGAACAAGTTGATCGTCGTCAGTTGAGAGTTGAGAGGATTTTTGGGTGAACTCTCAACCATCAACTCTCAAGTGCCAGCTGGTTGAGACTCACGCGCACCTGGACTACCCCGATTTCGCGGAAGATTTTGAGGACGTCCTGCGTCGCGCCACCGAAGCCGGCGTCACGCGCATCATCACCATTGGGACCTCAATCGAAAGCAGCCGGCGGGCAGTCGATCTTGCGGAAAAATATTCGAATGTCTTTGCTGTAATCGGAGTTCATCCCACGTGCGCGGCAGAGACCGGCCACGAGGTCATTAGCCCGTTAGGCGAGCTGGCAAAAAATCCCAGAGTAGTAGGGATCGGGGAAACGGGTCTCGATTACCACCGTCTGCCAAGCGTCGAAGCTCGAAAGCAGAAAAACGTGCAGGTGTTCAACGCGCTCCAAAGCGAAACAGAAGAGCAGATTGAAGCGAGCATTGAGGACGGAGCTTACAAATCGAAACAAGCCGAATTATTTCAAGAACAACTGGACCTGGCGGTCGATCTCGGTTTGAACGTCGTCATTCATCAGCGCGATGCATGGAGTGACACGCTCGAAATCATGCGACCTTACGCCGGCAAGCTCCGCGGCGTTTTTCATTGTTTTGGTGGCTCGTTAGGCCAGGCGAACGAAGTCATTGATCTCGGTCATCTTGTTTCATTTACCGGAATCGTGACATTCAAGAATGGAAAGCAGGTTCGCGAAGTTGCGGCACAAATTCCGCTGTGGAAATTCATGGTGGAAACCGATTGCCCTTATCTTGCGCCTGAACCTTTTCGTGGAAAACGGTGCGAACCGGCTTACACGCGATTAGTGGCGGAGGAAATCGCAAGGGTACGCGGCGAATCTTTGGAAGAAATTGCTGGCGCGACGACCGCAACTGCGGAAGAATTCTTCCGATTTACACATGACTAGAATCGGTAGCGGAAGCATTTTGGTGGCAATTGCGGTTTTGCTCGGGTCCTGTGCGGCCCCGCAGGATACCGCTCATCAGGTGATAATTAGCGCACATGATCAGCGCTTGGCGCTGGTTGAGAATGGCCATCTGGTAACGACCTATCCCGTTTCGACTTCAAAATATGGGCTAGGCGACTCGCTCGGCAGTTATCGAACCCCGCTCGGAAAGCTGAGAGTTGCGGGAATGATCGGTAACGGTGCGCCAGTTGGTGCGGTCTTCAAAGACCGTCGAAGGACCGGTGAAGTCGTGGGAGTGAATGCGCCGGGTCGCGACCCGATCGTCACGAGAATTATCTGGCTAGCGGGCAAAGAGCGCCAAAATGCGAATGCGTTTCGACGCGACATTTATATCCACGGCACACCCGAAGAACGGAATATTGGACGGGTCGCAAGTTACGGCTGCATCCGAATGCGCTCCGTCGACGTCGTTCAGCTGTTCAATTCCATCGGTTACGGCGCCGAAGTTTCGATCATCAATGCGCCGTTAGGAACCCTCGTTCCTGAGCTCCAGCAAAAGAAAGACACCATCGGGCTGGTCGTTCGTTAGGCCATCACGGCATCCTGCCGAGATGTCTTCGGGGCGCTTCGCGCGATAAAAATTCCATGTCGGCATCCACCATGATCCGAACCAGTTCCTTGAATCGCACTTTCGGCTCCCAGTTAAGAATTTTTTTGGCTTTCCCCGGGTCGCCGATCAGCAAATCCACTTCCGCCGGGCGCTCGTAACGCGGGTCGTGTTTCACGTAACTTTTCCAATCAAGCCCGACGTGAGAAAAAGCAGCTTCAACGAATTCGCCTACGGTGTGCGTTTCTCCGGTTGCGATTACAAAATCGTTCCCCTGATCATGTTGAACGATGCGCCACATCGCCTCGACGTACTCCGGCGCGTAACCCCAGTCCCGTTTGGCCTGGAGGTTTCCGAGAAATAATTCGTGCTGCAAACCATGCTTGATCGCAGCGACCGCGCGCGAAATTTTCCGGGTGACAAAGGTTTCGCCGCGCCGCGGGCTCTCGTGATTAAACAAAATGCCATTGCTCGCGTGCAATCCATAGCTCTCCCGATAATTCACGGTCGCCCAATATGAAAAAACTTTCGCCACACCGTACGGGCTGCGCGGCCAAAACGGCGTTGTCTCGCTTTGCGGAACTTGTTGCGCCTTCCCGAACATTTCGCTGCTCGAAGCCTGATAAAACCGCGAGCGCAACCCTGCTTCGCGGATCGCTTCCAGAATTCGGATGGTGCCGACGCCCGTGACATCGGAGGTGTATTCGGGAATATCGAAACTGACGCGGACGTGGCTTTGCGCAGCGAGATGATAAATCTCGTCCGGCTTCAAATCATAAAGCAGCTTCACCAGATTGACCGAATCGCTCAAGTCGCCGTAGTGCAGAAACATGCGGACCCCGTTGATGTGCGGATCGGCGTAAAGATGATCGATGCGTGATGTATTGAACGTGCTCGCCCGCCGGATGATTCCGTGGACTTCGTATCCTTTCTCAAGAAGTAAATCGGCCAGGTAACTGCCGTCCTGGCCGGTAATTCCGGTGATGAGCGCTTTCTTCATGAGTGGCGACTGGCTTCGTTAGCTCACGGAATGCCACCGGGCAAATTATTAGGTCTCCGAGGAGATAGGTTCAATCCGGACCCAAAATTTGGAACGACGGGGAGGCGATCTCTCCATCAGTCGTGCGGTGAAACCATTATCCGGGCGAGCACAGCGCGCTGGGCCGCGATCAAATCAGCAATCCCTTTTCGCGCCAGCGCCAGCATCTCCTCGAGTTGCGATTGGGCAAAGGTCGCTTCCTCGCCTGAGCTTTGAACTTCCACAAACTCCCCGTCCTCGGTCGCAACCAGATTGAAGTCGACCGTGACCGCTTTGTCCTCTTCATAGTTCAAGTCGACAATTGGGCTGCCGTTCAGAATTCCGGCGCTGACTGCGGCTACCAATTTTCTGATTGGTGGCGTCTCGACCTTCTTGTCTTTCGCCAATTTCCGGCAGGCCAGCGCAACCGCCAGACTGGCGCCCGTGATTGCGGCAGTGCGCGTACCGCCGTCGGCTTGAAGGACATCGCAATCGATCCACATCGTCCGCGGCCCAAGTTTTTCCAGATCGACCACCGCCCGTAACGATCGACCGATCAATCGCTGAATTTCTGTGCTGCGACCATCTAAACGACCTTTGGAAATGTCGCGCGGCTTTCGCGGCGCGGTTGAGTACGGTAACATCGAATACTCGGCCGTTAACCAACCGCCGGTCACGCCTTGTTCTTTCATCCAACGCGGGACGGTTTCCTCTACTGTAACTCCACAGATCACCCGCGTGTTCCCCATCGCAACCAAAACCGAACCGCTCGCGTTGGGCGCAACGTTCAATTCAAAAGTGATCTGGCGAATCCGGTCAGATTCGCGACCATCGATACGTTGCATCCAGTACTGTAGGGCAGGTGCTCCCCCTGCCAACCAAAAGATCGTTCAACTAACATTTTGCACCCCAGGAGGGCGATTGAGCCGCGCCGTAACCAAGGCGGGGGACCGACAGAAAATCCTAAAAAAACGTCTTTCGGCAATTGACGGGCGTCGTTTCCCGTTTAGGATACTAATCCCGCTGAACGCGGGACTCCTCTAATCAAGGAGTTCGTTCTACGTACATTTGGGACTGCAAATTGAACTCAATTTTGTCCCGGTTTATCGCGCCGTCGCGTTGAGGCCATCCGGCCATTGACCGAAGGCGGACTAGATCGGAAGGCGGATTGGGTTTTTTTGTCGCCGTGAATGTGCGTGAATGCGGTTCTTTGACATCTACATACAGGGTAGTAAGAAAGTACAACTTTAAGAGCTGAGTCTGAAATCAAGAGGCCGCTGGTCGCAAGATTGGCGGCAAGAGAGTTTCAGTTATCAAAGAATCTTCGGTCCGGCAGCTGCCGGACCGAAACAGATTGATCAAGCTACAAAGAGCGCATCATGGATGCCTTGGTGCCAATAGGCGATGAAGGACGCGGTAAGCTGCGATAAGCTACGGAGAGCGGCAAACACGCTTTGACCCGTAGATTTCCGAATGGGATAACCTGAGTGAGGTAATACTTGCTCGAGCTTCTGTGAATTCATAGCAGAAGCATCGCGACACCCGGTGAAGTGAAACATCTCAGTAACCGGAGGAATAGAAATCGAAAGAGATTCCGTCAGTAGTGGCGAGCGAAAGCGGAACAGGCTAAACCCAGCTCATTCATGCGTTTTGAAACTTGTGTTTCGATTGGAAACGCCACCGGCGTTTCCGAAATCGCTCCTTTCTCTGGGAGTGCGATTGGAATGACAAGACAGAGCGCGAGAATGAGCTGGGGGTTGTAGGAGCCCGATGTGGCAGTGCAAAGGTTAGGTGAAGCTTCTGGAAAGCTGCGCCAGAGAGGGTGAAAGGCCCGTAACCGAAAACTGGAGCACGCCTAGGGATTTCCTGAGTAATACGATGCACGTGAAACTTCGTATGAATCTGCGCCGACCACGGC
>DASPUI010000121.1:0-3956 GCA_035622995.1 Chthoniobacterales bacterium
AGCCGGAATCAATATTGCCCAACGCGTGATGGATTGTGGCGATGCCGGTCACATTTTGGTCTCGAAGCATGCCGCCGAAGATCTCGAACAATACGATCAGTGGCAGCCGTATCTTCACGATCTTGGCGAATGCGAAGTGAAACACGGAGAGCGATTGCAGTTGGTAAATTTCTACAATCATGAAATCGGCAACTCCGCGTTGCCGAGCAAATTGTCCAAGCCGGGTAAAGCAGCGGCGGTCGCAACCCAACCTGGCCACAAGCGTTATTCAACAATCGCTCTAGGGATTGGGGCCTTGATCGTTGTCGCGGTTGCGGCCCTGTTTTTCGCCAGCCGCACCTCTTTCCGAACCACACCCGGACGCGTTGAGCCCGCGCCGGCCGCGGCGGCGGTTTCCGACAAAAGCATCGCCGTTCTGCCGTTTGAGAACCTCAGCCGCGATCCCGATAACGCCTATTTCACCGACGGCATCCAGGATGAAATCCTGACCCGGCTTTCAAAAATTGCCGCCCTCAAGGTCATCTCCCGCACGTCGACCCAAAAATACAAAAGCGCGCCGGACAATTTGCGCGAGGTCGGAAAACAACTCGGCGTGGCGAACTTGCTTGAGGGAAGTGTGCAAAAAGTTGCCAATGCCGTGCACGTGAATGTGCAGCTGATTCGAGCTGCGAACGACGAACATCTTTGGGCCGAAAGTTATAATCGCAAACTCGACGACGTATTCGGAGTCGAAGGCGAAGTGGCCAGCGCCATCGCCGATCAACTGAACACGAAACTGTCCGGGGCCGAGCAAAAAGCCGTCGCCGAAAAGCCCACCCAAAATGCAGCAGCATACGATGTTTACCTGCACGCGGTCGCGATCGATGACGCTGCCACCCTCGATGTCACCAAACAGGTCGTTCCTCTTTATGCCGAGGCGGTGCGGCTTGATCCGCAATTCGCGCTGGCCTGGGCACGGCTTTCGATTGCGCGTAGCCAGCTCTATTTCAACGGCATTGATCTGCAGACGAATACTGGAGCCAGGGTGAAGGAAGAAGCGGATCGGGCGATCGCGCTCCAACCGGAGCTGGGCGAAGCATGGCTGGCGCAGGGTGTTTACCGGTATCGTGTCCTGCGCGATTTCCAGGGCGCGCTTCAATCGTACGAAGAAGCGCTCAACCGTCTGCCGAACAGTGCTTTCGTGCTCGAGCAGATGGGCCACCTTGAGCGGCGACTCGGTCAGTTTGATGCCGCGCAAAAACATTATGAGGCTGCCGCGCAACTGGACCCGCGCAACATCGGCATCCTTTCAACCGTTGCCGACACGCTCCAGACCATGCGTCGTTTCGATGAGGCGCAAACGGTCCTTGATCGCATTCTCGAAATCTCGCCCGGAAACGAGTCCATGCTCGAGACGAAGGCGGCGATTTTCCAGGGACAAGGTCGGCTTAAGGAAGCCGCTGAAGTTCTGGCGAAAATTCCAGCGAATTCCACGGATGATGGAGTCAACATCCAGAGGTTCGTTCAACTTTACGATGAGAGGCGGTTCGACGACGCGATTACCTATATTCAGCACAACTTCCCGTCGTCCGTGGCGAACGATCCCCGAACGATCACGTACCTCGGTATCTGTCAGAAGCTGTCTGGTAAAACCAACGAAGCGCACGACACACTGGTGCGTGCGGTCGCGGCCTTCAAACCAACGCCCGATGCGGTTGTCCCAGTCGATGCGCGGCAGTTGCCATGCTACCTCGGTTTGGCCTACGCGTACCTCGGCGAAAAAGACAAGGCACTAGAGCAGGCGCGACAAGCTATTGCTGATTACGCCACCGACGCTTTATCCAAACCTCTGGCTGAAGAGTATCTGGCTATTATCCAGGCCCAATTCGGCGATATCGATTCCGCCATCGCCGCTTTGCCGCATCTTCTCGAAGTGCCTAACGGTGAAACCGTCGGCGATCTACGCGTTAATCCACTTTGGGATCCATTGCGGAAAGATCCTCGCTTCGAAACAATTTGTAGCGGCAAATAACCGGCTCGCCATCAGGCACGCGACGAAACTTCTCAAACGCCGGTTTTCCGGACTTTTGAAGGAACGGCAAAGTGGAAAACGCGAGTTCGCCGTTCCCGGCTTTCCAAGGCGAGCTTGACATCGGCCAACTCGAACGGCGAAATAGGCGCTTGGTGAATTTTTTCAGACGGCGTTTTTCCGGAGCCCCCGAGGGGGCAGCGGTGCTGTTCTTCATCCAGATTTTCGCGACGCTCGGGTTCGCTGTCCTTTATTCGACACTGGTCCTCTACGCGACGAAGCATCTCCAACTCCCGGTAAAACTGGCCACGGCGTTGATGGGCGTGTTCGGCGCGTTCAATTACGGCTTACATCTCTTCGGCGGCTACCTCGGCGGCCGGTTCCTGTCGAATCGCAACCTTTTTGTCGGTGGCATGGTATTGCAGGTGATCGGTTGCGCCTGCATCGCGACCGGCACACTCGCGTTGTTCTACGTCGGGCTGGCCCTGTTTCTGACCGGCAGCGGCCTCAACGTCACCTGTATCAACATGATGCTGACCCAGCGGTTCACTTCGGACGATCCGCGCCGGGAAGGCGCGTTCCTCTGGAATTACGCCGGCATGAATGTCGGATTCTTTGTCGGGTTCACCGCAGCCGGTTATTTCCAAGGGACGGAGAGTTATGCCAGCCTTTTTATTTTCGCCACGCTCGGCAACTTCGTGGCCATCGTCCTCGCGTTATCGTCGTGGAAAAAGCTGGCCGATCGTAATACTTCGTTGCTCGAGGTAACGTCGAAGAAATTCCATCAACGCCTCCTCGCGGGCATCGCCATTCTGATCGGTCTCGTGCCGGTGGTTTGGTTTCTCCTCCAACGACCGGGCATGACCGAGCCGCTGATCAAAGGCATCTGCTGCCTGGTGGCGCTAACGCTGATTTATCTGACGGTCAGCCACAAGGATCGCCGGGAAAAACGAAACATGACGGCCTATCTGATTCTGACGGTCGGCTCGCTCATGTTCTGGTCGCTTTATCAGATGGCTCCGAACGGGCTGATGCTGTTCGCACTTCACAATGTCGATCGGATGGTTGGTAAGGTGGAGATTCAGCCGCAGTGGATCCAAAACATCAACACGGTCTGCATCGTGGTTGGCGGGCCGTTGCTGGCAGCGCTCTTCACCCGGATGCGCGCGCGCGGCTGGAGGATCGATATCCCGCAACAGTTCGCGACTTCGCTGTTGTTGATGGCGCTGGCGTTCCTCATTCTTCCGGTCGGCATCAAACTGGCCGGCGTTAACGGTTTGAGCGGGTTCAGCTGGTTGTTCTGGAGTTATGTCCTGCAGAGCGTCGGTGAACTGCTCATCTCTCCGATCGGATATGCGATGATCGGCAAGCTCGCGCCGCGACAATATCAGGGGATCATGATGGGCAGCTGGATGCTCTGGACCGGCCTGGCGTCGCTTTTCGCGGGCGATTTCTCGGGCATGATTCCGAATCCGACCGGAGCAACGGCGGTCACGACCAATCCGGGTTATATCAAACTGTTCGCCGAGCTTGGCTTCGTTACTCTCGCGGTCGGGGTCGGTCTGCTCGTGCTGATTCCGTTCCTGCGCAAATTGATAACCGACAAAGCGGAGGTACCGGCGGTCGAAATGGCGGAAACGACCGTGGTGCCGGCAGTCTGAAGAAGAAGAGACCAGTGACGTGTGACCAGTAACGGCCTCTTCAGTGGTGACAGCCGTCCTCGGCTGCATAGTAATCCGTGGTGATCCGTTTAATCGGCGTTTAGAAGCCGCATCGCCCGAGATCGCGGCGACGCTGTTATTTTTTCTCGGCTTTCTCGATGGCCTCAGTTTCCTTGCTCTCGTCGTGTTTGTTTTTCAGGTTGCCTTTGGCGTCGAAGACGTAGCCCCACTTTTTCCCGTTCTTCTCGATGATCGCCTCGAAGTTTTTACCTTCCTTTTCCCATTGA
>DASPUI010000122.1:0-37221 GCA_035622995.1 Chthoniobacterales bacterium
CAGCGATCAATGGTCGGATCTAAATCGAAGATTGCGCACAAGCCATCACTGTAGTGCCGCAAACGCCAGCCGTGTTCTCGAGCAAACTCTTGGATTTTGGTTTCGCGAAATTTGTCCGCCCTCGGAAACGCAACCGACAACTTTTCCTCATAGATAGCGTAACGCTTTTCCTCTTTGAGTGCGTGCGCGATTTCTTGGACCAGTCTCTCCACAAAATCCCTGTCCGCCTGACTCGCGCGTCTCGGCATCATGCGGACCAAGTCGGAATCTGCCTGTTTGATCCCACAACATGATCTTGTCTCGGCATGTCAAATAATTCAACTCCCAAAAGACATCATATTGCTCGAACCGACTTGGCCGGATTGCGGTTGCGAGGAGAAGAGCGACGAAACCGTTAGCTCGCGGCTTGCGATTCCTCGCTTCGAGCAGTCTAGAATGTCGACAATAGGACTTTGGACCTACGCACCCTGATTAACTGAAAGGGTCTGTCGGTTTCCGTCTTCGGATCGCCATTACCACGCCGGCAGCAGCGATTAAGATTATTAACAAATAGGAAATTGCTGGTCGTGCTCCCTTTTGACCGGATGCACCGGGCGATGGGCCGGGCCTAAATTCAATCGGAATTTTGACTTGTGGCACGCTGCCCGGCTCGAAACGCCATTGCGAATAAGCTTGCAGAGCAGCGCCATCGAGCAACTGGTTGCCGGTGCTTTCCAGCATGCGCACACCCGTGACTCCGCCCGTCTTCGGATCGATCGTGACCAGGACAATTCCTTTTCCTTTGAGCCCCTGCTTCGCCCATTCAGGGCGATACACAGGCCTCGGCGCGTAAACCGCCTTCGGTAATTTCACCAACGCCGCCGGACCGGCTATCTGTGCGTCAAGCGAAGGTAAAAAGAGCAGCGTGGCAAAACAGATGAAGCGCACGCCGCGCATCATTTCGTCTTTCATAATTCTTAGAGCGCCAGTCTCGCCCGGACCTTTCTACTTTCTAATTTTGAATTTTTACTGACGGCCATTCCGGACCTGCGCCCGGCGGGGGTCGAACCCACAACCTTTGGCTCCGGAGGCCAACGCTCTATCCAGTTGAGCTACGGGCGCGAACAGGGACAGAATTTAGCCACAGATTGCGAAGAATTTCATAGATAATTTCTGTTAGTCCGTAATCTCTCCCACTTTTAGGCGTAATCGCGTTCTCCCCGGATTCTTCGATTCAATTGGGACTCGCGACCAAGAGGCAGAATTAGCATCTTGCAGTTGCATTTTGAGCACCGCTGAATGAAAGTGTGCGCCCGCCTTCGCCCAGGCTACGGCGCGGCAAACCCCTTTGTTTGAGGAGAGATTTATGAACCGAATCATTGACGCGATCGAAAAGGAGCAGCACAAAAGCGACATGAGCAGCTTTGCCGTTGGTGACGGCGTGCGGGTTCATACGCGCGTGGTTGAAGGCGATAAGGAGCGGATTCAGATTTTTGCCGGAATCGTGATCGGCCGCAAAGGCCGCGGACTGAATGAGACATTCACGGTGCGGCGAATTTCCTATGGTGAAGGGGTAGAGCGCGTTTTTCCGCTGCATTCACCGCGCATCGCCAAGATCGAGATCGAGCAAAAAGGGCGGGCCCGCCGGGCAAAATTGAACTATCTCCGGGGCCGAAAGGGCAAAGAGGCGACTGCTGTTAGAGAGTGACCTGTGTGAATGACAGGTGACGAGGGACGTCCGCTCGTTTCTTGTCGGTGCTCACATGCTGCTTGTCACTGAATGCAAATCTCGGAATGATTTGCATCGATGTATCGGCGCTGCGGATTTCGCTACGAAAGAAAATTGCGCGCTGTCGGCGTCGCACGGATTGCGGGAATCGATGAAGCTGGACGCGGAGCCCTGGCGGGCCCCGTGGTCGCAGCAGCCGTGATTCTTCCGGAAAAATTCCGGCATCGAAAGCTGAACGATTCCAAGCAACTTGCGACTGAGTTGCGCGAGAAAATCTATGTCGAATTGACGAGCGACACCGACGTGATTTGGGCTGTTGGCATGGTCGATTCAATCGAGATTGACGCGATTAATATTTTGCGTGCGACTCACAAGGCCATGCGCGCCGCCCTCGAAAGCCTTACTGCGCCTCCCGAGCACGTCCTGATAGACGGATTACCGGTCTTTCCATTTCCGTTCCCGCAAACAGCCATCATCGACGGCGATTGCTACAGTCTGACGATTGCGGCCGCGAGTGTGATCGCCAAGGTCACGCGCGATCGAATGATGCGTGACTTTTGCGCCAGCTTTCCCAACTATTGTTTCGATCAGCACAAAGGCTATGGCACTGAGCTGCACCTGACCAAGCTCCATGAACTTGGACCCTGTCCGATCCATCGCCGCTCTTTCGAGCCGGTGGCGCAGCCACTTCTCGCCCTCCAGGAAATCTGAACATCTTCGCCGCGGCGCACTGGGCGAGAAATTGGCCTGCCGATTTCTGCGCCGCAACGGTTACAAGGTCCTCTATCGAAATTTTCGCGGACGGCGCGGCGGCGAGATCGATATCGTTTGTCGTGATCGCGACACCCTCGTGTTTATCGAAGTGAAAACGCGGACACGCGAGGATTTTGGACGACCACTAGCGGCGGTCGATCGGCAGAAACGCAATCGGATCTCGCGTGGCGCGCTCGCCTGGCTGCGATTGCTTGATAATCCAGACATTCTTTTTCGGTTCGATGTGGTTGAGGTGGTGATCAGCGACGAATCGAAACCCAGGATTGAGTTAATTCGCGACGCCTTTCAACTATCACGCCCGTACATTTACTAATCGTGGGCGATCAAGTGGCGGGTACAGACAAACCCCGCTACTCGAAAAAGCCAAGTAGCGGGGTCCGGAAGGAAATTTTAGCTGCGTTTGCTGCGAATGCGCTGAATGCTGGCGAGCAAACCGCCGCCGAGTACGAGCATCATCAATGTAGCCGGCTCAGGAACGGCGCTTGCACTGAAAGAGAAATTGTCGATCGCCACCCCAGCGTCAGTCCCAGCATCATCCGGGTCGGCCCACCGCAGATAAAATGTTGAGCCGTCGGCGATTGACGTTCCCAACACGACTGTTCCGCCGATTCCGGCGACCCTATTGGCCGGGGCATTACCGTCGAGTGCTGTGCCTGACGCCGAATTGTTTATTGGCGTTGCAAAATTAAAAGCGCTACCCAAATCAGTCCATGTGGTTCCGTCGGTACTCAATTGTAGAGTGAGAGTATTCAGACCTTGGGTTGAACCACCGGTACGCCACTGCTCGCCATCGTACGATAGTGTAAACTGTCCAAGGACCTCGCCTGTGTTGTTAACAATATCCAGCTCGGTGTCTCTCTGACCGCCGGTACTAGAGGCAAGTGAGCCAAGAGCTCGATCAGTCACCGGATTTGTACCGGCAACACCGAAATTGTAATTGTTCGCTCCTGTCGCACTACCTGTGCCGGCAATGACGGTCGTATCCGTATTGGCGGCACCCGTTCCCGTACCGACAAACCATCCCGTGGGAGTGGTTGTACCGCTAGATCCCATGCTATCGAAATCTTGCGTATACGTGCCTCCGCTGAAGATAATTTGTCCACTTACTGCCTCCACTAGAGAGGCCACGACGCTGAAACATAGTACAAACGAATATATTTTGTTCATAGGGGGATGTTGTTGTAATAGCGGCAGGCTGGACCAACACGTAAGATAAAGTCAAGTATCTTTTGTAGGTCAAAGACCTATTTTTTACACAGCGAGTTTCCACCGTAGATCTGGCAGAAGGAGCACCCTAAAACAATTCGTACGACAGTACGCTAAGGCAGTAAATGGCGGCGGTCTCGACGCGAAGGATGATCGGACCGAGCGTGATCGGCTGGCAGCCATGGCTCTTGGCCAATGATAATTCGGCGGGCGTAAAATCTCCCTCCGGCCCAATCAACATCAAAACGGTCGTCGGTGGACTTCCGTACTCCGTTTGGTAATCGGCCAGGATTCGTTTTAAATGCCGCGCATCGCGCTGGAGCGAACCAATGAGTTGTAGCGGTGCCCGTGTCGGGCGCCGTTCGTTGGGATTCATGGCCGCGCTCGCACCCGCAAAAAAATCCTTCAGCTTTCGCGGCCGCGCGATTTCAGGCAGCCAATTCTGTCCGCATTGCTTGGCCGCTTCGATCGCGATCTGCTGCCATTTCGCCTGTTTTTGAGCCGCTTCTTTTGGATCAAGATCAACGATCGTCCGCTCAGAAATTAACGGCGCGATTTCGGACGCTCCGATCTCGACTGCCTTTTGCACGATCAGGTCCATGTTTTTTCCTTTTGGAATCGCCTGCCCAAGGGTGATGCGGCAGCGCAACGGCGGCGTTTCGGTCTCGTGAAGTTTGCGCAATCGAATTTCGTCACGGCCGAGGTCGATTATCTCAGCCGTAATTTCGCGGCCGCGGCCATTGAAGACGACTGCTTTATCGCCGCGTTTCAATCGCATGACGTCGCGCGCGTGATGCGTCTCCGATTCGCGCAGAACAAGCGCTCCGGGATTCCATTTGTCAGGCGGGATAAAAAATCGATGCATGCAGCTAATCATCCACAGCAAACGCAAATTTCCGCAGATTTACGGAAAGCACGGCTCAAAAGAAATAAGAAATCTGTGCGAACTAGTAAGATCGGTGGACTTGATTTTATCGAAAGAATTGCTTCGCCCGTTCGAAGAAGCTCTTCCGCATCGGAGTATTTTCTTCGCCGCAGGAACTGGCAAAATCCTCGAGCTTCTGACGTTGGTCGGCGTTCAATCGCGTTGGCACTTCAACAATTAATCGGGCAAGCAAATCGCCGCGCTCGCGTCCGTTCACGTGAACGATTCCCTTGCCCCGCAGCTTGAAAACCTGGCCGCTCTGCGTTCCGGCCGGCACTTTCACCTGTGCTTTACCTTCAAGGGTCGGAACCGCAACTTCTCCCCCCAGCGCAGCCAGCGTAAACGGGATCGGGACTTCGCAATAAAGATTGTCTTCCTCTCGCTGAAAAATCTCATGCTCCTGAATGTGGATCACGACATAGAGATCGCCCTGGGGACCTCCGCGCACTCCAGCCTCGCCGTTGCGGACGGAGCGCAACCGTGAGCCTTCGGAAATTCCGGCTGGAATTTTTAGCTTGATCCGACTCGGTTTTTCCGCCCGCCCTTCGCCGTCGCATTCATGGCATGGTTTATCAATGATGTGTCCGACGCCATGGCAGCGCGGACAGGTTTGCGAGACTTGAAAAAATCCGCGCGAACTAACGACCTGACCCCGGCCACCACAAACCGGGCAGTTGATCGTGCGCGATCCGGCTTCGGCCCCCGTGCCATGACATTTATCGCACGCGTCGAGTTTGCGAACCTCAATTTCCTTTTCCGCTCCAAAGGCGGCTTCCTCAAGCGTGATCTGCATGTCGTAACGCAAATCCGAGCCGCGTTGCCGTTCTTCCCCGTGCATCGCACCGCCGCCAAAGAACGTTTCGAAAATTCCGCCGGCGCCGCCGGCGCCGGCAAACACTTCGCGAAAAATATCGAATGGATCGTGGAAACCCCCGCGGAAACCGCCTGCGCCCTGAGCGAAAGCGGCGTGGCCAAAGCGATCGTAGGCAGCCCGCTTATCCCCGTCCATTAGCACGTCATAAGCTTCGCCAAGTTCCTTGAATTTTTCCTCGGCGTGCGGGTCGTCCGGATTCTTGTCGGGGTGAAATTTAACAGCCAGTTTGCGGTAGGCGCGCTTGATTTCATCCTCGGGCGCGTTTCGCCCCACATCAAGGATTTCGTAATAATCGCGTTTTTTCGTGGCCATTTGTAGAAAGTGATAAGTGATCTCCAACCAGTGGCAAGAGCATTGCTCCTGCCGTATTACTCGTCACTCATCCCTTTTCCCTGATCACTTTTTTGCCGGACCGCTCGAAACCACTACGCTTGATGGGCGGAGTAAACGGTCCTTGATTCGATAACCGCGGCGCGTTTGTCGGATCACGGTTCCCTCGGCGAATTCTTCGCTTGGCTCATGCCCAATCGCTTCGTGCAGATTAGGATCGAATTTTTGTCCAACCGCTTCGATCGGCTGCAAACCATTTTCGGACAAAAAATCCCTGAACTGTTTCAGAACCAGACTCATCCCGGAATAAATCGGCGAGTTTTCGCTCTGGTCGCGCGCCGCTTCCAAGCCGAGTTCGAAATGGTCGACGATCGCAACCAGCCTCTCGAGCAAATCCTTGTTCGCGTACCTGATTGCATCCTCTTTTTCCCGCGCGCAGCGCTTCTTGTAATTCTCGAAATCTGCCTGGCTGCGCATGGCCAAATCGCGGAACCGATCGAGATCGGCCTGCAGGCGCGCGACTTCGTCCTCGCCCTCGAGCTGCTCGCTTTGCGACGCCGCCGGGGCCGATTCGCGTTTTGAAGAAGTCGATTTTGTTTCGGCTGTTTCGGTTTGGTTGGCCGGAATCTTTTTCATGTCTTGCGTATGGCAATCAAAGTGATGTCATCATGTTGCGGAGTCGATCCGGCGAAATCTCGCACATCCTCGATTGTTCGCATGACCAGGGGCTGGGCTCCCTTGGCCGCACTCACCCGGATTGAGGCAATCAATTTTTCAACGCCGAATTCGTTCCCGTCGTTGTCGAGCGCCTCCGTCACTCCATCGGTGTAGAGGACGAGACAATCTTCGCGCTCGAGCGGGACAATGAAGTCGTTGGTGATCCTATCGAACACGCTGCCGCTATCGATTCCGAGGACCATTCCTGGAGGTTTGAGCGGCATGACATCGCGCGAGCCATGCTTGTAGAGCAGGGGCGCGTCGTGACCCGCCCGCGAAAGAATGATGCTGCCACTTCGATCGACAATTAGGTAAAGCATGCTGATGAACATGTCCTCTTTGATATCGGGATAAAGCTGCCGGTTGACTTTTTTTAGAACGTCGGCTGGGGAAAGATTGTTCGCAGCTGAACTTCGCAGGACGGTGCGGCAGATCGCCATGATAAGCGAAGCCGGAACGCCTTTTCCGGAGACATCGGCGATCGCGATGCCAAGATGATCGTCGTCCACTTTGATGTAATCGAAGTAATCTCCACCGACCTGATGAGCGGGAACATTGATGCCGTAAACATCAAAACCAAGGACGGGCGGCGCTTCCGCCGGCAGGAGAACGCGTTGAATGTCTCGCGCGATTTCGAGATCGTGATCGAGCCGCTTTTTCTCGTTCGCTTCCGAGTAGATGATCGCGTTGTAGAGAGCAAACGCTGATTGCTCGGCAATCGACTTGAAAACAACGAAGTCGCTTTGTGTAAAGCGCGCACCTTTCGGGCCATTCGCAACCACCAGCACGCCCATATTTTGTCGGCCGTAAAGCAGCGAACTCGCCATGACCGAGGCGGTGGCGAGCGATGTGTTCCGCATTTTTTCAAGCTCGGGAGCTTCGGATAATTCATTCAAGCAGACGGGCTGCCCCGTTTGCCAGACACGGCCCAGCAGCCCTTCTCCGACTGCGACATTGTGCAACCGAATGTAACTTTCGAGCGCCATTGGGGAAGCAGCAGCCTGCTGCAAAATGTGCGGTGGAACGTCGACCAAAGGCGGACAACCTTTGGAAACATAGGCCGGCATCAATTTTGTCCCCGTCCGATCGGTCACGTACAAAGCCCCGCCGTGAGAATCCAAAACGCGGGTTGCTCCCTCCACGATCAGGCGATGCAACTCGTTAGGCCGAATCGCTTCACGAAACGCTTCGCCCAGTCCGTGCAAAAAATCGAAGACCAGGCTTTCCTCAACCTGAATTTCTTCCTTCGAGCGTTCGAGCGCGCGCAATCGCCGCGACATTCGGTAAGCGGTCAAAAGCCAGCCGGCGAGACAGGCGATGAGCAGCCCGAAGAGAAAAGTTGGCCCTATCATGAATCGGCCAGTTTACTTCTCGGCTGTCTCGTGATGAAGGTCTTGTTTTAGGTAATCAAGAACGTCTTTAAACCGCGAGACATTCTGCGGAGCCGCTTCACAGAGCGCTTCGTGTGCTTTCAACATCGTCTCGGCTGTTTCTTTTTTGTCCGGCGCTACTCCTCGCCCAAAAGATTGACATTCGGGCGCAGCGGAACCATTGCGTTGAATGCTAAAAAGCTGATCGAGACCCAAGCCAGACAGCAATTCCTCGCTCCGCTGTCCGCAGTGCACAATGTGGAGGTGGCCCTGCCCCAACTCTTTCAGCCGTAACGCCACTCCCGCCATGGTGCCCATGAAGGTTGAATCCATCATGGCGCAATTCTGCAGGTCGACGATAAATTCGCGATATCCGCGATCCACCATTTCGCGCGCGAACTCCTTTAAGTTCCCGCTGTTGAGGAAACTCCCTCTGCCCTCAACCTTAATCCAAACGGCTGGACCACTCACGCCTACTAAAATAGATGACTGCACGGTTGAGCAATTGAAGATACAGGATTAAGACGCTTCCTGTCAAACGGGCCGGTTGCGAACCGGCTATCAGTCCCACGTATAGGATCGGTCTTCCGCAACGATCTTGCCGTCCTCGATCAATAAACAGCGCCAGGCGATCACGCGGCCATCATCGAGGTAATCGTCGCCTATCACCTTGAACTCGGTTTTCACGTCACCGCGCGCATTTGGATACGAAATTTCCTGCGCCTGCACGTGCGCATGCAATTTCTCCTGCCGATATTCCAGGCGCACCGTAATCGGCGCCGTGCGTTTCGCCCGCCAGAAAAAATCGAAATAATTGCCGAGGCGTTGGCGGCGATCCAGCTTGGTGACAGCGCCAAAGAACCGGTATTGGCGCTCAAACATAATGGACGCGTCCTGCGCGGTGGACGTCTTGGTAGAAGGCGCAGTATTGGAAAGCTTCCCCGCCTTGCCCAATCCGCCGCCAGCCCCGTTTTGCCCCTGATTCTGGGACTGTTCCGGTTGATAGGTGCCCTTGCCCGTCGGGATCTCCTCGGTCAGCAGAAAAGTCTTTGTCTTTCGAAATTGAAAATTGGGATCGAGCGCAACTGGCAGCGGCGTAACTTTGTTTAATAGCCTCGGCTCGTCCGCGCCAGACAGGCTCGCGCAACTCGCCAAAACAATTCCGAGCATCGCAACCCAGGTTTTCATTTCCAACAGAATGAAACTGTTTCTAACCAGAAGTGTCAATCTGGCCGCGCTCCGCAATTCGGATAGGTTTTTGTGTGATTGAAGTTCTTTACGAACGCGGCGTTTATCTGCCCGGGCACGATTTCTGGCTCGATCCCCGGGATGCGAAGCGGTTTGCCTTCGTGTCGCACGCTCACAGCGATCATATTGCGCCCCACCAAGAGGTCGTCCTTTCCGAACGGACCGCGCGATTGATGCAGGCGCGAATGCCCGGGACGCGGCGCGAACATCTGCTGCCGTTTGGGGTAAGGCAGACGATTCGTCATGTCGATTTGATGCTCCTCCCGGCCGGACACATTTTTGGATCAGCACAGCTTTATGTATGGGCGGAAAACGAAACGCTTCTCTATACCGGCGATTTTAAGTTGCGGCCTGGGAAATCAGCTGAGCCGGCAGAATGGCGCCGGGCCAATACCTTGGTCATGGAAACGACCTTCGGCCTACCGCGTTATCAATTTCCGTCGCCCGAAAAAGTGATCGAGCAAATCGTCGCGTTCTGTCAGGAGACAATCGACGACAATGAAGTCCCGGTGTTGCTTGGTTATTCGTTAGGCAAAGCTCAGGAAATTTTGTGTGCGCTCGATGGCGCCGGGCTCACGCCGATGTTACATGGCTCGGTTTTTCAGATGACGCGAATTTACGAGCAGTTCGGGCAGACATTTTGCAAGTACGTCCGTTACCAAGCGAACGACGTCGAGGGCAAAGTCCTGATCTGTCCGCCAAGCGCAAACCGTTCGCGCATGCTGGAGAAAATCTCGCGCAAACGGGTCGCGATGATCAGCGGTTGGGCGGTTGAACCCGGTGCCAAGTATCGCTATCAAGTCGACGCCGCTTTTCCGCTTTCCGATCACGCCGATTACAATGACCTGGTTCGATACGTTGACCTGGTGCAACCGAAACGCGTTCTCACGCTGCACGGTTTCGCGGCTGAATTTGCGAGGAATCTTCGCGACCGCGGCATCGAGGCTTGGGCTCTGAGCCAGGAAAACCAGATGGAGCTGACTTTGCCGAAATCTGTATCGGCTGACGTTTCACGTCGGTCGATCTCAAATGCGGCCGATTCGGCCGCCTCAACGACATCTGAATTCGCGCAATTCGCCGAAGTCGGCGAATCGATCGCCGCGTCGCCTGCTAAACTTGAGAAGATTCGCCTGCTCGCCGAATACCTGCGTCGCCTGACCAGCGAACAGCTTTCGATTGCTGCAATTTATTTCACCGGAAGCGCTTTTGCTCAAAGCGATTTGCGCACTCTGCAGGCTGGGTGGGCGGTAATTTTCCGCGCTCTGCAAAAGGCGGCCAAGATCGACGACGGCGAACTTCATCGCATCGCCGGAAGTCATGGCGACGCGGGAAAGACCGCGTTTGAAGTCCTCGACGGACGCACAAACCCGAAACCGTTCACGATTCTCGAATCGCGCAAACTATTTGATGATTTGCAGAGCGCGCGTGGCCCGATTTCCAAAGGCGAGCTGCTTCGAAAGCGATTGTCGGTCTTGTCCGCTCGCGAAGGAGAGTATGTCGTTAAGATTTTGACCGGCGATTTACGAATTGGATTGCGCGAAGGACTGGTCGAGGAGGCAATCGCCAGGGCTTTCGCTATGCCGCTCGATCAGGTCAAAGAAGGAAACATGCTTCTGGGCGACATTGGTCAGACCGCATTGCTCGCCTCCCGGAACCAGCTCGATCGCGCGGAATTAGCAATATTTCGTCCGATTAAGTGCATGCTTGCCACGCCTGAGCCGACGGCGGAAGCAATTTGGGAGAGATTTTGCGACGGCAAAACTTCTCCGACCGACCCGGCCGCCACGGTAGTTTTTGTTGAGGATAAGTTTGACGGCATTCGCGCACAGCTGCATCGCAAAGGTAACCGCGCGGAAATTTTCTCGCGCGACCTGAAACGAATCACCGATCAATTCTCAGAACTGACTGAGAGCGCGTGCCGTTTCGGTGTCGATTTGATTATGGATGGCGAGATCGTTGCATTTGATCAGGAACGAAAGCTGACCTTCTTCGATCTGCAAAAACGCCTCGGCCGGAGGAATGATGGCGCAGATTTATTTACCACCGCTTCAGCCGATGTGCCGGTCGCATTTATTGCCTTTGATCTGCTTTGGTTGAACGGCCGGTCTTTATTGAAAACTCCGTTGCATGAACGGCGAGCCATTTTGCGCGAAATCGAAATGCCCGGCCAATTTCAGGTCGCCGAGATTTTTCCGGCGCATTCGGCGGAAGAGATCGAGACAATTTTTCAACAAGCCCGCCGACGCCTGAACGAAGGGGTGATGATCAAGGATCCGGAAAGTGTTTATTCGCCGGGGGCGCGCGGGATGCATTGGTTCAAGCTAAAGAAGGAACTCGCCACGCTCGACGTGGTGGTGGTGGCGGCGGAACTCGGGCACGGCAAACGTAATCATGTTTTGAGCGATTACACTTTCGCGGTGCGCGACGAAACCAGCGGCGATTTGTTGCCGATCGGAAAGGCATATTCCGGCCTGACCGATATCGAAATCGCCGAATTGACCGAACACTTTAAGCAAAACACCGTCATCAGCCGCGGCCGGTACCGCGAAGTGAAACCGGACGTTGTGCTTGAAGTTGCCTTCAATTCGATCCAGCCAAGCGCCCGTCACGCGAGTGGATTAGCCTTGCGCTTTCCCCGAATCAAAGCGATCCGGCGGGATAAGAACGTGGATGCAATCGACACGCTCGAATACGCCCGCGAACTGGCCAGGCAATACGCCGGTTCAGCTCGTTAGGCCAAATTATGGCGCCGGCGCGGTGGAAAGTGCGGTCGCTGCGGGAGTAAAGGTCGCTTTTTCAATCCGGCCGCGTCGAACTTTCTGCACGTTGGCATAAATCGAAACGATCAAAATCGTCGCAATGATTGCGATCATCACGTAAAGCACATTTTTAGAAACAGACACTGCGCCATTCACCCGACAAATGTTCGCTGTCGATCTGGTCATGGCAAGGGAGCATCATTCCAGTTTGAGCGCCGCGATCGCGTTCATCACTTCTTGGCTTAGCCGTGCATAGACATCTTTTCCGGCGCCCTGAAGATCGGCGTTGGAAAAGCGAATCGGGTGGCCGACGACGATCGTGATTTGGGGGCCGAGCCGGATCTTTCCACCGATTGGCCAGGCTTCGTGGGCGCCAAAGATGCGCATCGGCACGACCGGAGCGCCGGTTTTAGCGATAACGAGGCCGACTCCAGGTTGCGCCGGCTGCAAGCTGCCGTCCGGCGTCCGCGTCCCCTCGGGAAAAACGAGGGCTGATTCACCAGCTTTCAAAACGCGGATGAGAGCCTTGATCGCGCTCCGATCCGCCCCGGCGAGGTCGACTGGAATGACGTTTAGCTTGGGCAATAGCCATCGCCACAGCGGCACGTTCATCAACGATTTCTTGGCCAGGAAATAAATTGCGCGATCGCAGGCGTTCCCGCCCAGAGGTGGATCAAAATAGCTTTGATGATTCATCGCCACGATGACCGGTCCGGTCTGAATCATCCGTTCGCGGTGGATAATGCGAAATCGGTAGAGCATTTTCGCGAGAATGCGCGAGGCATGATATCCCAGCCAGTAGTAAAAATTCACGTCCGTGAGTCGATCGAAAGCCCCTTGGTTCCCAGTTGCCGGACAATTTCATCGACCACTTCGCGAATCGTAAGCTTCGAAGTGTCGATCACTTCGGAATCCTTGGCGATTACGAGCGGCGAAGTGCGGCGCGAAGAATCGGCCTGATCGCGCCTCGCTATTTCGTCGCGTTGACCCTGAGCCGTGCGCCGCTGCAATCGAATTTCGGGAGAAGCATCAATGTAAAACTTGTAGGGTGTTTTCGGGAAAACGACGGAGCCGATATCGCGTCCCTCCATCACCAAGTCGTGATCCCGCGCATATTCGCGCATTTTTTCGACGAGTCTTTCACGGACGCGCGATAGGCTGCTCACGATCGAAACGCTCTCGTTTACCGCGTCATCGCGAAGATGATCGCCGGGATCGGCCTCGTTGATCAGGATTCGTGACTCGCGGTCGTGAAGATCGCAGCGAATTTGCAAACGGCCGATTTGCTGCTCGATGGCGAATCGATCGTGCGGATCGATCCGTTGTTGCAACAAATGCCAGGTCACTGCGCGATACATCGCCCCCGAATTCACGTAAATGAATCCAAGCCGGCGAGCCAGTTCGCGTGCAACGCTGCTTTTTCCCGAGGCGGCCGGCCCATCGATCGCAATGACGATGTGTGATCCCTTCTGCACGTTTTCTTTTTTCCGCAGCGGCAGTGCGGAAAGCAAGCGCGATGCGAAAACTATCCCTGTTCTTCGACCGGCGCCGCTGGAACAAGCGATCCGATGACCGGTGTGCTCGAGCGCATTCGGCTTGGGTTCATGAACTCATCCAAAGCTTTCTCGAACCCCGGATATGAATCGCGGACGCAATCGGCATCCTGAATAATTGTTTCGCCCTCGGCGAAAAGTCCGGCCACCGCGAAAGCCATCGCAATTCGATGATCGCCAAAACTGGACAGGCGCGCGCCGCGCAGAGGAGCCGGGCCGTGAATCTCCAATCCGTCGCCAAGCTCGATGACCTGCGCGCCCATTCCGCGCAGATTGTGTGCAACCGCGGCGATGCGATCGGTTTCTTTCACCCGCAGCTCCTGCGCCTGGCGAATGATGGTTGTTCCGTTCGCGAGCGCGCCAGCCACGGCCAGCACTGGGAGATCGTCAATCAATTGCGGGATTTCTCTTCCTTGAATGACTGTGCCCTTCAGCGGCGTCCCAGTCACTTCCACCACACCGCGCGGCTCGATTTGATCGACATCTTCAACCGCTTCGCGGACTTGCGCCCCCATTCGAACCAAAACGCCGAGCAGCCCGGTGCGAGTGTCATTCAAGCCAACGTGCCTGACCAGCAGATGTCCGCCAGGTTGGGCTGCGGCGGCGACCAACCAAAAAGCAGCCGAAGAGATATCGCCGGGAATATCGAAATCGCGCGATTCGGGCACTTGATCGCCAAATACGCTGATTCCTCCATCGTCGTCTTTCGCTGTGCGAACCAAAAAATAACTGAACATCAGTTCGGTGTGATTGCGACTCGGTGATGGCTCGTCCAGCGTCGTTTTGCCTTTCGCGAAAAGCCCGGCCAGTAAAATCGCGCTTTTAACCTGAGCACTGGCAATTGGCATACGATAATGAATTCCGCGCAACGATCCGCCTCGAATGCGAAGCGGCGGAGTCTGGTCCGCGCCTTCCGCCACGATGTCCGCGCCCATTTTTCGTAAAGGCTCGATGATTCGATCCATCGGGCGGCGCGACAACGAAGTGCCACCGACCAGGCGGCTTTCAAACGTCTGGCCGGCAAGTAATCCGGCGAACAATCGCATGGTCGTGGCCGAGTCCCCGCAATCGATCTCAGACGCTGGCGGCGTGAGCAGCCGTCTTTTTCCATGCACGATCAGAAGATCGGGCTCAGGGTGTTCGATTTGAATTCCGAGAGCGCGCAGTGCGTTGACCGTCCGCAGACAGTCTTCGCTCGGAAGAAATCCGCGCAGGGTGCATACCCCGTTCGACAACGCCGCGATGATCGCTGCGCGGTGGGAGATGCTTTTGTCACCCGGAACGGAAATCTCTGCTTCGATGCGCGGCGCTCGTTTTATGCGCAATTCCATAAAGACTTTGATGAGAATGACACGCGCATTTCGTTCGAGCTTCCGCCGCCCACAGCATCCCGAGATGAGTTGACCTTGTCCAGCAGTGTCGGCCGAATTTAAATATTACGGCACGAGGAAAATTTTTCCGGTATAGGGATCTTTGACTTCGGTGCCGGGAGCAAACCCTTCAACATCGATGTATTTGCCCGGCGAATACGGGCTCTCAACCAAATGAGGTTTGCCCGGCACCGGTTTTCCGTACGGGAAATCGCCTTTTGCAACTTTGCCCGGCGCTGGTGGAGGAGATGGTGCCGTTGGGGCGGCGGCCGCTTCTTCTTGTTGAGGCGTGCTTTCCGGAGACGGAGCGTTTGGATTAAACGGCTGCTGCTGCGCGGGCCCCACTTGCTGCCCACCAGCCGGATACCTCGATACCGGGTGGCGAGCCCCTTGAGGCGGCTGGTCTTCGTAATCTGTGCACGCAGCGAAAAACAACGCGACACAAGCCAGCACCAATGAGAACGAAAACTTCATAGGACTTTTCTTAGACGACTTTACATGGGGTTCTAATTCATTACCAGCAGCCTGACAATCCCAAATCACAGCCTTCGCGGCGATATTAAAATGAATAATAATTAAGGTAAACCCCGTTCTGATTTGCGAACGAGAGAAAGAATGCAAGATGCGTCCCAGATCCTGATCGTGGATGATGAGACGACTTCGCGGGAGTTGCTCGGGCGCGCACTGATATCCGCGGGTTTCCCCTGTCGCCAGAGCGACAGCGCGCTGCAAGCGCTTAAAATTGTGCGTCGAGATCGGCCGATGGTCATTCTCCTAGACTACAAAATGCCCGAAGTGAACGGCCTCGAGATGCTCAAACAACTTCGAAGCGATGCCGACCCAAAGGTCGCGCAGATTCCAGTCATTATGATGACCGGATCCGACGAAAACGAAATCTTGTGCCTGGAAGCTGGCGCCGACGACTTTGTCACGAAGCCGACAAACATTGCCGTGCTGCGGGCGCGGATCGAAACGCAGCTCCGCTTGGGTTCACTGCGCTTGCAATTGCAAGAGCAAACCGAAGAAGCCGAAACCCGCCGGATTGATTTGGAACGGGATCTCGATGCCGCACGCCTGACCCAACAATCGTTGATTCCGCTCGCGCTACCCGCAATTCGCGGATGGGATATGGCTACCTGCTATCAACCGGTCATCCAAGTCGGCGGCGACATCTACGGATGGCTGCGATTGAAAGACGATTGCCATTTATTTTGGATTGCCGATGCCGCGGGGCATGGAGTAGCGGCAGCTTTGCTCACGACCCTGGCAAAACTCCTTTTTCATCATGCCAGCGTGGAACACGAAACTCCCGTCGAAATTATGCGGGCTGTGAATAACGATTTTCGCGGAACGTTCAGAGGACGCTCCTTTATGACAGCGATGGCGGTCGCGCTCGATCCAGCGAGCGGAAGAGCTTCTGTTTGCGGCGCGGGGCATCCGCCATTGCTGGTGACGCGATTGGGTCGTGGAACTGAGACGATTCATTCTTCGGCTCCGCCGCTCGGTCTGGCGGAACAGGATCTTCGCGAAACAGTTATCGATCTTGCCCGGGGCGATGCCTTCATCCTTTACACCGATGGCCTGCTGGGCGAGGGAAAAAGCGGGCAGCCCTTGAGCACACCGACACAATTGGCAGGCGCGCTCAATCCTTTTACCACCGGTGCACAAAAATTGTTGTCACAACTGCTGAATCAAGCGGGACCGGGAGGCCAGAAGCTTGAATCAAGCGATGACGTGGCCGTGGTGGTCGTACAACGAGAAACCGGAGCCTAAAAAAAATTTATCCGGGCAGAAAATTGTTATTGCCCTGCAGCACGCGAAGCATTAATCACCGTCTATGCCGAAAACCAAAAAGACTTCCAAACGCAAGCCGAACCCTGCCTTCATGAGACCAGTCCAACCCGATGACAAGCTCGCAGCTATCGTCGGTTCGACGCCACTTCCTCGTTCCGAACTGACGAAGAAGCTCTGGAACTATATTAAGAAACACGGTCTTCAGGACAAAAAGAAGAGGACGCAGATCAATGCGGACGATTCGCTCCGAGCGGTCTTTAACGGCAAGAGTCAAGTAAGTATGTTCGAGATGACCAAACTCGTCTCGGGACATATTCGATAACAATAACCGAGAATCGATTTTTAGCCCCGCGTTTATCGCTGGGCGGCGTTCCTGCCTGGTTCGACTTGTCCCGTTGAGGTTTCGTCGGAACTTGCGCTTCACCCGCAGTTATCCGAAGCTGCGTGGTGAAAATGTTACGTTTCGCGCTGGTGGTTTTCGCTTCGGTCTTTGTCGTTGGAGCTGCGTTGGCGGATTCCGATTGGCGGACAGACTACAAGAAGGCGCAGGAAGAGGCCAAGCAGAGCAATCGACTTCTTTTGGTTGACTTCACCGGTTCGGATTGGTGCGGATATTGCATTTTATTAGATCGGGAAATTCTCTCGCGCCCTGAATTCAAGGATTACGCGAAAAAGAATCTCGTTTTGCTCGAAATCGATTTTCCGAGGACAAAGCCCTTGCCGGTTGAAACGCGCAAGCAAAATCAGGAATTGGCCCAGCAGTACCAAATCGAAGGCTTCCCAACCATCGTCGTATTAGATGGCGATGGCAAAACCATTTGGCGATACGACGGCTATTTCTCGAATGGACCCGGCGCCTTCATCGCGGAGCTTGAAAAGCTGCGGAAAGGTTAGTCGTCCCAAGAGTCCCGAAGCTACCGTCAGTCCGATTTTGCACCGTGGAATGCTCGTTGCAGTGCATCCGCTAGTTCCTCGCGCGAGAACGGCTTGGGCAATGCCCCGCGAAATCCGTAGGCCAAAAATTCCGATAACGCGGCTTCGTCTGAGTACCCGCTGCAAATGATCGCAGTGACCTTTGGATCCAGGCTTCGCAGTCGCTGAATCGTAGCGAGTCCGCCCATTCCTCCGCGAATGGTGGCGTCTAAAATCACCGCCTGAAAACTTTCGCCCCGGCGTAAGGCGCGCTCGTAGGTTAAAACGGCCTCGTGCCCGTTTGGCACTGCGATCGCTTCGTAGCCAAGCGTTCCAAGTAGCTGCGCAGTGAGATCCCGGATGGCCGGTTCATCGTCCATCACGAGAATACGATGATGATGGAATGGGAAGAACCTTTCCTTCGCGCTGGATTGTGATTCGATGACGATCTGGTCCGCTGCGGGAAGGTAAAAGGCGAAGGTCGAGCCCTTCGAACTCGAGCTTTCCAAATGGAGCAGGCCACCATGTTTCCGGATAATCGAATAACTGATCGACAAGCCAAGGCCGCTGCCAGTGGGTTTCGTCGTAAAATAGGGATCGAAGATTTTCTTAGCCAATTCATCATCGATTCCCGTGCCGCCATCGCTGACCGCAACTTTTACATAACGGCCAGCCGGCAAAAGCGGGACGGATTTGTCCTCAAGATAAACATTTCCCGCGGACAGACCCACTCTTCCGCCCAGGGACATGGCCTCACGCGCATTCATTAGCAGCGCATTAATCACCTGTTCGATCTGGCCGCGATCAATTTCAGCCCGCCACAGGTCCGCCTCCACTTCGACGTCGGCCTGCAGATTCGACCCGTAAAGTGAAAATTCGGCCGCTTGCCGCACTGGCTCGGCGACAGAGGCGACCTGCTTTATAGGAGCGCCGCCTTTTGAAAATGTCAGGAGCTGCCCGGAGAGTCGCGCGGCATGCTGGGTGGCCTGGTCGGCCTTGGCCAAGGCGGCTAGCAAAACTCGCGCATCGCCCGGCGCTTCGGTTTGGGCCAGACCGATATTTCCTGAAATGACGGTCAGGATATTGTTCAAATCATGGGCGATCCCGCCCGCAAGCGTTCCAAGGGATTCAAGCTTGGTGGTGGTAAAGCGTTCTTCCTCCAGTCTTTTGCGTTCCGTGATGTCGCGGAAGAAAACGGAAACGCCGCCGCCGTTCGGATAGGCTTTTACTTCGTAGCATTTCTTGCCGGTCCTCGAATCGAGGGCTTCGAAGTCGACTGCGATTTGGTCTCGCATGACGCGCGCGTAATTATGCTCGAAAATAGAACCGACGAACGAGGGATACTCCATGCGCACGTCTCGGCCGAGCAGATCCGCGCGAGACTGCCCCAGCATCACTTCGGCCTGCGCATTGAGATAGGAAAACCTCCAGTTGCGATCGAGCGCCAGAAAGCCGTCACTCGTATTTTCAAGTATGTCGACCATTCGCTTCAAGGTTGCGTGAAGTTCCGCCCGGACTTGAGCACGCTCCTTCCATTCAGCGATTCGACGCTCAGCCACCGATAGGCGGATTTGCAAAAGATCAATATCGAGCGGTTTAGTTAGGTAATCGTTTGCACCGGCTTCGAGGGCTTGCTCCAGATCCTGACGGTCGTTCCGCGCGGTCACCAGCAGAATGAAGGTTTGATCTGCACCCGGCACGGCGCGCATTTGGCGACAGAGTTCGAGTCCGCTTTTGCCGGGCAACATCCAATCGAGTATCAAGAACGGGAAAGGCTGCTGGGCGACTTCGCTTTCCGCTTCCTCGGCGCTTTCAACTGCCACTACCTCGTGGCCGCGGCATTCCAGAAGTCGCTGAACCTGGACGCGACTTCCTGAATGATCTTCGACAAGAAGGATTCTCATTTTTTGGATTGCCCCTGTCCAAAAGAGCCCGAGCTCGATCTTTCCAGTAGCGCGCAATCGACCCGCCGATCGCGACGCATTTAGCAGCAAGATGATTGCCAATCTCCGAAGAGATCGGCCATCTTGCGTTACGACGCCGCTCTGCTAGATAAGCGGAAGCTTTTTTTCGAGCGTGTTTTAAGGGATCTGTCGTTCATGCCAGCTCATCGTCTCATCGTAATCGGCCTGTTGGGCCTGCTGACTCTCAAACCGGTTGTCGCGCAAGAAATTACGGCGCCGGCTGAGCAAGCCAAGCCAGCGCCGACTAATAGCTCATCCGCTGCCTACAGCTGGATTCACGTTGGCGGCCCCTACATCGCCTTGACGTTCGATGACGGACCAAGCCAGAAACTTACCCCGAAGCTTCTCGATATTCTCGCGGCTCATCAGGTCAAGGCGACATTTTTTGTGATCGGTCAAAATGTAGCAGAGTATCCCGAAGTTACCGCCCGGGCCGCGCGCGAAGGCCACGAAATCGGCAATCACAGCTGGTCACATCCTTATTTTGGAAGAATGTCAGACGAGGCAGTTCGGCACGAGTTGAAAAAGACGGACGATGCAATTCGCTCTGCTATTGGCACTTCGCCGACTCTATTGCGGCCCCCCTATGGCTCGATCACTGCGCGGCAAAGAAAATGGATTGCGGACGAATTCGGTTACAAAATCGTGTTGTGGGACGTTGATCCTCTTGACTGGAAGCGACCCGGCCCCGCCGTAGTTCGGGATCGAATCGTGCGGAACACGCGAGCAGGCTCAATCGTTTTGTCGCATGACATTCATCCGGGAACCATCGAGGCGATGCCGGACACAATTGAGCAACTCCAGGCGAAGGGTTTCAAATTTGTGACCGTTTCCGAATTGATTTCGATGGCACTGCCGGAGACGCCGAAACCAGCTCCGATTAAACGTGGGCCTGATTCATCAAAACCGGCGACAGGCCCGGCAAAATCGCCATTGCCCAGCGGCTGACCCGCCGGCATGATCGCCGACCAATACCTGCAGCTTCGCAGCGACCTCGAAACTGCGCTGGGCGAACTATTGAAGTTGAGCGCGGAAATGGGACGTCCGGCTGCCGTTCTCGATACCCTGCATGCCCTGCTGACCGACATCCGCGATCCATTTCTCTTCGTCGCAATGGGCGAAGTAAAATCGGGAAAGTCCTCGCTGCTGAACGCGCTCTTTGGTCAGGAGTTTGCGCGGGTGGATGTGCTGCCAGCTACGGATCGAGTTTACATTTTTCGTTACGGCGATCCGGAAAAATCGATCGAAGTTTCTCCGGAACTGACCGAGCGCCATTTGCCGATCCTCTTTCTGCGCGATTTCAACGTTGTCGATACACCCGGAACCAATACGATGGTGGCGGGGCATCAGGCAATTACCGAGAATTTCGTTCCGCGGGCGGACATCGTGCTCTTTGTCTTTTCAGTGGTGAATCCATGGACGCAATCGGCCTGGAATTTCCTCGAATTACTACAGGAAAAATGGTTGAAGAATGTCGTTTTCGTTTTGCAACAGATCGACCTGCGCGAGCCGAGCGAAATCGAAATTATCCGACGTCATTTGCAGGACACGGCAATGCGCCGCCTTGGATTCGTCCCGCCTATTTTTGCCGTTTCGGCGCGCAAAGCCTTACTCGCACGAAGCGGCACTGCCGATAAGGAACAATTGTGGCGGGAAAGCGACTTCGGACCGCTCGAAGAACAGATTAACCTGATCGTGGCGGAGTCGAGCGCCCGGATTTTGAAATTACGTTCCACTCTTCAGACCGGCCGCGTTATGCTCGACGAGTTCACCGGTCAGTTGCGCAAGTCAGTGGAGACAATTTCGCGCGATGAGGCGAGACTTTCTCATGTCGATCTTGTTTTGCAGAGCAGAAGCGAACAGACCTCCCGGCAGGTTGCTGGCTTTCTGCGCGGAGTGGAACAAGCATGTCACAGCGCGGTCGAGGAAGGAACGAAGTTACTCGGTGAGAAGTTATCGTTCTGGCAGACTTGGAAGTTGATTTGGGGCCGTTCCGAGGTGCCCCGCGATTTCCAGGCGAAAATCGAAACGAAATTGCGGGAGACGATTCAGCCGCAAATCGAACATGCGGTCAGATTGTTGGAGGTGGATCTACGTGGATTGTGGCCGCAGCTTCATGACATGCTCGATGACCGGCTCGGAAGCGAGGTGCGCAACAAGATTCCGCAGACGACGCCAGACTTCGCACGTCAACGACGCGAGCTTCTCCAATCGATCGAACTGGCGTTAATGGAGCGTGCTGCGGGAAGATCGATCGAGCAACTCCTGGTGCAAAAGTTTGGCGAAACAACTAGCCGCCTGCGGGTGCCTTTGGGAGTAGCGGCGGCTGGCGGCATTGCAACGGCTATCGCTGCCGCCAGCAGCGCAGCGGTTGCCGATGTTACGGGCATCGTGGCAATTTCGGCCGCCACTGTTGGCACGATTCTCATTTTCACCCAGCGGCGCAAAATCCTGACAGCGTACCGCGAGCAGATGGAATCAAAGTGCGGCGACCTGATGAAAACGATTGAACAACAGCTCCAGCAGGCGATCAGCCTGTTCTACAAGGAGGTTGCGGCGACTTTTCAACCGCTCGCTGCTTTTTGTTTGGTGCAGCGCCGCTTGCATGAACCACAGTTGCGCCGGGCCGAAGAAATTCAGCAAACCTTCGAAGCGCTGAAAGCGCGAATCGGATAACGAAGTGTTATTTTTTCGATCCTGCGCCCTGCTGAACTAGACGCTGTTCTGCCTGACGCCGGGCCAAAACCCAATTGTTGTTTTCGCCGTAACTGCGCCACGGACCCGGCGGAACATCGCGAACTTCCACAAATTGCCAGTCGGTCACATCGGTCGGTTGCAAGCCGAGATAATCGCGGACTGCCGGAGAAACATCCAATCCTGCACCGTGATTGAGATTCGGCTTTGGCTTGTCCGTCCCGAAAACATATTGCCAATGATCGGTGCGAAACGGGCCGCAATCCTCCCACTGCGCGTAGCATGTCCGGTTACCCTTCCGGATGGCGATCCAATGATGCCAGCAAACCGATTGACCAGGCGAGGTGTAGCTCTGTTTGAACCACGGAATAACCAAACGCGCCTCGGGCTTAAACTGCCCGTGCGTCACGTCATTGTAAGGAAGCGCACAATAAAATGGGTTCTGTCTCGGCACAAAGGCGACTGGAATGTAGCTGCGCCGCGCAGACGGTTCCGGATTGTCGAAGCCACCGTAGTTACTGCTCCAATTCAAATCCCAGCTGCTCCGGTTGTTTGGGACTGGATTATTCCCACTCGCCTGTTCGCCGACCCAAAAAACGGTCGTAACAATATTTGTTTTCCAGGGATAACGGGCAATCGCCGGATGAGAGGCGGTCGGGATTTGCACCATCGGTTCGACTTTTAAAAGGGCCTTTTCCCGAAGCTGCATCGCATACTTTGCAAAATCGGCTGCCGTCGCGTAAGGCGAGGTCGATTGATCCTCAGCCTGCATCGCGCTAGCAACGCCCGCCAGAATCACCAGGGCAAAAATCCTTCTCATTCGGGATGCGGGCTAGTTTCTATCCGATTTCCTGCCTCCACGCAAGGGCTTTTCCCTTCTCGAAAAAAGCAGTGCTCCTGGCAGTTATCGCTTTTAGAGCATCAACCGTTCCATCCCCAATCGTATCTCAGGAGCGTCTCTCGTTTGAAATTACCGTCGTCCGTCGCGAGATGATCGAGATTGAAATGCAAACCGCGGCTTTCTTTTCGGCTCAGCGCCGAATCGACAATCAAGGCCGCAACGGTGGCGAGATTCCGCAACTCCAGAAGATCGACGGAAATTCGAAAATTCCAGTAAAACTCGCGGATCTCTCGTTGCAAGTTGCGCAGTCGGGATGCGGCTCGCTGCAGTCGCTTGTCACTGCGCACAATGCCAACATAATCCCACATCAACCGCCGGATCTCGTCCCAGTTATGATAAATTACCACCAATTCATCAACGTCTTGCACGTCTCCCGATTCCCATTCGGGCAGGGAAAATGCTTTCGGACGTGAGGCGAAGCGCCCCCTGGTCATCGCCTCGCACGCGCGATGCGCAACGACGATTCCTTCCAACAAGGAATTGCTCGCCAGCCGGTTCGCTCCATGCAGACCGGTGCAACCCACCTCGCCGATGGCGTAAAGTCCGGACAAACTCGTTGTGCCATTTGGGTCAGTCTTAATTCCACCGCACTGGTAGTGAGCGGCCGGCACAACTGGAATCGGTTGCTTGGTCATATCGATCCCAAACCGCAGACAGGTTTCGTAAATGTGGGGGAATCGATCGCGCAAAAACTCAGGCGATTGATGAGTGATATCGAGAAAGACGCATTGCGCACCCGAACGCTTGATCTCAGCATCGATTGCGCGCGCGACGACGTCGCGAGGCGCCAACGAACCGCGCGGATCGTACTGTTTCATAAAATCGTCTCCGCGCCGGTTGCGCAAAATTCCGCCCTCGCCCCGCACCGCTTCCGAGACCAAAAACGATTTCGCTTTCGGATGAAACAGACATGTCGGATGAAATTGAATGAATTCCATGTTCGCGATCGTCGCGCCTGCCCGCCAAGCCATGGCCAGTCCGTCGCCAGTCGCGATGTCGGGGTTCGTCGTGTACAAATAAACTTTTCCACAACCGCCGGTCGCAAGCACGATTCGGTCGGATCGAATCGTCTCCACCTGGCCGCGCCGTTCGTCGAGCACATACACGCCAACGCAGTGGTCTTCCGTCGCAAACCCAAGTTTCGCGGCGGTGATCAAATCAACGGCCATGTGATTTTCCAAAAGATCCACATGCGATTGCCGGCCGAGCTCGCGCAGCAAGACGTTTTCGATCTCCTTCCCGGTTAAGTCCTGCACGTGCAGCACGCGGCGTTTTGAATGGCCGCCCTCGCGACCTAGATCGAACTCGCGATGGCCGGAGACTTCACGCTCGTCGAACTGCAAACCAAGTTCTACCAATTCTGCGATCCTCTCCGGTCCCTCAGTCACGATTGTGCGCACCACCTCCTCATCGCAAAGACCGGCTCCGGCCTCGATCGTGTCCCGAACATGCATCTCGAATGAATCTTCGTCGCTTGTCACGCACGCGATCCCGCCCTGAGCCCAAGCGGTATTTGTGTCTGCGCCCTTTCGTTTGGTGACGACCGCAACCGATCCGTGCTTCGCTGCTTTCAAGGCAAAACTCAGGCCGGCAATGCCGCTGCCGATCACAACAAAATCGTATTCCTTCATTCCAGCCGAATGTTGTCGATCAAACGAGTCTTCCCAAAGAAAACCGCCAGCGCGAGCAACGAGTCTGACCTGACTACGTCGATCGGCTGCAAATTCTCCGCATTAACAAGATCGATATAATCGATCCGAGCCAACGGAGCCCGGGCAATCGTCTTGCGTACAAGATCGACGATTCTGCTCGCCGATTTCTCCGCTGATTTCGTCGCGGTCAGCAATGCTTCGTGCAAAATAATCGCCTGCTTCCGCTCTTCCGAATCGAGATAAACATTACGCGAACTGCAGGCGAGGCCGTCCGCTTCCCGAACGATCGGCACGCCAATGATGTCGATATTAAAATTCAGGTCGCGCACCATGCGGCGCACCACCGCCAATTGTTGAAAGTCTTTTTCGCCAAAGACAGCTGCCGCCGGCGAAAGAATGTTGAATAACTTTGCCACGACTGTGCAAACCCCGCGAAAATGACCCGGCCGCGATGCGCCTTCGAGCACCCTTGAAAGTGAATTCTCGTTCACAAATGTCGAGCGATCGTCGGAGTACATTTCGTTAGGCAACGGTCGAAACAGAAGATCGACCTTGGCCCTTCGACAGAATTCCTCGTCGGCGTTTTCCGGCCGGGGGTAGCGCTCATAATCGCTCCCCGGCTCGAATTGCAATGGATTCACAAAAATGCTGACGATCACCTGGCCATCGCTTCCGGCGCGCTCCCGTGCCACTCGAATCAATTCCCCGTGCGCTTTGTGCAATGCGCCCATCGTCGGCACCAGCACGCATCCTTTCGGGCACCGCTGTTTTTGCGCTTCCGCAACCGTCGTTACAATTTTCATCGTGAGTTCGATGAGGGTTATTGCAACCAAATCGCCTGGCGAGCGAATCGGAATTTTGAATGCCCGAAATTTTTCCAGCCGGCACGCCGCGCCAGTTCACGCATTTCGAGAAACGAAAAGGCCCTGGCTGCCGAAAGTCGACCGTCAAATTTGGTCATCGAGTCGCGAAAGATCATTGCGGTCAAAGCGTACACGCCGATCGTCGCCAGCAGACCGCGCCTAAGATCGGTCACCAGAACAAATTTTCGAGAAAGATTGCGACAGCCCTGCAACAATCGAACGGCGTCCTCCTCGCTAAAATGATGCAGTGCCAGCGAATTGAGAACCAAATCATAACGCTCAATTGAATTCCATTCGAGAATGTTCCATTCGATAAACGATATCTCCGGATAGCCGGCACTTAGTTTTTTTGCGATCTCGAGCGTGGCTGCCTGTCGGTCCAGCGCGTCGATTTTGACCTCCGCGCCGATTTCGCGCGCAAAATCCACGATCACCCGCGGAATGTCGCCTGAACCGGTTGCCAAATCGGCAATCTGCAACCGATCGCCGGATTTAATCCAGCGCCGGCAAAAATGCCGGATGAGCGAGTGACTGCCAAACCAGCGGTTCAGTTCCCGAAGGTTTTTAAGATCGTGCTCCAGTTCGGTCGAGACCGGCTGGGGTCGGTCCATCAATTCAAGTTCGGCGGGGTCGAACTTTCTCTTCATCGGGAAGAGCAGCCTAACGACTCAGGATTTATCAGATTTCCGATTGGCGGATTTCTTGAGAAATTTCCGCCATGATTTTGGGAGCGGCATATCCTCGATCTCGCTCGCGATCCGCCCTTCAAATTCCGGCCGGAAGACGGTGCTCGTACCATAAACCATAATTACATCGCGCGAGCCTTCGGCGCGAATCGCGTGTGCCACGCCTGGTGGTATGACAACGCCCACGTTGCTCGCGCCGGGATGATCGTCTCCATCAACGAATAAACGCATCGTCCGAGCCGGCAGCCCGTCTCGAACGTCATGCAGGATCAGCTCCGCGCGTCCCTGAAGAAAAAACATTACGTCCCACTGTTCGTCGTCGTAACGGCGCAGTGAATAATTTTGTGCCTGGGCAACAAAAAGTCGGCGGTGCCATTTGTCAGCGGTCGTTTCCGAGGGGACGTGCGGCGGATGCACGTGAAATCCCTTGGCGCTGTGAGCAAACATCCGTGCGGCCGACCATTGTTTCGGCCATAACCCTATCTTTGCCAAAGTTCCTTCGTCGCGCCGGGCCAACTCGCCGAAGAAACCACGATGCGCCTGACCGCGAACTGTCCGGGCGAAAACCTCGACGCCTGGGATCCAGAGCCGTTTGACCTCGGGTCGGCACCGATCCAATGCCTCAAGCTCACCGGCTTCGATTCCGATTTCGCTCACGCGTTGCGCCAGACCGGCGACTTTGTAATCCCGCGCCACCAGCGCTTTGCGCGCAGACTCATTCAAACCATGCCAGAACTCACTCTTGCTCATGTCGACCTTTATTGAAGCCGCTTGTATGCCTAACGACAAGCTCTCTCCGTGGGAACATTATATTCATTGCGGCGGGACGCAGGCAAATTTACGCTGCGGATGGCTTGCGGGCCTGTCGCGCCGCTTATCGCATGCTCGAATTTTTCGTTTATTTACTTTACCGCGCATTTTTTGCTCTGCTCAACGCGCTGCCGCTCCGCTCTCTTTTTGCGCTTGGCAAGGTGCTCGGTTTTTGCGCGTGGATGTTCTCCCCGAAATATCGTCGACTCGCGCTCAGAAACATCGGAATCGCCTTCGGCGAGGAAAAATCCCCGGCTGAGCTGCGTCTTTTAGTCCGGCGCCATTTCCAACGTTTGGGCGCGAACCTTCTCTCCGGACTAAAGCTCGCATCCATGCCTTTGGAAAGAACGCGCGCCCGAGTCGAGATCGACGACGCTGAGGCAGCGCACCGAGAGCTTCGAGCGGGACGTCCGGTCGTTTTCATTTTGAGTCATCTCGGAAATTGGGAGCTGCAGGCGCAAATGTTCCCAGCCGTGATCGGTTATGTGCGAAACAGCACAGTGTTCCAGCCACTGCGCAATCGCTACATCGACCAGCATATGCGCAAATTACGCGGACGCGCCGGGGTCGAACTATTCAATCGCGACGAGGGGTTTCAAAAGGCAATCGAATTGCTTCGCGGCGGCGGCGCAATCGGAATCCTGAGCGATCAACACGCCGGAGATCATGGTTTATGGGCTCCATTTTTTCAAAAACTCTCCTCTACAACGTCGTTGCCTGCGCTCCTGGCCAAACGAACCGGCGCCGCACTAATCGGAACTGCAATTTACACGGATGGAGCGGCGCGTTGGCGGATGGTTTTCACTGAAAAAATCGATTCGCCCGGCGACTCAGTTGAAGTGCTTACGGCTAAAATGAACGAACTGATTGCAAGACAGATCCGGTGCGCACCGGAGGATTGGTTCTGGGTCCACAACCGATGGAAAACGCCGCGTCCAAACTTCCTTCTGGCACGCTACAAACGAGGGGTATTCGTGCCCGACAGGACGGCGCCGTTACAGCCTTTTCGAATTCTGGTTCGCGCGAGCAACTGGCTCGGCGATACTGTGATGAGCGTTCCGGCAGTCCGTGCGATCAAGGCGGGCCGGCCAGATGCTCAAATCACCGTTGCCGCGCCGGAATCGACCGGATCGGTTTGGAAACTTGTTGCCGAAGTGGACGAAATCATCCGGCTGCCAAAAAAATCATTGTTTGAGACGGCCCGACTTCTTCGCCGAGAACCGGCTTTCGACGCGGTTATCATTTTTCCAAATTCGTTACGCGCCGCTTTGGAAGCCTGGCTGGCAGGCATCCCACGCCGGGTTGGTTACCGTGGTCATTGGCGAAGCGCACTGCTCAATCAAATTGTGCGCGAACCACGAAAACCCGGCCCACTCAAACATCAGGCAAGCCGATACCTTCATATCGTGGAAGATTGCGGGGCCGACATTTCGAATATCGCGGAACAGACGTTCAAAATTGATTTGCTTACTTCTCGTCATATCAAAGGCAAAAAATTCCTCGGCCTTTGTCCGGGCGCCGAATACGGCCCAGCCAAACGTTGGTTTCCGGACCGGTTCGCCGAAGTCGCGAAAGCAATTACCGTCGAATATCAGGCAAAATGGATCTTGTTCGGAACACAAACCGACGCTGAATCCGGCGAGCAAATCGCCGCCGCTCTCGGTGAGCATTGCATCAATCGAATCGGTCGGACGACACTTGATCAGCTGATCGACGAGCTGCGTGAGTGCCGGCTACTGTTGACCAACGATACCGGGACAATGCATCTCGCCGCGCTGCTTGGCGTCCCCGTTGTCGCTATTTTCGGTTCCACTCAACCGCAGCTGACCGGCCCGCTTGGAACTGGACACGTTATTTTGCGCCGTCATGTTGAGTGCAGTCCCTGCTTTTTGCGGGAATGCCCGATTGATTTTCGCTGCATGAAATCGATCATCGCCCCCGAAGTGGTCGCATCGGTCGCGTCGATCTTGCGTTGACATACCGAGAACACGAAGAGCATCAAGATTCCTTGAATTACTTAACTTCGTGTCGTTCGTCTTCTTCGTGGTAATCTCGGAATGTGAATGCCGATCTTCCGCGAGTTCGCACCGAAATTCAGGTCATGTTTTTCGACACCGATTGCGGCGGGGTCGTGCATAACCTAGCCTACCTCCGCTTTGTTGAAATTGCGCGAACCTTGCTCGCCGACAAACTTGGTCTTCCGCTGGTGGAAATGGCGAACACCCAAAAGTATCCGGTGGTGATTCGCAGCGAAATCGACTATCGGCGTGCTGCTCGTCTCGGAGACAGACTGGAAGTTGAGGGGTGGCTCGATCAGCTCCAGCGCGTCCGGTTTTGGTGCGCATTCAAAATTAAGCGACCGAAGGATGACGTGCTGATCGCAGAGTGCCGGCAAACGCTCGCCCTGATCGAAATGCCGGCGGCAAAGTTACTGCCATTGCCCGCGGCATGGGACAAGTATCGCGCCGAAACGCCGCAGGTTGCCTAACGAATCGCTCTCATGGTTGCCGGCGCACGCACGTTCAGCATCGAAGAAACACTGCTTGAGCCGCGGGCGTTAAATCCTCCGCCGACACGGTACGCGCTCCTGGTTTGTTTGATCGCGTTGGCAACGCTGCTTCAGATCGGAACCGCCAGCTGGGGCGATCTTTATGGCGAAACCGAGGGCCAGTATGCCGGCGCGGCCAAAGAGATGAGCGAGGCGCACGCCTGGATGACTCCAACCAATGACGGTATTCCACGGTTGCAAAAACCGCCGTTGCTCTATTGGTTGATCATCGCTTCTTTTAAACTTTTCGGTGTCAATGCGATGGCTGCGCGATTGCCGGTTGCGATCGCCGTTGCCGTTTCCGCGGTGCTGACCTTTCTAATTGGCGAACGGCTGATGGATTACTGGCGAGGTTTTATTGCTGGACTGATTTATCTCTGCTGTTGGGGAATGTTTCTGCTCGGACGAATGATTATGCCGGAGCCGGTCTTCGCGATGTTCGTCACCGGCGCAATTTTCTGCGGACTCTGCGGTTATCAAAAGCGCCAGCGAAGGACTTTTTGGTTTTTGGGCGCGTGGATTTGCGCCGGGTTCGCTTGCCTAACGAAAGGACTTCACGGTTTACTTTATCCAGCTGCCATCTTCTTATTGCTTTCGATCTTTTATCGCGAGGCTCGAATTCGTTTCCGCGCGCTATTGCGCTGGCAGTACTGGACGATTTTCCTTTTGATCGTTCTACCGTGGTGCATCTGGGCTGAATGGCAATATCCGGGGTTCTTTCGTCACCTTGTCGATTCCGAATGGCTTGGACATATCCGAGGCGATCCGGCGAGTCTTGACTACGAGCCGGGCGTACCCCGCCTGCAATTCCTCATCCTCCACCTCGCCTGGTGGTTTCCCGTTTCGCTCTCGGTTTTACCGGGCGCGATTCTCGCCTGGCGCAAAGTAGTTCGACCGCGCGAGATTGAATTCAACGATGCTTTGCCACTCTGTTGGATGGGCGTCGTCTTTGTGCCGCTGCTTCTGCTAGGTCAGCGTCAGGATTACTATTCGTTCAGCATGTGGAGCGCGTTTGCGCTTTTTGCCGCCTCCGCTTGGGACCGGCTTCCACGCAAGCTTCAGCTTCTGGGCATCAGCTGGCTGGCAATCGCTGGCTTAATTGCAGCGGTGGTCGCTATTTTCCTGCCACAAATCGTCAATAGTGCCGCCAACGAGTGGACAGAATTGAGTCAACGCTCCAATGCTTGGCAGACTCTTGCGAACATCCCTGGCGGAACATGGCTAAGCTTTAGATCATTAATCGGCCTTGTTGCCGGCGCGCTGCTCATTGGTTCCGCGGTCGCGTTTTACTTCGCAGCACGAGATCGCGCTCAGGCCGCGATCATTGTTTTGCTGGTGGGAATGGTTCCACTTGGCCTTGCCTCAATCGACGGCGTCGCGCGCGTCGCCCCATTTTTCTCGATGGCAAATGCCGCGTCCTATCTCAACAGCCACCTTGGCGACACTGGCGACGTCTATTATGAGGGATCACTTCATGCCGGAAGCAGCCTTGTTTTTTACCTCAAGCAAAGATTCTATCTGGTGAATCAAACCCCTGACCCGTTCACGCAAAATCTCGGAGCTGAGGTTTACACCAGCGAAGCCTCTGTGATCGACCGTTGGAGCAGTACCGAACCGGTCTTTCTGATCGTCGAACAGAAGCGATTAGCGCATTGGCAGGAGCTCATTACCGGGCGCGTCCACATTTTTCATCAAGTCACCACCTGCGGGACCTACGTGGTGCTAAGCAATCAACTTTAGACCGATGAGCGGTTGAAATCTCTGTCCGGCAATGTAGCTTGGCCGCTCATTTTCGTAACCGGGAAAATCCATGTCTCAACATCGTAGTCTCAAGGGCGCTAGTACGATCACGGCGAAACGCAATGTGCTGAAGCGTTTCGAGCGCGTCGAGTTGCTGAAAAAACGCGGCCAATGGAAAGAAGGTCGCAAAGTGGTCGGCTTGCCCAAGACTAAGCCGGACGTTTAGGCGTTGCGCCTGAATCGCTATCTTGCGGCCGCGGGGATCGGTTCACGGCGAAAGTGCGACGAATTAATTGCCGCCGGTCGTGTGACCATTAATGGCCAGGTCTGCACCGATTTCAGTGCGCAGCCGACTGCGCGCGATCATGTCAAAGTGAATGGCAGACTGGCGCGGATCGATGTCCCGCTTACGATTGCCCTGCACAAACCGGCGGGGTTCGTTTCTACCCGGAGCGACCCGCACGCACGCGAGACGATTTTTCAGCTGCTTCCGGCAAAATTCCCCCGGCTCTTCAATGTCGGCCGTCTCGACACGCAAACTGAAGGCCTGCTTATTTTAACAAACGACGGCGACCTGGCCCAACACCTGACTCATCCGCGCTACAAGATCGAGAAAGAATACGAAGTAACGCTGGATCGAAAATGGGATTCATCGGTCGGGCCAAAGTTACTGCGTGGAATTTTCCTCGATGGAAAACGAGCGCAGATCGCGAAGTTACAGGCGATTACGCCAACGAGACTGCGGTTGGTTTTGCGTCAAGGAATCAACAAACAGATTCGCCGAATGTTCGAAGCGACCGAATATCGCGTGAAACATCTGGTGCGGACGCGAATTGGCGGCATTCGACTTGGCGGTTTGCCCCGCGGCTGCTGGCGAGTACTGAGCAAGCGTGAGATCGCATCGTTACAACAAAAATGAAACTCGAAGGATGTAACGCGCTGATTACGGGCGCTTCGGCCGGCATCGGCCGCGAATTTGCGCGGCAACTTGCTCCGCGTTCCAGCTCACTCGTTTTGGTCGCGCGCAGGCAAACGCGACTCCAGCAATTGCGCGAGGAACTTCAAAAGTTAAATCAACAGCTCAACGTTCACATCCTCGCTATCGACCTTTCAAGCAAATCGGAGATCGACGATCTGGTTCGTTGGATCGAACAGAATAAAATTGAGATCGATCTTCTCATCAATAATGCAGGCCTCGGCGATATCGGCGATTTTGCGACCAGTGACCGGCAACGCAACGATCAGATGTTGCTCGTGAACATCGTCGCGCTGACCAGATTGACCAGAGAATGGCTGCCGCAAATGATTGCCCGAAAACGTGGTGCGATTTTAAACGTCAGTTCGTCGGCTGGATTTCTGCCGATTTCAGAATTCGCTGTTTACGCGGCGAGTAAAGCATACGTCACCAGTTTCTCCGAAGCGCTGAGGGCAGAGCTGCGCGGCACGGGCGTGAGCGTCGCGACGCTTTGTCCGGGTCCAGTCCGTACCGAATTTGGAGACGTAGCCAAACGTTCGGGCGAAGAGGCTCGAACCGCGCCGGAATTTGTTTACGTTTCAGTTGAGCAAGTCGTTCGAGAGACAATCGCGGCAATCGAATCCGACAAACCGCTCATCATTCCCGGCGCTTTCATGAAATTCGGAATGTTTCTCGTCCGGATCACGCCGCTGCCAATCTTGCGGCTGGCCTGGCGATTCAGCGCCAAGCACCGCTAAACAAAACGGCGGTCGAATTCTCGACCGCCGCTTCGAAGCAAAATTTCGCAGGACGACGCCTGCCTCTCCAAGTTTACGACGATTTGTATTTTACCGAGCAGCCGTATGGCTTGGTGGCCGGATTTGAAACAGGTTTGCCGGCCAACGATTCATCCAGCGCGGCCTTAACATAGTTGGTTGAACTCGGGATGTCGGCCGGATTAGGCGAAGCTTTACTGTCAATCGCGCCTTCGTACACGATCTTGCCTTCCGGATTGATCACGATCATGTCGGGAGTGTTTTTCGCACCGTAAAGCTTCGCCACGTTACTCTCGGGATCGAGAAGAAACGCGGTTTGCTTTGTTTTCCAGGAAGCCATCACTTTCTGCGCTTGCTCCGGCGTCAGATTGCCCTCAGTGCCGGGAGCGTTGGAATCGATCGTAAACCAGGCGACACCTTTGTCGGTATACTCTCGCTGCAGTTTTTGCATGTTATCGCTGCCGTAATGCTTTTTTACAAACGGGCATTCCGGATTGAACCACTCCAGGACGACGTATTTTCCCTTGTAATCGGTCAGCGAGTACGTCTTTCCGTTTGCATCCGGCAATGAGAATTCGGGTGCCGCGCTGCCGACAGGCGGAACCTCGCCCGCATAAAGTCCGCCGGCTATCAGTGCACTAACTGCAGTCAGGAATAATTTCATTTTCATATTTTACTGTGAAGCAACTGTCGATGATATGGTTTCGAGTTCCTGGAGAACGGTATTTTTCGTCAGCAATTCCGGAAACACAAACGGGTCACCGGCCCGGCCACGATAAAGTACATACAGTGGGACACCCGGGCGGCCAAATTGTTGCAATAATTTTGTGATGGCCGGGTCGCCATTCGTCCAGTCAGCTCGCAATTTAATAATCCCATGACGCTGAAACGCCTCTCGGACAGCCGCCGCCTCCAGCACTGTTTTCTCGTTAAACTTGCAGGTGATGCACCAGGCCGCTGTGAAATCGATGAAGACCGCATGATTCTGCGAAAGCTCCGTTTGCAGACGCTCGGGTGTGAACGGCTGCCAGTCCTGTGGCATTTCGACGCCCAAATTCTCGATCTTTGCGCTGCGGAATTTGTTTCCAATGAAATAAACGACGCTGCCTGATACAAGGAGCAGCATGACGGCCACCGACACTGTTTTTGTTCCAGGTTTTGCGGTTGGAACGATGAAAGCGCCTTTCATCCAGCACACGATCGCGATGATCAGCAAAAAGCAGCTCGCCCAAATCGCCCCTTCGACACCGCGCTGCTCGCCGATCACGTAGAGTAAAAAGAGCAGGGTCGCGAGGAGCAAAAAACCCATCGATTGTTTAACGCGCAACATCCACGGACCGGGCTTCGGCAGGAATCGCAGCCAGGCCGGTTGCGCGCTCAGAGCCAAATAGGGCGCGCTCATCCCGGCTGCAATCGCAGTGAACATTGCTAAGATAACAATCGACGATTGCGTGAACGCAAATCCCAGCGCCGTACCGAGAAAAGGCGCCGTGCAAGGCGTGGCCAGGACGGTTGCAAACACGCCTTGAAAAAACGAGCCCGCATCGTCTCGGCGTTCCGACGTTGCCAGCAAACGGCGTGTTACGCTTTGCGACAGCGTGATTTCGAACACGCCGAAAAGATTCAGGGCAAACACCAGAACAAGGGCGGCGAGGAACAGAACAAAATAAGGATTAGTGAACTGGGCCGACCAGGTGATTTGCCGACCAGCCGCCTTGAACGCGATCAAAACCAGCGCAAGTCCGATGAACCACGCGAAAATCCCGGCAACAAACGCGAGACCGCTGCGAAAGATTGCCCGTCGATCTTTTCCGGCGTGTTGAATAAATCCGAACATCTTGAGCGAAATCACCGGCAAAACACACGGCATCAAATTCAAAATGAAACCGCCGACGAATCCGAACAGCAAAAAGGTCGCGAGGCTGCGCGCCGGCGCCTGGACCGGCATCTTCGCATTCGCGGCTGGGGCACCGGATGAGATGTACCAGCCGGTCCGATTCTGATCGGACGGACTTTTCGCGACAACCAGCAGCCCGCGAAGCCGTTCGGGTGCCTGATTTTCAAACGGCACGCTGATTGCGATTTTATCGCCACGAATCTCCGTCCTCGGATGTCCAACGACGGCCTTCTCGTCCGGCAATGGATAAAAATCAGCGAAGCCGAAGTCAGCCAATGCGCCACTTTTTACCGAGAAAGAAATTTCGTTCGCACTTTGACTCGGGCGACCGATAGAGAAGTCGCGATCCGGCGGTCCTTGCGGTAAAAGCTTTCGGTATCGGTCAAATAATTCCGTATTTGCCGGCGCGCTGGTCACCGATTTTGGCAAAGTGATCAACAGGTTCGCGCTTCCTGGAATGCAAATTTTCTCGCAAACAAGCCAGTTCGCTTCAGCCGCGAGTTTTACCGTTGAACCGTCGATGTCGTCTGGCGGCGTGATTTGCTGCATCAGCATCACTTCGTCTTGATAGCCATAGGTCTGAATGTCGCCGGGATCATCAGTCTTCTGCGGAATGGGCCATTGGATTTCTCCGACCTTCCAGCCGGGCGGTAAATTCCATTTGATCTCGGTCGGCAACCCAGCGTCACCCGAAAACTTCCAATAGGTGTGCCAGTTCGGAGCCATTCGCAGGAGCAAGCCAACGGTGAAGGATTTTCCTGGAACAACCGTGCTGGTGTCGGGGATTAGTTCGGCTTTGACCAGCTCGCGCCCCTGGTAGGTCTGCGCTACAAGCGATCCAGAAACCGTGGACAAAAAAATGGCGGCTAATCCAAGAGTCCTGGCCATTTTCATAAGACAACTAACACCGGGCCGCCGTTCGCGGCAATCAGCGCAACTGGCTCATGACCTGCTGCCAAACAGGCATGCGTTCGTTTCTAATCTTTGTAGTTCTCGTTGGTCTCGGTGCACTTTATTTGTGGCAACGCCACAATGAGGCGCTGTCGGAACCGGCTAGGAAACCCGAGACGGTCGCGAGCGCCCAGCTCACGCCCGCACCGCGAGGTCAGGCTTCAGAACACAATTGGATGAAACGCTCGCTCGACCGGGCGGCGACAGTGCGCGATCAGGCACGCGCACAGACGAAGGAAGCTCAGGATCCGTGAATTAATTGGATTGCTGCGCTCTCGAACTACTCTCGATCCTGCTTCTAACAGCGGCCTTGAATTCGGCGGGAGTCAAATCGTTCTCGTTAGGCAATTCTACCGCATTCGGATTACCTAATCGCGCGAGATTGCGGACCGGTTCGTCCTCATGATTAGTGACAATCTCCTGCCCGCCCTCGTTCCTGCGAACGTGAAATCGACCATGCATGATCCCAACCAGCGGAATGAATTGGCTACCATTGTTTTGAACGAAAAGAATATCCTGATCGCCGACTTCGAATTTCGGCGCGTCGCTTACTCCCATTGATTCACCATCGACCGTCCCCCCCAGCATTCGGATGGTATAATTCTGGCCGGGACTTCCTTTGATCGCGTCTCCGACCTTGAAAGTTACATAGCTCATGATGTGACGCTGAGCCCCCTCACCAATCCATTCGGATTTCACGGTCGTGACCTCACCTTGAAAAATAAAATCCGCCTGGTCGACCAGTTCATCGAAGGTCGGCGGAATGACCGTCGTCCCCCGCATGGGGTTGGCAGCCGCAATTAGAGAAAGGGAAATGAGTAAGAGAAGATGTCTGGTTTTTTTCATGAGAGGCATTGGCAGCGGTATTTTACCGGGTAAGCGAAACGGTGGCAGAACTTGGCGAACTGACCGTGTACCCGCTTCCGGATTTGATCGTCATTGTGGCTTTCTTGGCCTTCTTGGGGCCTTTCGTAACATTAAGCATAACGGTCGCCGAGTTCGCGCCGGCGGGAATCGTCACCTTTCCTGACGCGCCACTCAAAGTGTATTGCGTACCCTGGCTTGCTGTCCCACTCATCGAATACTTGACAATGACTGCCGAAGTCGGAGCTGTGGAAGCGGTAAAGGCAAAAGTAGCTGATTGGCCAGTTTGAACACTCGCGGGCGACACCGAGAGTGAAATAGCTGGTGTCGAGTTAGGAGTCGGTGTTGGTGTCGGCGTGGGAGTTGGAGTCGGATTCGGC
>DASPUI010000123.1:0-3136 GCA_035622995.1 Chthoniobacterales bacterium
GCATGATTCTCGGCAATTTTTGCGATGATCGGAGTGTTTTTTTCAAGCGCATCAGGCGCTTCCGAATAAATTGCGAGATTGATTAGCGACGCACGAGTCATCGCGCCCTCGCCTTGCTGCCAGAGTCGTTTCAGCTCCTTGTCAATCTTTCCGACTTCGACCGGTTGGCCTAACGAATAACTCGGAGCGACTTCAGGCATGACTTACAACCTTCGCCAGGCGCGCCCATCGCGCGCGAGTAGTTCATCCGCTTCATTCGGGCCCCACGAACCAGCAGGATAAAAATAAAGGCTCGGCGCTCCAACTTTGGCGTGCCAGGCTTCTTCGATCGGATCGATAAATGCCCAGGCTTCTTCCACTTCGTCCCGGCGCGCGAAGAGCGTGGCGTCGCCGCTCATTGCGTCGAGCAGCAACCGTTCGTACGCCTCGGGACTGGCTTTTCCGAACGATGTTCCGTAATGAAAATCCATTTTCACCGGCTCGATTCGCAAACTGGTCCCGGGAACTTTCGCCTGCATCCGGAGCGAAATCCCTTCGTCCGGTTGAATTCGAATGACCAGGACGTTTTGGTCCAGCGTGACATTCTCTTTGTTGAACAAAACGGCCGGCGCTTTTTTGAAATGGACCGAGATTTCGGTTCCCGATTTCGGCAATCGCTTGCCAACGCGCATGTAAATCGGCACGTCAGCCCAGCGCCAATTGTCTATCTGAAGACGAAGCGCAACAAAGGTGTCGATCGTTGATTTCGGATCGACATTCTCTTCTTCGCGATAAGCCGGGACCGGTTTGCCATTGATCGCGCCGGTCGCGTACTGACCTCGCACGACTGTCGTCTCGACGTCGCTCATTCGCCGAAGCGAGCGCACCACTTTTACTTTTTCGTCGCGAATGCTGTCCGCGTCGAGATCCGTTGGCGGTTCCATCCCGACAAGGCAAAGCAGTTGCAGTAAATGGTTTTGCACCATGTCGCGCAGCGCACCGGCCGTTTCGTAGTAACCGGCACGGCCCTCCACTCCGAGAGTTTCCGCAGCGGTAATTTGGACGTGGTCGATATAGCGTGTGTTCCAGAGCGGCTCGAAAATCGCGTTGGCGAAACGCAGCACCAGAATGTTTTGCGCCGTTTCCTTGCCGAGAAAATGGTCAATCCGGTAAGTCTGATTTTCCGCGAATGAATTATGCACTACGCGATTGAGCTCGCGTGCCGACGCCAGATCGGTCCCGAACGGTTTTTCGACGATCACCCGCGCCCAGCTTCCTTCCGCCGCTTGATTTAATCCGGCCGTTTTAAGATTTTCTAAAATCGGTTCGAACTGATCGGGCGCGACCGCAAAATAAAACAGGCGATTGCCGCGTGTGCCGCGCTCTTTGTCGATCCGGGCGAGACGATCAGCCAATGTCTTGAAGCCATTTTCATCGGCAAAGTCGCTTTGATGGTAAAAAATCGACTGCGCGAATGTCTTCCAAATTTCGTCGCGAACCGGTTGGCGCGAAAATTTGCGCGTCGATTCTTCCATCTCGCGCCGAAAATCGTCGTCGCTTTTTTGGCGGCGCGCAAAACCGATCACCGTCACGGCGGGTGGCAATTCGCCATCGGCCGCGAGATTGTAAAGCGCGGGAATCAGTTTGCGATGAGTCAGGTCGCCAGTCGCTCCAAAAATCACCACGCTGCATGGTTGTGGCACGGCGCGACTGGCAAGTCCTTCGCGCAGCGGATTCGCCTGCGATTGCTCAACGTCCCGATTCATTCAGCCTGGAAGTTACCCAACATTTGGCGAATTGCCTAAACTCAAAATCTTCGCAGCGAACGTTCCTGATTTCGCCACTCATCGTTTACGTCGGATGGTCGCAAAAATGATGGCGACCCCCGTGATCATTGCGCAAATCTTGACGAACAGTTCTCCGTGCTGCGCGTAGAACGTTAAGTGTCGATCTTTGGGCACGTCGACCACGCCCGTGAGAACGCCTTCGGTGAATGTACTGCCAGTGTCGTCACGCAGAATCTGGGTAACGCGGCCGAACTGGTCGATGAAACATGTCACTCCGGTGTTGGCCGCGCGCACCATCGGCCGTCGATTTTCCACGCAACGAAAAATTGCATTGGCAAGATGCTGCTGCGAACCGGCCGATTGCAAAAACCATCCGTCATTGGTTACATCAACCAGTAAATCGGCGTTGCGAAGAACAAACTGCCGGACCAGCTCCCCGACGGTATCTTCGAAACAAATCAGCGGCGCAACCCGGACTTGGCGATTGGTTAGGTCGAAAACGGTATAATCAGTTCCCGAAGTAAAATCTCCGGGCACCCATGAACCGGCGACGGTAGCGAAGAGCGGAAACGAATTTCGCGCTGGAATGTATTCGCCAAACGGCACCAGGTGGATTTTGCGATAAACTTGCATGCTCGCACCTGCTTCGGAGACAAGAACGGCCGCGTTGTAGTCGCGTTCGTCTTCAAAATCCAGGGTGCCAAGAAGCAGATCGCTCCCGATCGAAGCACAAAAGTGTTTGATAAACTGGTTGCTCTGGCTGTTTTGATCTCGCACTGGATCGGGCATTGAGCTTTCCGGCCAAACCAGTAGGTCGGGCGGCGTCCCGGTCCGTAACGCAATCTCGCTTAAGCGGGAAAATTTATCGAAGAGGCTGGCGGTAAAGCGCGGATCGAATTTTTGCACTTGCGGAACGTTTGCTTGCACGGCCGCGACGCGCAGGGGTGTTGTGACGGCTGGATTTTGGACGGCGTGCATCCCAAAAGCGAAAAGGGCGATCAACCCGACCATCGTGAGCGTGAGATCGAAATGCGGCCGCATGCGATGAATTTTGCTTTCGGCGAACAAGCGGACGGGCAGCGCGATTGCGATCAAGTTAGCGAAGGCGACAACGAAAGATAACCCGGGCACGCCGGTGAACTCGGTGATCTGAATTAAGGGCCAGTTGCGATTTAACGCGACGCCAAGACCGTTCCACCCAAAGCCGCTGAACAACCATCCGCGAATCCATTCATGAGTCGCCCACGCGGCCGCGCCGGCAAAAGCCATCAAGAGATTTCGACCCGAGCTGAGGAAATCTTTCGGTTTTATCAAACCAACGAACCAACCCCAAAACGCAAAGTAGAGTGCAAGATAGACCGATAACAGAA
>DASPUI010000124.1:0-2229 GCA_035622995.1 Chthoniobacterales bacterium
GCCGAAATGCACACGACCATTTATTCGATCAGCGAATCGCCCAAGGACAAGAACCTGATCTGGGTCGGCACCGATGACGGAAATGTTCAGGTGACGCGTGATAGCGGAAAAACCTGGACCAACGTGGTCGCCAACGTTCCCGGTTTGCCGAAGAATTCGTGGGTCACCTGGGTCCAAGCCAGCAACTTCGATGCGGGAACTGCTTACGCGACTTTCGATCGGCATACCTTCGGAGACATGGCGCCCTACGTTTTCAAGACGACTGATTACGGCAAGACTTGGACTCCGTTAGTAACTCCCCAAACTACGAAAACCGTTCGCGGCTACGCCTGGGTGATCAAGGAAGATGTTGTTAAACCCGATCTGTTGTTCCTGGGTACTGAGTTTGGACTTTGGGTGTCAATCGACGGCGGGAAAAACTGGGCTCAATTCAAAGGCAACCATTTCCCGGCCGTTGCGGTCCGCGATCTCGCGATTCAACCACGGGACAACGATTTAGTTCTCGCCACCCACGGTCGTGGTATTTGGATCGTCGACGACATCACGCCTTGGCGCGCGTTGACTCCGGACATCATGTCGCAGGAAGTCGCGTTTGTTTCGGCGCGACCAGTCCAGGAACGAATCGAAGGCAGCGGTGGTTGGGCGAATGGGGCCGCGATGTTCGTCGGCGACAATCCGCCCGACGCTGCAGTCATCAATTATTATCAACGCGAGCGTCACTTGTACGGAAAGTTGAAAATCGAAGTGCTCGATTCGACCGGACGCGTACTAGATGAAGTTCCGGCAAGCAAGCGGCCGGGATTGAATCGCGTGATGTGGAGCATGCGCGAAAGACCGCCGCGCGTTCCACCGGCCGCGCAAATCGCTTTTGGCGGCACACGCGGAGCTCGATTTGCCCCGGGTGAATACACCGTTCGCCTGACCAAGAATGGAAAGACTTACGAGACAAAGTTCACCGTCGGCCTCGATCGGCGAGCGAAGTTCACCGAGGCGGACAAGAAAGCCCAGTTCGACGCCGCAATGAAAGTGCGCGCGTTATTCGACGACGAAAGCGCGTTGATGGACCGGATCCTGTTCTTGCGGCGCGAAGTTGGAGAATCAGCCGCGGCCCTTCCGGAAAACGATCCGATGCGCAAAGCCGTCAAGGATTTCGACGGCAAGATTGAAGGCGTGCGCAAGAAAATTGTCGCCACCACCGAAGGTGGCGCGATCACTGGCGAAGAACGCATCCGTGAACACACCGATCAACTTTACGGCGCGCTTTTGAGTTATGAAGGTAAACCAGGCGATTATCACCTCGCTTACATCGACACGCTGAGACGCGAATTGGACGACGTGAACAAGGATTTCGAGCAGCTCTTATCCAAAGATTTGCCAACCCTGAATCAATCCCTCAAAGGAAAGGGTAAAGAAGAACTCAAAGCTCCGCCGGCAAAAGTCGCGGTCAACGACGAAACTCCCGTTTCCGGCGGTACGTATGCAGGATCGAATGATCCCGACGAACCGGCCGCGGCGGCGAAGTTGCCTGTGAACTTACGCTTTCTCTACTGACACCGACTTCGTCCAACATTGACATAAGGATGGATTCACGGTTCAGAGTTAGCTCGTGAGCCGGGTTCTTATTGCCGACGACCAGCGCGACGTGCTGGAAGCGCTGAGGATTTTGCTTAAAGGCGAGGGGCACCAGACCGAAGCGGTCACGTCGATCAGCGGAATTTTTAACGCGCTGCAACAGCGCGATTACGCGTTGTTGATGATGGATCTCAATTACACACGCGACACCACTTCCGGCCAGGAAGGACTCGAAGTGATCCCAAGAATTCAGGCCTTGGACAGCACGCTGCCGATCGTGGTGATGACGGCGTGGGCGACGATCGATCTCGCCGTCGAAGCGATGAAACGCGGGGCGCGCGATTTTATCACCAAGCCGTGGGACAACGAGCGGTTGCTGACGATTGTGCGAACGCAGATGGAGCTCGGCAGCGCGTTACGCAAAGGCCGGAAGCTCGAGGCCGCGAACAAACTGCTCGCCGGTAACGTTCCTAATCTGATCGCGGACGCGCCGTCGATGCGGCCGGTGATTGAAATGATTCAGCGGGTCGCGCCATCGGACGCGAACGTGCTGATTACCGGTGAGAATGGCACGGGCAAAAGTCTTATCGCGCAGGCATTGCATGCGCTCTCGCCGCGTGCGTCCCACAGCATGATCACGGTGAACATGGGCGGCTT
>DASPUI010000125.1:0-9740 GCA_035622995.1 Chthoniobacterales bacterium
ATCGAATAATGGTTTTGCTCGCTCACCCGTTCGGCAACGCGAACGTTCGAGCTGTCCTCGATGCGCTTCAGCGTAGCGATTCGCTCGCCCGATTTGTTACGACAATTGCATGGTCGAAAGGCTCTGGTCAGGAGTTCGCTCCGAAAATTCGGGAAGCTTTCCGCCGGAACTACGATTTGCCAGCCAGCAAGATCGACACTTATCCGTTCCGGGAATCCATTCGCCTGCTGGCCGGCCGAGTCCGGTTGCAAAGGTTGATCGAGCACGAGACCGGCTGGGCGAGTGTCGACAAGGTCTGGCAAAGTTTGGATCGGGAAACCGCCCGTCGTCTGCGTCGCGGAAAATACCCGAATGTGCGGTGCGTTTATTGTTACGAGGATTGTGCCGAACAGATCTTTTTGACGGCGCGTGATCTCAATTTGAAACGGGCTTACGATCTTCCAATCGCCTATTGGGAGACGGTGCGGAGTTTGTTGCGCCAGGAAATCGAACGCTATCCCGACTGGGAACCAACGCTCGGGGCTACCCGCGACTCGGAGGAAAAACTCTCACGCAAAACGCGAGAACTAGAGCTGGCCGAGATGGTGGTTTGCCCGAGCGAGTTTGTCTTCAGTTCGCTGCCATCAAAGATTCGAGACCAAAAGCGATGTTCCGTTATTCCGTTTGGCACGCCTTGCTGCGAGCTGGAGGAAGAATCAAAGCAACTGAATGAGAAACACACGCTTCGAGTTTTATTCGCAGGCGCTTTGACTCAGCGTAAAGGTCTGGCTGACCTCTTTGCGGCAATGAGACTGATAAAATCGAACGAGATCGAGCTTGTGGTGATGGGTTCGTTGCTCAAACCGTTAAACTGGTACCGTCAGCGCCTGGCGAATTTCACCTACGAGCCGCCTAGAGCTCATAACGATGTTTTGCGGCTGATGAAAAGCTGCGACGTCTTGGTTTTGCCGTCGATTGTTGAGGGGCGCGCGCTGGTCCAACAGGAAGCGATGGCCTGCGGGTTGCCCGTCATCGCCACAAGAAACGCCGGCGCTGACGATCTGATTGTCGATTCCGAAACCGGATTTCTGGTTCCGATTCGCGCGCCGGAGGCGATTGCCGAGAAATTGAGTTGGTGTGTTCAAAACCGAAGGCTGCTTGCTGGCATGGGGATTGCAGCCCAGAAGCGGGCGCGCCACCTTACCTGGCGTGCATACGGCGACTCGATCGTTGAGGCCGCCCGTAAATTAATTTCCGAATGAAGATCGATAACCCCGAAGAAAAAGCGAAGCACCGCGTCCGCCAGCTGATATGGATGTATTTCTGGCTGCTCCTGCTAGAAGGCGCGCTGCGCAAATGGATCGTACCGCAGCTGTCCAATCCGCTCTTGGTTGTGCGCGATCCGGTTGCGCTTGCCATCTATTTTTTCGCGATTCGTGCGCGAATTTTTCCCCGTAACGGCTGGACAATCGCCCTCGCAAGTATTGCCGTTCTCACAATCATTTGCACCTTTGTCCAGCTGCTGCCTTACATCGCGCCAAAATCAATTGCCCTGGTGGCCGGTTATGGCTTCCACGCCAACTTCTTTCATCTTCCGTTAATTTTTGTGATTGCGCGCGTCATGCGCCCGGAGGATCTGCGAAAACTTGGCTGGTGGGTGCTTCTGATTTTGATCCCGATGTCGATTTTATTGGCCGCGCAATTTCGCGCTTCGCCTGACGCGTTCGTTAACCGCACTGCGGGCGGCGAGGGCGAAATGATGACTGCGACTCTTGGAAAAGTGCGCACGGCTGGACCTTTCTCATTCGTCATCGGAGTCGTTGCCTACTATTCGCTGACAACCGGCTTCCTGCTTTGGGGCGTGTTGAGAAAGGGTACTTACAAAAATTGGCTGCTTGCTGCGGCTGGCATTGCGTTGGTGATTGGAATTGCTGTGTCCGGAAGCCGTTCCGTTGTCGCCGCTTGCGTTGTGGTGGTGGCGTCTCTGGCAGTCGTCGTTGTTTTGCGACCGGACATGGTCAATCGCTTCGCCCAGGTATTAATGGTCGTGCTTGTTCTAGGGTTCGTCGTTAGTCGGACCGCGATCTTCAAAGAGGGATTGAATGTCTTAACGACCCGGTTCACCGAAGTGGCGGAGGCCTCGGAAACAACGGTTACCGGAAGCGTGATTGGGCGACTCGTCTCAGGCTTTTCCGAACCATTTCACGTTCTGGATAAGGCGCCGCTGTTTGGCTTCGGGCTCGGAATCGGCACCAACGCCGGCGCCAAGCTGCTCACTGGCCATGCGCTGTTTCTGCTTACTGAAGACGAATGGTCGCGCATCTTTCTCGAGAGCGGACCAATTCTCGGGTTGGCCTACGTCCTCTGGCGCTGTCTGCTCGCAGTCCGAATCGGCTGGCTCTGCTTGAGAGCAGTTTCGTTGGGAAATGTATTGCCGCTCCTGCTATTCAGCTCAACCTGCCTGCCGCTCATCAACGGCCAATTTGGCCAGCCTACCATCCTTGGCTTCGTCGTTTTCGTAACTGGGATCACGCTGGCAGCGTTGCATAACGCAGAAGCACAGCCGAAGCCGCCTTCAATCGTGCCTCCGGTCAAGGCTGCTGCGCGCGTGCGCAGTCGCTCCGCTTACGCCGAGCGACTGCACGGCTCGCCTACCTCCGGACCTGTTCAATCCAATGGTGCTCTTGATCGGTAATTACGCGCCCGATCAGCAGCAGAGCATGCAGCGATTCAACGCCATGATGCTGCAAGGCCTTATTGCGGCTGGGGTTGATGCGGAATTAATTCGGCCTCAACCGATCTTTGGGCAATTGAATTTGTTAGGCCAATTTGCCGCCAAATGGCTCGGCTACATCGACAAGTACATTCTTTTTCCGATCCAGTTGAAACGGAAACTGCGGGCCCGGCCGGAAGTCGTTCATATTTGCGATCATTCGAATGCGGTTTACGTGAAGCGATGCCGGCGGTTTTCAGTCCTGGTCACCTGCCACGATTTACTCGCCGTCCGCGGCGCGCTTGGTGAAGAAACAGATTGTCCGGCATCGTTCACCGGCCGAATTCTTCAGCGTTGGATTTTGCGTGGTCTGCAGCGGGCGGACGCAGTTGCCTGCATTTCCGAGGCGACGGCTGATGACGCTGATCGCCTGATCGGCCACGGAGTTGGGCGCCCCCACATCAGCGTGGTGCGGATGGGCCTGAATTATCCATACAAAAAACTGCCGACTGAGGTCGCACGCGTGCGGTTGGGCAAACTCGACCATTTCAATTGCGATTTTCCGTTCGCTCTGCACGTAGGCTCCAATTTACGGCGCAAGAATCGGGACGGCGTGCTCCGCATCTTTGCCAAGTGCAGGGAGAAGTGGAACGGCCGCCTCGTTTTCGCAGGCGATCTTTTGAACGAAGATTTATTGACGCTTGCAGGCGAACTTGGAATCGCTGATCGCGTCATTCAATTGCACAATCCCGAAAGCGAAGTGCTGGAGATTCTTTATAATTGCGCGACTGCTCTGATCTATCCTTCTCGCTTTGAAGGTTTCGGCTGGCCAATTATCGAAGCCCAGGCCTGCGGCTGTCCCGTAATTTGCACCAATTCCGGTCCGCTTCCGGAAGCCGCGGGCGATGCCGGCTTCCTTCACCGAGTCGAGGACGAAGATGGTTTTGCGACCGATCTTCTTCGCCTAACGAATCCCACGAAACGCGCGATTTGGAGCGAAGGCAGCTTGCGTCACGCTGAAAAGTTCTCCACCGACAAGATGATTGCGCAGTACCTCGACATCTACCGGCACCTCGGAGCAGAGTTGTGAGGGCAATTCTGATGTTCGTTAGTCTGTTGCTGCCATGGAGTGCGCGGCGGTCGCTTCTCGAGAAGCAGTTCGGCTACAAAATCGATCCCACCGCCAGAATCGGATGCGCCTGGATTTTCCCTGCGCATCTAATTATGGAGGAAGGGACGAGAATCGATCATCTCACCGTTTGCAAAAATATAGACCTTCTGCATCTCAAAGCTCACAGCTCGATCGGCCGCGGCAATTGGATCACCGGCTTCCCGCTCGGTCCTTCTCGGCATTTCGCGCACCAGAGTGATCGGCGACCGGAATTGATCGTGGATGAGCATTCCGCCATCACCCATCGTCACCTGATTGACTGCACTAACTCGGTCATGATCGGCAAGTTTACGACGGTTGCAGGTTTTCAGTCGCAAATTATCACTCACTGGATTGACATCGAACAAAATCGCCAGACTTCTGCGCCGGCTCGCATCGGCGATTATTGTTTCGTCGGAACCAACTCGGTCTTGATCGGCGGAAGCGTGCTCCCAAATTTTTCGGTGCTGGGTGCCAAGTCATTGCTAAATAAATCATTTACCGAGACGCACCAACTTTATGGCGGCGTGCCAGCGCGGGCGGTCCAGCCACTTTCCCCGGACGGCAAATATTTTCAGCGAACGGAAGGCTTCGTTGTCTAGCCCGCTGCGGATTTTACAACTGGTACAAACGCTCGACCCGCGCGTGGGCGGTGTCGCACTGGCGGTGCTTGCGCTCAGCCGCGGGCTGGCCGTTCGCGGACATAAAGTCGAAATCCTTGTTCTCGATGATTCTAATTGCCGATGGCTCGCTGATATTGATCTAACGGTCCATCCACTTGGAACTGGCTCAACGAATTATCGATATTCCACGAAGCTGATGCCGTGGCTTCGCCAACATGGGGATAATTACGACCGCGTGATCGTTCATGGGCTCTGGCAGTATGTCAGCTTTGCTGCATGGCGACGTTACGCCAGGACGTCTACGCCTTACTTTGTTTTTCCGCACGGCATGCTCGACCCATGGTTCAAACGAACGTTTCCACTCAAGCATTTAAAAAAATGGCTCTATTGGCCGTGGGCTGAATATCGTGTCTTGCGCGACGCGTCGGCGGTAATTTTTACATCGGAAGAAGAGCGTTTGCAGGCGCAACAATCTTTCTGGCTCTATCGTTGCCGCGAAAAAATTTCGCCGCTTGGAATCAATGCGCCTGCGCCATTGTCTGTGCAACCGTCACAAAAATTTTTCGGCCAGTTCCCAATCTCACCAGACAAAAAAGTTCTTCTTTTTTTGGGCCGGCTCCATCCCAAGAAAGGTTGCGATTTGGTGATCGACGCGTTTCGAAAATTGAACCCGGCCAACACCGTGCTGGTTCTGGCTGGACCGGATCAAATCGGCTGGGAAAAGGAATTGCGCGCGCGGGCGGAGGATCTTCCGGTTGTCTTCACGGGAATGTTGCAGGGCGAACTGAAGCAAGCGGCATTTGCCCGTGCCGACGCTTTTATTTTGCCGTCTCACCAGGAAAACTTCGGCATGTCGGTAGTCGAAGCCCTCGCTGCCGGTTTGCCGGTGCTCATATCGAATCGCGTTAATATTTGGCGCGAAGTCGAAGGCGATCATGCCGGATACGTCGAAACCGATGATCTCAGCGGAACAACACGCCTGATCGAGCGCTGGCTTGGCACGGCCGAGGAAGATCGACAAGTGATGCGCGCGAATGCCAGGAACTGCTTCACGAACCGTTTTGAAATCAATCGGGCGGTTGATTCGTTGTTGTCGATCCTGACTGAGTCTCGCACTGCCCGATGAAGATCACTATCGTTCTCGGCGCGTTCTTTCCCGTTCCCCCGGTCATGGGCGGAGCAGTTGAGAAGGCCTGGTTTGCTCTCGGTCAGGAATTCGCCCGGTGCGGTCACGAAGTCACCATGATTTCGCGTGCGATTCCAGCGTTTCAGCGCGAAGAAGACGTTGACGGGATAAAACACATCCGTGTCCGCGGGTTCGACACGCCGCGGTCGCTTGTTTGGCTGAAAATTCTCGATTTGATCTACTCAATCCGGGCGACGTCGATCTTACCGCAGAGCGACGTCATTGTTACCAATACCTTCTGGTTGCCGATTCTCCTGCGACGTTCCAAAGAAGGAAAAATTTACGTCCACGTCGCAAGATATCCGAAGGGGCAAATGCGCTTTTACGGAAAGGCGGCGCGCTTGCAGACGCCATCGAACTCGGTCGCGCGTGCAATTGAGAATGAGGCGCCGCAATTGAAAAACAGGATCGAAGTCATTCCGTATCCGTGTCCCCGTAGTCGGGAAGCTCCGATTCCAACCTTGCAACGCGACAAAGCCATTCTCTTTGTTGGACGTATTCATCCGGAAAAGGGAGTTCATCTGCTCGTGAAAGCGTTCGCCGATTTGCCGCACTACATTTCGAATGAATGGACTTTATCGATCGTTGGTCCGGCAGAAGAAGGGCTTGGCGGTGGGGGAAAAAATTATACCGATCAACTTCGGCAGCTCGCCACCCAGGTTAAGAACAGAATTTTCTTTCGCGGACCAGTCTTCGAATCGGCTGCGCTCGAACAATATTTTCTTTCTGCCCGGCTCTTCGTTTATCCCTCTCTCGCTGAGCGCGGTGAATCGTTTGGGCTCGCTCCCTTGGAAGCGATGGCACACCGTTGTGGCGTAATGGTTTCGGACCTGGAATGCTTTGCCGACTTCGTTCGCGAGGGCGACACCGGATTTGTATTCGATCATCGCTCGGAGGACCCTGCGCTTTCGCTGCGAGAAAAGCTCATGCGAGTCATTGTCGATCAGGCATTGCTGGCTCGCGTCGCCGAAAGCGGTTACCAGAAATCGGCCGATTATTCGCTCACCCGCGTGGCCGATCAGTTCTTGCACGATTTTAGCTTATTGCTTAATCAACCTAATGCCGCAGGAACATCTCGTTAATCCGGAACAAGCGTCCGCCTACGCCTCGCCATGGTCGGGCAGCAATCGTTTCCTGCGAGTGCTTTGGGAATTCTGCTGGTTCATTTTTTGCATCTGGACGCCGAAACCACTCAATCCCTGGCGACTATTCTGGCTGCGCGTTTTTGACGCAAAGATCGACGGCACGCCATTTGTGCATCAACGCGCGCGGATTGCGATTCCGTGGAATCTGGTTTTGCACGATCACGCCTGCCTCGGTGATCGGGCAAATGCGTATTCATTAGGTGAAATCGAGATCGGCGCGCGCGCAACCGTCGCACAGGAGGCTTATCTCAGCGCAGGCAGCCACAATTTTGATGATCCGAACCTGCCGCTGGTCGCGGGGAAGATCACCGTTGGTCAAGATGCATTTATTGGTGCGCGCGCTTTTGTGCTGCCGGGCGTAACAATCGGAGCGCGCGCGATCGTTGGTGCCTGCTCCGTTGTTACGAGTGATGTGCCCGAAAATGTCATCGCAGCGGGAAACCCCTGTCGAGTTATTCGCTCCAGATGACGCAGAAAATTCCGGTCTCGGTAATCGTTCCGATCAAGAACGAAGCGGGAAATTTGCCGCGATGCCTCGGTTCGGTGCAATGGGCAGACGAAATTTTCGTGGTTGATTCGCAAAGCGGAGACGGTTCGTCTGAGATCGCCGAGAATCTGGGCGCGAATGTTGTTCAATTTCACTTCAACGGGACGTGGCCGAAGAAGAAAAACTGGGCGCTGGCAAATCTGCCGTTCAAGAATGAGTGGGTCCTGATTCTCGACGCAGATGAGACTTTACCGGCCGAAGCCGCCGTCGAAATCGCCGGCGCGATCGTAAACGCAGGCCAGATCGCGGGCTATTGGATCAACCGGCGCTTCTTTTTCCTGGGCCGATGGTTGAAGCATTCATATTATCCAAATTGGAATTTGCGCCTGTTTCGACATTCGTTAGGCCGATATGAAAAACTGACCGATGCCGAAACCTTTAGTGGCGATAACGAGGTACACGAACACGTGCTGGTTGACGGTCCGACCGCGCGACTTCGGGTAGAGATGGATCATCATGCGTTTCCATCGGTCGAAGTTTTTATCGAGAAACATAATCGCTACTCAAATTGGGAAGCGCGAGTGGCGACGGAAGGAGGACTGAATCGGCGAGAGGACTTCGCCCACGAACAGGTCAATCTTCGGCGTCGGCTGAAATCGATCTCGCAGCAACTGCCGTTTCGGCCGCTCTTGCGGTTTCTTTACATTTATATTTGGCAAAAGGGCTTTTTGGATGGGCGGGACGGTTATTATTTCGCGCGCTTGCACGCAACTTACGAGTTTCTGTCCGTTGCCAAAACCTACGAGCTGCGACGACATTCCAAGCGCGGATAATGCGGACCGTTGTTTGGGGCATTAACTACGCGCCGGAGATCACTGGGATCGCGCCTCACAATGTCGCGCTCTGTGAATTCTTGCGAGGCAGTGGCCATGAAGTCGAGATGGTAACGACGTTCGCGTATTATCCGGCCTGGCGAAAAACAAGTGGCGACCGGCATCAACTTTTTCGAACCGATCGCATCAACGGCGTTCCGGTGCATCGGTGCTGGCATTTCGTGCCTCGGCGTGTATCGGCCTGGAAACGAATCATCCATGAAGGGACTTTTGTTCTTACATCCACGATTCGTCTTTTATCGATCGAGCGTCCCGACGTTTACGTGGTCGTATCGCCGCCGTTACTCCTTGGCGCGGCCGCATCGCTGGTCAGCAAATTGAAACGGGCACCGTCCATCTTTCACGTTCAGGATTTGCAGCCGGACGCCGCACTCGGTCTGGGAATGCTGAAGCCAAGTCCGTTAACGCGAGCTTTGTATTGGTTGGAGGCATTCGCCTACCAACACGCGTCTTGCGTCTCGGGAATCAGTCCAGAAATCCTGGATGCATTCAGGCAAAAGGGCGTTCCGGAATCAAAACTGATTTTGTTTCCAAACACAATTGTCCTGCCTAACGAGCAGGAGATCCCACCTCGTGGACGGTTTCGCGTGAAACACGGCTTCGGACCGAATGAATTTCTCGCCGTCTACGCCGGCAACCTCGGAATAAAACAGGGACTCAATCTGTTGCTGGAGACCGCTCAGCTTCTTCGGGCGGACAAAAATATTCGAATTGTGATCGCCGGCGACGGAGCGGCACGCGAATCCCTCGAAAACGAAATGCAGGCAGCTAGCCTAACGAATGTCTCGATGTTGCCACTGCAATTTGGCGCGGATTACAAAGAATTGCTGGTCGATGCGGATGTTTCGCTGATCACACAGCAAAGTGGATCGGGCAACGCATTTTTCCCAAGCAAACTACTTGTCACGCTGGCCTATTCCAGTCCCGTGATCACGGTTGCCGACGAACGAAGCGCGCTGGAGCGAGTCGTCGCCGACGGTCGATTTGGAAAAAACATCGCTCCAGGAAAGCCTGAGTGGCTCGCTAACGCTCTGCGCGGTCTGGCGCAAGATCGGCAACAATTGTCCGAATGGGGAAGGGCCGGCCGCGCGTATGTTGAGCGCTTTGAGCAAGGCAAAGTGCTCGCGCGATTTACTGACGAACTGACAGGCTTGGTCAGTAAGCGCTGCGTGGCGGAAACAGGAGCTGACCGATTGTGCGGAAAATAATTCCGCACTCGAGCGAAACATTCCAATTCTCAAGATACTCGATGTCGCACGCGACCCGGTTCTCGATGTCCGAATTATCGCGCGCTTCGCCGCGAAAGCCGCGGACCTGCGCGAGTCCGGTAATGCCCGGCTTGACGAACGTGCGGACATGATAGTTCTCCATCAATTGCGAAAATTGTTGGTTGTGCTCGATCAAATGCGGACGTGGACCGACGATGCTCATGTCGCCGAGCAGCACATTCCAAAACTGCGGTACTTCGTCGATACTCAGTTTGCGGAACCATTTGCCGAGCGGATACACACGCTGGTCCTCGGTAGTGGCTTGCCGGGAAAGCTCGCCGTTGTCTGGCCGCATG
>DASPUI010000126.1:0-4394 GCA_035622995.1 Chthoniobacterales bacterium
AGAAGCTCCTCCAATTGCGTGATGCCATGGTTGATTCCATGGCGGGCGTAGCGCAGGACACGCTGCGTTCGCGCGCGGAAGGCAGCGAAGCTTCCGCCTTCGGAATGCATCAGGCCGACGCCGGCTCGGACGCCTATGATCGCGATTTTGCGCTCAGCCTCCTTTCCCAGGAGCAAGACGCGCTTTACGAGATCGACCAGGCCCTGAAGCGAATCGAGCTCGGTACCTACGGCGTTTGCGAAATGTCGGGCAAACCAATCCCGCACGCCCGTTTGGAAGCGATTCCCTTCGCCCGGTTCACCGTCGAATGTCAATCACAACTCGAGAAGCAGAGTAAACAATCGCGTGTCCGGCAATCGGTCACCTCTCTTTTCGGTTTGACCGAAGATGAAGGCGGCGAAGGCGAAGCGGAAGAGTCCGAAGCGACTCCCGCGCCGGAATCAAAGGAATAACAACCATGGCCCAGGAAATTGTCACCCTCGAGTGCACCGAAGCCAAGGCGCTGGGCAAACCGGTCTCGCGCTACATGACCAAACGAAACAAGAAGAGTCCGCGCACGCCGAACCGGCTCGAGAAAAAGAAATACAATCCTCATTTGCGGAAGCACACGCTTCATCGCGAAACCAAGTAACTCCTAATGCAACCCAAAACCGCCAAACGCCGTTCCGCATTTCGCCGGGCCAATCGCGCCATGCCTCGGCGTCGGATCGATATCTCGATCGAAGCGATCGATTACAAAAATCCCGACCTTCTCAAAAAATTCGTGACCGAGAGCGGCAAGATCCTTCCCCGTCGCGTTACCGGGATGCCGGCCCATCTGCACCGCAAAATCACGCGCGAGATCAAACGCAGCCGCTCCGTGCTGCTGATGAAGTGATTTAATTCGCAGCAGCGAATTAAATCATCCGAGCGAAGTCGAGGGATCTCTTTTTGGGTGGGGCGAGAACACGATGTGCCGGGAGGCCATCGAGTAGACGGGAAGGCCGAAGGCTGAGTGTCTTGGGAAAGCGCGAATCACTCAGTCGAGCCGATCCGGCTTGTGACCAAGCACCGCTACAACGGCGTATGTGTTCACGGGCTCCCGTAATTGCTCTCACGCTTTCCGCGTTTTTTTGCCTTCGTCGATCAGTTTCCAGAATTCACGAGTTCCGCCGAGCGCCTGATCTTCCGACCCGGGCAGTTTGCTGCGGAAAAGGAAGTCTCGAAACGTATTCTTGTGCAATACGCGATGAATGGTGATTCCCTCCCGGGTTTGCTCGAAATAGATCCGGTAATCTTTCGCGCGGTAGCGGTATAACTTTTTTCCCTGCCGCTCGATCACGCCGAAATGCTTGGCGTCGAGACGGCCGAGGTCTTCCGGCAAAATTTGGAATTCGGCGAGCAAATCGAGCTGCATCTTTTTCGGCAACGCCGACATCTCAGCCGCACTCAATTCGTTGAAAATGATCTGAAACATGGGGCGGAAGTGACCAGTGACCTGTGACGAGGACAAGTAAATCGCTAATTCAATAAATCGCTAAATAAAAACCCGTTTCACCCGCTGGCCGATACGTGTCGTGATTTCCCAGGTGATCGTCTTGGCCTTGTCCGCCAGCTCGACGCACGGAATTTCCGCGTCGCCCTGGCGTCCCATCAAAACAACCTCGTCGCCAGTTTCAACATCCGGAACGTGCGACACGTCAATCACTGTTAAGTCCATCGTCACCCGGCCGAGCAGCGGGCAGCGTTTGCCACGCACCAACATCTCTGCACCCGCGTTCGACAGGTGCCGCGGATAGCCGTCTGCATAACCAGCGGTCAATGTTGCAACCTTCAGCGGCCTTGGTGTTATGAAGGTGCGTCCGTAACTGATCGACGCTCCTTTGGGCACGTCGCGGATCAACCCGACGTGGGTTTTCCAAGTCATAGCCGGCTTTAGCAGCTTCTGATAGCCGGGCAGCGGCGAAATGCCGTAAAGAACCATTCCGGCGCGGACGACTTCGTCGACTGTTTGATTGAACGCCAAAGTACCCGCGCTTTGGAGAACATGGGCTTTGTAGTTGCCCGGAACGACTGAGCGAATTTCCTGCACTACTTTGCGAAATCGAACCAGTTGTTCACGCGTGTAATCCTCGTCGACATCGGAAACCGGCAGGTGGGTCGAAATGCTATGGATATGGATCTTCGGTAACGCCACAACCCGCTTGAAAATTTGGACAGCTTCACTTTCAACAGCGCCCATACGCCCCATTCCGGTGTCGACCTTGAAATTAATCGACGTCTTGTCGATTCGGTCGAAAGCCAGCGCTTCCTCAAATGTCGAGATCGTTGGAATGAAGCCGCGCTCGACAATTATCGCCAGTTCGCTGGGCAGGGAAGGACCTAAAATTATGGTCGGATGTTTGAGTTTCTCTCGAAGCGCAAGTGCTTCTTCCAGATTCGCAACCCCGAATAACTGCACATCACTCGCCAGTGTCTCGGCAACTCCGATCAAGCCGTGGCCGTAAGCGTTCGCTTTTACCACTGCGAGCATTTCGGCTTTGCCAATCCGATCGCGAACAATCTTCGCGTTGTGACACAACGCACCACGATCAATCTCAGCCCAGCAACGGTAATTTCGCGTCATTTTCTTGGAATAGTGATATGCGGTTCGCGCAAATACATCGGCTCAAGAGGCGGCCGTGAGAAATCTCTAACGAGATCGCCCGCTAGTCGCGCCAGCACTCTCGACGAAGGATAACGAACCTCGGCTCGGTCGAATTGCGAAAGTCTTTCGGTCGCGAAGATCGGCATCCTGCGTTCGAACTTATCCAGTTTTTCGCGCAATTCAGCTTCAGTCATCAAATCCGGACCTTCGATCAAACCGTGGTCGCGAATGCGCGCGAAGAAAAACGCCTGACGGCGCGCATCACCGATTACGAAATATTCGTTGGCGTCACATTCGATTGCGCAGATTGACGGGAATCCAAGGAGTCGCGCTTGCGACGCGGCTTGCAGGCCGATCGCCGCCGAGATAGCGATCCGCGTTCCGGCGTAGGAGCCCGGGCCAAGTCCAACGATAAGCCTGTCTGCTTTTCCAAATCCTTTTTGCACCTCAGCCAAATATTCGAAGAACGGACCGGAATTCTTTCGGTCATTCGGCCATTCGCGAACGAACCCTTCTGGCTGGGGAGCACACGCGCCCTGGCGTGTCGCGGTCGGCGCCCTCGCCGACTGCCTTTCTGTATCGAGCCACGCAATGCCCCCCTGCGCGCTGGATAGTTCGAGTGCGAGAATTTTCATTTATCCGAGTTTGTCCGGGCTGCCAGATAACAGCCCAGCGTTTTAACGCTGGGGAATCGCGTCCCGTCATTCGCTTCAGTCCCGTTAGGGACGGCAGAAATTTTCTTTCGCCCTGTCGGGCTCGACATAACACTCATCCTTACTCCCAGCACTGAAGCGCTGGGCTATTATCGCAAAAAGACAGCGCGAGGATTTTCATCTCGTCGTAATCGCGCGCTTGGTTTCGGACTTCGCTTCAAAGGAAATCCAGCACGCAGTTTCGGGAATTAAATCGCGAAATCGATCAGCCCATTCGATGACCGAAACGCCGTTGGCGAAAAAATATCCATCGAGGTCGAGGCGCTCGGCCTCGTTTGCATTTTCCAGTCGAAAAAAGTCGAAATGAAAGATCGGGAAACGATCGCCACAATATTCGTGAATCAAAGTAAATGTGGGGCTGGTAACGGCAGCGTTACAACCCAACCCGGAGACAAGACCTTTTACAAATAGCGTTTTGCCGGCGCCCAGCTCTCCAATCAGGGCAATCACGTCGCCAGGCCTTATGGTTCTCGCGAACTCGCGACCGAACGATTCGGTCTCGTCCGGACTATTGGAAATGAACGTAGCCACCACTCAGAAGTTGAGGGTTGAGGGTTGAGGGTTGAGTAAGAGAACCGATGCGTGTCAGTGCAAGCTTGGGAAATTTGCGGCCCCATTCGCGCTGAAGGCGCGGGCGCTCGCGAGAAGAGATGGCGAAGAGAAGTTCGTAGTCTTCGCCATCGGAGATGGCGTTGTTAATCGTTGCACGGGCTGCGAGTGGCAATGCGTTCCGGTCGATCTGAAAACCAAGTCCGCTTGCCGCCGCCAAACGCGGGAGATCAGCGCCGAGCCCGTCGCTCAGGTCCATCATAGCGTGAACATGGAAATTTTTGGTGAGCCAACGCGATTCATGAATGCGCGGAACAAAGCGAAGATGCTTTGCTCGCAGCGATCCACCAAGCTTACCGGTAACGAAAAGATCGTCACCCTTCTTGCCACCTGCGCGCGAAACCCTGCGACTTTTCTCAACAAAACCCGAAGCGCTTACGGAAATGGCAGCCGGTCCGCGGATGGCGCTGGTTTCGCCACCCGCGATCGCGACATCAAACTTCGAG
>DASPUI010000127.1:0-12488 GCA_035622995.1 Chthoniobacterales bacterium
TGCTAGCCAGCTATCATGATCGAAATTACAGCAGAGTCCCGGCTGGAGCTCGACCGTGTCAGACGATATTTGCCTGCTGTAAGCTGAAAGGGTATCAGACCATCCTGACCAATAGTCGACAGACAGCGTAGGGTTCGGCGCACCTTCATCGTCAAGATAGACATAGAATTCTCCCCCTTGATCCGCGAGATACTTTACCCCGAAGGCAGCAAAGACTGCCAACACATTCCCTTTCGCATCATCTATCCCATCACTCTCACTGCCATTGATTCGGGCTGTTTGTCTGGCAATCGGAGCGACCCTGATACCAGCAGAAGCTAAAGCGGCGTGCTCGGTCTTGGGATTGTATTGGGTGCCACCCTGTTGCTCCGGGGTCTTGAAATATCTTCCCCAGAAGCGAGGCGGACCACCGAACAAACCTGCCGCATGTTCCAGCAGGGTCTTGCCATGGATGGTATGCACTACTTCGGCCGAACTATCCGCCCCCGGCGCACCAAGTGATGGTCCGGCTAAAAGCTCAGGCCGCACCCGAGTTGTTTTCTTGGCGGCTTTTTTAACGGCTTTTTTCATCTGGTGCTTGGGATTTCAGGGACCAAACTGAGACTTATCTGCAGTACCAAGTCTCAGGCTGCTAGTTACAAACAGATCGTTGGTCTTAGCTGTAACCTCGCCAAACTGCTCGCCGGCACTTAGAACGAGCCAGATATTTGTCGTAATTTTTTTCTCGACACCTAATGCGCCGCGCCAGGCGTCGCCGTCGCCATCCAACCCATGCCAGACATGGACGTAGCCGCCTTCGGCAAAGCCATTAAAAGTCTGCGCTCCAAGTCTTAATCGAGCGCCCATTATAAGGCTGTTTTGATTGGCGGTATGGGTCTTATCGTTGGGATCTACTACCAACTCATTTTCGCGATACCTTGCTTCACCAATGAGCTGGAGGTTAATGGGATCGGACGGAGTTGGAATAAGGCTTTTGGTTCCATAAGCGAACGTTGTCCAGGCTGTGAATCCAGTGTTGCTCAGGTCCGAGAGCTTTCCCGAAGTGCTGTTCCAAGTAGGTGCGATCGAGCCTGTCCAAATCGTCCCCTGCCATTTGTTCTTGTTGAAGTCGTTGACCGCGGCGGACCACGCAGCCGATCCAGGAGGAGTCCCCGTGGGCAACGGCGTGTTCGGGTTATCCAGATCATTGGGGAACTGGACCTTACTTGTGGCGCTTACGAAAGCTGCATCCAAATCCTGACTTCGATAGGGGTCGTGGTCCGCACTCTCATAGAAAACTTCGGCAAACCCGAGTGCGAGCTGAACTGCGTCGCTGTTGTTTGTCGCCTTAGAGGTGGCGGCTGATATACTGAAATTGTAGATCCAGCGACGGAACATCGCACTTACGTCCCCCTCACTGCTGCCTCGATAGTCGCGCAGGTTAGTATTTGGGCCGAACACCCGAAACGGAGCTGCTTCAAGCGCGAGACCGTGTTGTAACACGCCGTTGTGATCGACGCCGTTAATGAGATCGCTGGCGAGTTCACGCGGTGTGCTCGGAGTGCTAACGGTTTCCGGAGACAGCCCCAGCGCGTCGAAAGCAGGAACAGCGCTCGGAGAGCGGTCAAAGTTAATTTGATTAAACTCGTCAGCAAGAGGGTCTCCGGTCGATGTTGGGGAGTTCGACAATGTCGCCGGAGCGGTTGTCTGACTGTAACTGGCGGCCACTGAGCAAACGAGCCACCACAAGGCAAGCAATGGACGCGGATTCACGCGAAGTTACAAATGAAGCGAAAGTAGTTCAGGCCGCCGACGGTTCCGTTAAGACTGCCGGCACATGTCCCGACAATTACCCCTTCGACCATGATCTGACATTCAAGGTTCCACGGGCCGGCCGCTACAAATCCAACGACGCCGATACAGGCCATGTAATAACCAGCGAGTTGGTTGGCCGGTTTGCCCAAATCGTGAAGCGTAGGCAACGGGTAAAAATCTTTAGGGACAACGTGGGTGATCGCCTGCTGGGCGTCGACGAGATCGATCTTGTAGTCAACGCGCTCCGGACGGCTCTCAACCAGCTGGACGCACGCGTTACTGCTGGAGTTCGGGAGTTTTACGTTAAATTGCTTATCGATGTTACTGCTAGCCATAGAGAAAGGTGCGTTTCACCAGCGTTCTACGGATTTTTTGGAGCGAAGTTCTCGAAAACTTTGTTTCAACTCCAAAAAGAGATGCACTTCGTTCTTCCTTCCGGAACGATCCGGGCTCTCCATTCTTTACCCGATCGTCCGGAGCATTTGCGATTTTGACTCGAAAAGATTCGCGAGTTGAGTCGAGAAATGAGGCAGCTCGACTGGGCCTTCCTTTTTGTTACATTTGTAAATTGGAAAGCCACTGCCCAAGTCGCCGACGACTTATCGAGACCGCAACGAGCGTAAAGTGAATTGACGTTGCCGACATCGGCCAGGGCAGTAACGTTGTCTCCGGATGATCACCAAGACATCGGAGACGTTTCAGTTCGACGCAATTGACGACGTTGTGAGCGACATCGCGAAGGGACGCATTGTGATCGTGACCGACGATGCCGATCGCGAGAATGAAGGCGATTTGGTAATGGCGGCCGAGAAAGTGACGCCAGAGGCGGTCAACTTCATGGCGACGCACGGCCGCGGTTTGATTTGTGTGCCGATTTCGAATGAGCGGGCGGAGCAGCTAGGCCTGCAACGCATGGTCGCCCAAAATCGCGAAGCGCAACGGACCGATTTCACGGTCTCGGTCGATGCTGCCCGCGGCGTGACCACCGGAATCAGCGCATACGATCGGGCCACGACAATCTTGGCGATCGCCAATTCGAAATCATCTCCGGAAGACCTGACCCAACCGGGTCACGTGTTTCCCCTGCGCGCAAAGGAAGGTGGTGTTTTGCGGCGGGCCGGTCACACCGAAGCAGCGGTCGATCTTGCGCGAATGGCAGATCTGCAGCCCGCCGGGGTGCTTTGCGAAATCTTGCACGACGACGGTACGATGGCGCGATTGCCGGAGTTGATGGAATTCCGCAGGAAACACAGTCTTCGGATTTGCACGATCCAGAGCCTGATCGCGTACCGCCGCCAACGCGAGAAGCTCGTCACGCTCGAACAAGTGGTAAAGCTGCCGACTGATTACGGCGATTTTGATTTACACCTTTATCGTTCATTGCTCGACGGCATGCACCATCTCGCGCTGGTGAAAGGCAAAATCGATCAGGACAAGCCGGCCCTCGTGCGGGTGCACAGCGAATGCCTCACCGGCGATGTGTTTGCTTCCCAACGATGCGACTGTGGAAATCAGTTGCACGCGGCATTGCGGCAAATTTCAGAGGAAGGCAATGGCGTCCTTGTTTACATGCGGCAGGAAGGCCGCGGGATCGGCCTGGCGGCAAAGATTCACGCATACAAGCTGCAAGAGGAAGGTCTCGACACGGTTGAAGCAAACGCAAAGCTGGGTCTTCCAGCCGACTTGCGCGACTACGGACTGGGTGCGCAAATTCTCTTCGATCTTGGAGTTCGTCGTTTTCGTTTTCTGACGAATAATCCAAAGAAAGTTGTGGGACTGGAAGGTTATGGCCTGGAAATGGTCGAACAGGTTCCAATTCGCGTTGAAGCCAACCCGCACAACAAAAAGTATCTCGAGACCAAGAAAAAGAAGCTCGGCCATCTCCTTTAAAGTTCACGATCAATCAACCTCCGCGCGGAACGCTTTTCAGATCCGGCTTTAAGTTGACTACGTTCCGGGCATGGGTAACTGAATCTGCCGGAAAAGGCGAGGACGAGTTCGCCAGCCAGCATCCGAGCCACAGCTAAAGATCCCCGATTTTATGAGACGATATCTTCCTTTCGCAATCGTGGCCATCGTCGCCATTCTCGCGGTCGGCGGTGGAACGTATCTTTACCACGCAAAAGCCTCCTCCTTGTCGGGATCGAGAATTCACGGAGAGAGCGCGGAGACTGCGGATTCAGATCACGTCCTCGGTCCGGCGGAGGCGCGCGTGGTCCTGGAAGAGTACGGAGATTTCCAATGTCCACCCTGCGGCCACTTGTCGGACCCGATTAATGAACTTCAGAAGGAGTACAATATCCGCCTGGTTTTTCGCGAGTTTCCGCTGGTCGATTTTCATAAACATGCGCTCGAAGCTGCCTACGCGGCCGAAGCCGCTGGTCTGCAGGGACATTTCTGGCAAATGCACGATTTGCTCTATCGCCAACAACCCATTTGGAGTAGCGCGCCCGATGTCCGGCAGCTGTTTGATCATTATGCCAGCTTGATGGGCCTGGATGTTGAACGGTTTAATCGAGATATGGACAATGAAAGAGTCCATCAACGAGTGGCAGCCGATCAAAAGAAGGGCGAGTCGCTCGGCGTGAAAAATACGCCGACTATTTTCCTCAATGCTCAAGAAATTGACCGGATGCATTTGAACCCAGCTGGTTTGCACGACGCGATCGAGGCCGCGATCAAGACCAACAAACCATCTTCTTAGTCAGTCACATGAAAGACAGAAAGGGAGATCAAAAAGCAAAGAGCGCGCGTCCACGCGTCGAGATGTTTCTTTACGCCGCCGCTGCCCTGATCGCCGTCACCGGTTTGGGCGAAGCGATTTATCTCACTGTCATGTTCTTAACCGGCGAACTTGCGATTTGCGGAGGCTCCAGCGGGTGCATGGAAGTACTGGGAAGCAAGTTCGCCCATATCCGGGGTATTCCGATCGCCGCTTTTGGCGCCGCTGCTTATTTTGCCGCGTTTAGTTGCGCAACTTTTGCCGCATTCGGCTACGCGCGCGCGCGGCGACTGTTTACGATTGTGGTTGGCGGGATGTTCCTCTTCACCCTTTGGCTGCTTTTTGTTCAGGCATTCCTTCTGCATGCCTTCTGTAAATATTGTCTCTTTTCCGCCGCGATGATCTTTTTACTGGCGGGTATCGGCGTCTCAAGACCGGTTTCAGACTAGGCGGTCCGTTGAGGGTGTTGAGTCCGAGCGATTCAACAGGGCGGCTCTTTTCTGTTTCAACGCCCTCAACCTTTCAACCGCTCGACCTTTGTGATTCATTACAACAGCACATGCCGAAATCGTCTTTTCCCCGCCCCCGCGCGCTCGCGACCAAACTCCGTTTCTCAATCGTCGCGAGCGAGTTCAATCCGCGTTACATCGATGGGCTAATCCGTCACGCCATCAAAGAATTGGGTTCGCTCGCGCCGAATGCGGCAATTTCAATTCACCGCGTACCAGGGGCGTTCGAGATTCCGATCCTTGTCCGTGAGCTTGCGTTGCAAAAAAAAGCAGACGCCGTCATCGCGATCGGAGTAATTTTGAAGGGCAAAACCGATCACGCGATAAATCTTGCGCGTTCGGTTACCGATGCGTTGCAACGCATCGCGATGGATTTCGGAGTGCCGACAATCAATGTCGTGCTCAGCCTGAACAGCGAGGCACAGGCGCGTGAGCGTTGTCTCGGCAACAAGATCAATCGCGGAACGGAAGCTGCCCGCGCCGCGGTTGCAATTGTTGACACCATCTCAGAATTGCGGCGCGCTAAATCGTAATCATGGGGCGACGACGCAAAGCACGCGAATTGGCGATCCAATATCATTTTTGGCGCGACGTGCACGAAGCACCCGAACGGATCGACGATTTTTGGGCGATGTGTCCCACCAAGCCCAGCGTCCGCGAATTCGCTCAGCCTTTAATCGAAGGAATGGTTGCGCATCTCCCCGAGATCGACGAACGGATTCGCAGGTATTGCGAAAACTACAATCTCAATCGCATTTCCACGGTCGACCGTAACGTATTGCGGCTGGCGATCTACGAAATGCTCTACCGCGACGACATTCCGCCAGTGGTATCAATCAATGAAGCGATCGAGCTTGCCAAAACTTTCGGTGGTGCTGAATCGGGAAAGTTCGTAAATGGAATTCTTGATCGGGTGCGAAAAGACTTAAGCCGCCCCTCGCGCGAAGCAATGTCTTCCTCGCCGAAAGAAGGACCGGATTAAGAGGTTCATTCGATATGGAATTGCAAATCGGGAGATTCGGTCTCCGAATCCCGTAAATCCCGTCTAGTAATCGCCAGTTCCGTCCGGACATGAAGTTATTCGAAACGCTTGCTCAAACATTTGCCGCCAAACCCATCGATTGGGAAGAACTCGAAGCCGCGCTCATCCGCGCAGACCTTGGCGTGCGAATCACGACGCGAATTTTGAAACGCCTCCAGGAGCAGGAAGCCTGGTCTTTGCTCGGGATCAAAAATGTTCTCGCGGTTGCGCGCGAGGAAATCTCACGTGTGTTGCCGGATTCGCCGTCGCGTCTCGAACGAATCGCCGGCAGGCCAAATGTGGTCTTGATTGTCGGAGTCAACGGGACCGGCAAGACCACATCGATGGCAAAGCTGGCGCATTACCTCGGCCAACGCGGACACACGGTGCTGCTCGCGGCCGCAGACACTTTCCGGGCCGCAGCGATTGAACAGCTTGGGATTTGGGCCAACCGGCTCGGTGTCGAAATGATTCGCGGACAGTACGGGGCAGATCCCGCCGCGCTTTGTTACGATGCTCTCCAATCGGCCACCAAAAACAAAATCGATTTTCTTCTCTGCGATACAGCGGGACGATTGCATACCAAAGCGAACTTGATGGCCGAGCTGCAAAAGATTAAGCGCAGTCTCGCCAAACTCGATCCGGCTGCGCCACACGAAGCGCTGCTGGTGGTTGATGCCACCACCGGCGGAAACGCTCTTGCGCAAGCGCGGGAGTTTCATCAGGCGATTGGCTTGACCGGGTTGATCGTGACAAAACTCGACGGCAGCGGCAAAGGCGGAATCGTCGTCGCGATCCAGGACGACCTTGAGATTCCGACGCGGTTTATTGGTACGGGCGAAAAGATCGACGACTTTGCGCCGTTCGACGCCCGCCAATTCGTCGCGGAGATGTTTTGACCCGATTGGCTTTTTCAAGCTAGAAACCAATCATGAGTAGTGCCACCAAACGCGCGATTCTGCGCTGGATTCACCTTGTTTTCGTCATTCCAATACTCGGTTTCGTTTATCAATCGCCTTCGGAAGTTCAGCAATATGCCGCCGGCGTTCGGTTCATCTTTCTCCCCGGGTTGATGTTTTCGGGTTACTGGATGTATGCGGGCGCGACCTTCGCGATCATTGGCGTTGCGCTTTGGCTCGGTGTCTATCGCTTTTCTGGATTCGGACCGGCACTGTTGAGTCAGTTCGCCTTCTTCGTCGCCTGGAAGATTTGGTCAATCGTTCGCGCCCGACGTTCCAAGAGCCGACCGGCATGAAAAGTAAAAAGGAATTGTCACCGAAACAACGCGAGGAGCTTCTGGACGCGTTGAAAAGCCGCTTTGAGAAAAACATGAACCGGCACAAAGGTCTCGATTGGGCGAAACTACAGACGCGGCTCGAGGTCAACGGCGAAAAGTTATGGTCGCTCAATGAAATGGAGCGAACCGGCGGCGAACCGGACGTCATGGGTCACGATAAGAAGACCGGCGAATACATCTTTTTTGATTGCTCGCCGCAAAGTCCTGGCGGCCGGACAAGTCTTTGCTACGACCGTGAAGCGTTGGATTCCAGGAAAGAACATAAACCGAAAAATAGCGCTGTAGATTTGGCAGCCGCCATGGGCGTGGAGCTTTTGACGGAAGAACAATATCTGGAGCTGCAGCAGACAGGAGAGTTTGACACGAAGTCATCGAGTTGGGTGAAAACGCCTTCCGAAATGAGAAAACACGGCGGCGCACTTTATTATGATCGCCGCTACGGGCGCGTTTTTGCAGGTCACAATGGCGCCCAGTCTTACTATAGTGGCCGCGGGTTTCGCGCCTCGTTAAAGATCTAAACTTAGACTTTCGATTTTTTCACTGCGCGGGAATCGGCTATCCTCCTCGCGCGAGAGCGTTATCGTGAGCGAAACCGTCCCTGCTGAAGAAGTTGTTCCGCCAGTTCCATCAAATGGAATAGGCGGGTTCATCGCGAAGTTCACCGTCCTCAAAGGAGCTCGCCGGGAACTCTGGCTTACCTTCCTGATTAAGTTCCTGATCTACACAGCCTACTCGATCACGAATAAGACAATGGTCTTGTGGCTGTCGAAAGATCTTGGATTCAGCGATCAAGCGGCGAGTGCGTTAATCGGCTGGGTATGGGCACCGGCGATGACCATCTTCACGCTGTTGGCCGGTTCGCTCACCGATGCGATTGGTTTGAGGCGAACTTTCTTCCTCGGCGCCGGCATTTGCACTTTTGCGCGCAGCGTGATGGTACTGACGAAGGATCCAACGCTGGCGCTCATCTGCGGATTGCTGCCGCTGGCAGTTGGCGAAGCGCTCGGCACGCCGGTGTTGCTGGCGGCGACGCGAGTCTATTCCACGACCGCGCAGCGTTCGATCGCGTTCTCGATCATCTACGCGCTGATGAACGTCGGCTATCTTGTTGCCGGCTACGTTTTTGATTTTATTCGTTCGCTTGATTTCCATCCGAACATCGCCGGGTTTCAACCAACGCCGCATGAGCAACTCTTTGGCATCAGTCTGGCCCTTGAGATCCTGCTCTTTCCCACGATTTATTTTTTGCGACGGTCCGAGCCAAATGGACGGATGAGAGATTCGCGCTCTGCGCCAGACTTTTGGTCGCGCATTGCCGGCAACGTTAAACAAAGCGTGGCCGAGACCGCGCAGCTCTTTCAAAAATTGATCGGCCAGTCCGGATTTTACCGGCTGCTGCTCTTCTTTCTCCTGATTGGATTTCTGAAAGCGATTTTTCTGCAAATGGATTACGTCTTTCCGAAATTTGGCGATCGCGCGATGGGATTGCACGCGCCGGTCGGCAAACTGGCGGGAATAAATGCGATTCTCATTATCGTGCTTGCCCCGGTGGTTGGCGCTCTCACCCAGCGCATCGCGTCGTATCGCATGGTCATCATCGGCAGCCTCATTTGTGCAGCGGGTGTGTTTATCATGGCGTTGCCGGCAGACTGGTTTGTGCCGGCAGCGAACAGCATGTTCGGGAGTGCGCTCGGTCACGGATACCTGCGACTGACCGGCGCGGTGCATCCGTACTACATCATGTCGGCACTTTACCTGACGATCTTTTCGATTGGTGAAGCGTTTTATTCGCCGCGCGTCTACGAGTATGCGGCGGCAATCGCGCCACCTGGTCAGGAAGCTTCCTACGGAGCACTGGCTTACCTTCCGTTTTTGGTTGGCAAGCTTCTTATTGGAACAAGCGGATGGCTGCTGGCGGCGTTCTGCCCTGAGCATGGCCAATGTCGGCCACAAGCCCTTTGGCTGATCTTTGCACTTGCGGCATCGGTTGCGCCGATCGGATTGCTCCTCTTTCGTGGCTACATCCGAGTGCCGGAAGCCGGCCGGCAGGAACAGTAACGGCACCGAGATTTTGCTGTTGTGACCGGGCAAAGCGGCGTATTTTTTTGAGTGATTCAGTTTCCAGAGCGTCCGCAAAAGTCCTCTCGCGGAATGCTGATTCTGTGCGCTTTCATTTTCGTTGCCCTGGCCGGCGTCACAATTTTCTTGAACCATGCCGGCGCGCAGAAGAAAGAGGAACCAACCCCAACACCTATGACAAATTCATCACCAACCAGCGACCAGAAGGCGAACAAGCCGAACGAAGCCGACCTGCGCAAAAAACTTACTCCGGAACAATATCGGATCACCCAAATGTGTGGGACCGAGCCCGCGTTCCACAACGAATATTGGGACAATCACCGCGCTGGAATTTATGTCGATAGAGTGAGCGGCGAGCCGCTTTTCACGTCGCTCGACAAGTTCGACAGTGGCAGTGGCTGGCCGAGCTTCACCAAGCCAATCGAAACAAACAACGTGATCGAGAAAACTGATCGCTCATTTGGAATGGAGCGTACCGAAGTGCGTTCGACCAAAAGCGATTCGCATCTTGGCCACGTTTTTGACGATGGCCCGGGGCCGACTCATCAACGCTACTGCATCAATTCGGCCGCCCTCCGGTTCATCCCGGTCGAAAAATTGAAGGAAGAAGGCTACGGGCAGTACTTGCCATTGTTCCAAAAGAAGCAGTAGCATCAGTCCATTATGGAAGGCGGGCGAATTCAGCACGGTCCGACCTCGTACTATAGCGTCGTATTCGGCGTGGTGGGCGTACTGGTGATTGCGGCCAGCGTTTTCATCTACAGCCGGATGGAGACGGAAAAAGCAAAGAACAGAGTCTACGATCCCAACAAACCGCTGCCGAGTGAGGCACAGATCCGCGCAACGTTGACCGAAGATCAGTACCGCGTCGTCCGACAAAACGGAACCGAAACGGCCTTTCGCAATGAATATTGGGACAACAAACGTCCTGGCATTTACGTTGACGTTATTAGCGGCGAGCCGTTGTTCACGTCGATCGACAAGTACGACGCGGGCACAGGCCGGCCAACCTTCACTAAACCGATCGACAAAAACCGCCTCATTTCGAAGGAAGACGATTCCTTCGATATGAAGCGAATCGAGATTCGCGCCAAAAAAAGCGATGCGCATCTTGGCCATTGGTTTGCCGATCCGACAACGCCGACCGGAGAGCGCTACGCGGTCAATTCCGCCGGGCTGAAATTCATTCCCGCCGAAAAACTGGCGCGCGACGGCTATAGCGATTTCGTCCCGCTCTTTCAGAACGCGACCGAACCCAACAAACAGTAGGGCTCCACTCGTTAGGCCATTTTCGCACCCGGCTGGCGTGGTCGACCTTTCCTTCTCTATTTTTCCTGCTTTCCTGACTTATCATGCCCGGTCCGGGAACGCATTCGGCAAGCAAATCAGACGAAACCCTCGGGCTGATCGCTGGAATAGCCGCGTTCACGACGTGGGGATTGATTCCAGTTTACTGGAAGCTGTTCCGAGAAATTCCAGCCACGGAAATCCTGGCGAATCGCTTCGTTTGGACCAGCCTGTTCCTGATCGGGCTGTTAAGCTGGCAGGGCCGCTGGGCCGAAGTAACCGAAACCCTGCGATCGCGCCGCGCAACGTGGTTTTGCCTGAGCAGCGGCACCGCCGTGGCGCTCAATTGGTTCTTTTTCATTTACGCTGTCAACATTGGTCGCGTGATCGAAACCAGCCTCGGCTATTTCATAACGCCGCTGGTCAACGTTCTCCTCGGCGCCATTTTTTTGCGAGAGCGTCTGACCCGGCTCCAACTGGTCGCAGTTTCACTCGCCACTGGCGCGGTTTTATATCTCACGGTCGGTTACGGCCAGTTTCCATGGATCGCTCTCGCGCTCTGTACCACATTCGGGCTTTATGGTTTGTTGCGAAAAAAGTCAGGCACGCGAGCCGTTCCTGGCTTGTTCATTGAAACGGCACTGCTCGTTCCGGTGGCAATCGCGTACCTTGCGGTTCTTCAAACAAAGGGCGCCTTGCACTTTTATTACAACGGCTGGTCAGGGTCTGTCTTGTTGATGAGCACCGGAATCGTTACGGCTGTGCCCCTGTTTTGGTTTGGTTATGCCGCGCGGCATCTTCGCCTAACAACCGTCGGATTCTTGCAATATCTTTCACCGACTGGCTCCTTTTTTCTGGGCGTTTTTCTTTATCATGAACCGTTTACCCGCACTCATCTGATCAGTTTCAGTCTAATCTGGATCGGGCTCGGCCTTTTTACCTTCGACGCCGTGACGCGCTGGCGGACCAATCGCGTGGGCGGTCCTTCTCCCGCGGCACTGGCGGCCTCAGCCCTCGATTGAAACCCGCCGGCGCGCGCTTACATTGTTAGGCCACGATGAATAAAGAGAACTTCGATTATGCGATCGAAAACACCCAGGTGATCCTCGCGCCCGAACAGAAAATCGCCACTTTCGGCAGCACCAGCTTTCATTTTTATCTCGTTTCGGAATTGATGGATCGCGTGAACCAGGTCCGCGTTCGCAACGGGAAAATCCACGCTGACCGGCCGCAGATTCTGACGCCGGATCATTTCAGCCGGTTATTGCTCGATGGTTTTGGAGAAAAAGCACAGAGCTACGCCGATCAACTGCGCGAGCGAATGCAAAACATCGCCGTTCTTCGCTACGGATTTCAGTTCCGCAAGACCGATGTAAGCGAAAGGATGTTTCGGGATCCGATTGATGCCGTTGTTGCACGGACGAAGTTGCAAGTCCAGGACATGCAGGAGCCGCTGAGCGCCGTCATCCAGGGTGTGGACGATGCCTGGGAAGTTTGCCTGCTTAAATTCACAATCGACATGATCGAGCGCTCGGCCGGTGGAAACATCGGCGATTTTCGCAAGCGCGGCCTGATCTAAAACCCGAAACGAAAGTAGTGATTAGTCAACCGTTATCGTCCGAATTATTTACATGATCTGAGCGTTATTTCTTGCCAAATTCTAGCGAACTTGGCAGGATTACGAGCGTCTCCATCTGTGTCACTCTATGAAAAAAAAATCACGCAATCGGTCTGCCTTTTATAACCCACGCATCCTGCTTGGTCTTGGTCTTTTCTCGA
>DASPUI010000128.1:0-3427 GCA_035622995.1 Chthoniobacterales bacterium
AAGATGCTGAAACGATACGCCAGATAGCTCATTGGCTTCGTTAGCAGAGCGTTAATTTGACCTTCGCGAATGTCGGCCGCGATTTGCCACTCGTCCTCGGTGGGCGTGACCAGATTGCTCACCAAAATCGTAAGCAAGTAATAATAAATCATCGAGCCATAGTCGTAACCGTGCAGGCCGTGTCCGCGCTCTTTGAAGACGGCGCTCCAGAGAAAAACGGTGCCGGCGAGCGGGATCAATCCGAAGAGCGCGCGCAAAAAATAATTCCAGCGATAAACGAACGTGTTCTGCAATCCGATGTTGAACACCGAAATGTATTTATCGACCCTGGCGCGCGTCATTTTTTTCTCCGGGCTAAATCAACTGCGAGAGTGATTGCTGCAATCATGCTGTCGGCGCGCGCAATTCCTTTGCCAGCAATTTCGAAAGCCGTGCCGTGATCCGGACTGGTGCGCGGAAAAGGCAGACCGAGCGTCACGTTTACGCCATCGTGAAACGCGAGCAACTTCAGCGGGATCAATCCCTGGTCGTGATACATGCAAAGCACGGCATCGAAGTCGCCCTGCGTTGCGCGATGAAAGATGGTGTCGGGCGAATAAGGCCCGGAAAACATCGATGCTGCGCCGCAAATTCTTTGCAGTTCCTGAACTGCCGGCGCAATGATCTCGTTCTCTTCGCGGCCAATTTTTCCCGACTCGCCGGCATGCGGATTTAAACCGGCTACCGCAATACGAGGCGAATTGATTCGTCGCCGATGCAGAAACTCCGCGAGCAACAAACCAACGCGAACAATTTCGTTTTGGGTGAGCGCAGACGACACTTCGCTCAGTGGAACGTGCCTGGTCACGAGCGCGACAGTGAGTTTTTTGCTGGTCAAACACATCGCGAAGTTTTTGATATCGCAGCGCCTGGCAAAGAACTCGGTTTGATCCGGGAACTTAAATCCAGCGCGGTACATACGCGCTTTGTGAATTGGGCCGGTCACAATCGCCTCCAATTCGCCTCGTTGCGCCAGCGCGACCGATTCTTCCAGCGCCGCTCCAGCCGCGAGAGCGGTTTCAGTAGTCGGCTTGCCTAGCGAGCAGGCCGGATACTTCCCAACGATTCGGCATTCAACATCATCCGGCAAACGTCCGGATTTCAGCGCGAGATCGACAATCTCGGGCCCAATGCCAGCACAATCGCCCAGCGTGATGCCGCAACGGATATTCGTCTCCATTATCGCAACCGAATACGAGCACGATCATCACCAAGAGCAAGAGTGAGATGGGGTCGTCCTGCGACCAATCACCTCAGTAAGTCTTGATGAAGGCTTTCGCGCGCAGGCTGGCGAGCCAGCGCTCCTGGAGGTCTTGCGCTTCTTGTTGGATCAGAAGTTTCTCAATGTCGGGACGGGCCTGCTCGAGCGACTTGGTATCGCCGCCACGTTTCTCGTCCACTTTGAGAATGTAATAATTGCCGCTGAACTCGACGATGTGGCTGACTTTTCCAATTGGCAGATTGAACGCAACCTTTTCGAGAGGCCCAGCCAGCGTTTTTCGCTCGACCCAGCCCCAGTCGCCGCCGAGATCGCGCGTGCTGTCTTCCGAGTAAATTTGGGCAAGGCGGTCGAACTCGGCCCCATTATTTAATTTCGTGAAAATCTCGTCCGCCAAAGCTTTCTGCGCCGCCGCTTCGCCGTCCGCGGCGTGGCTTGGGATCATGATCATGCGAAGTTTGACTTCTTCCTTGCTGCTAAATTGGTCGCGGTGAGCTTTGTAATACGCTTCCACCTTGGCCGGTGACGCGATTGTGTTCTTTCTCACGTTTTTGGAGCGCATCGCCGAAACAATCATCTTTTCCGTCTCCATCTTTTTGAACTCACCCAGCGTAAAATTCTGCGCCTCCAGCGTCTTGATGAAAGTGTTCCGATCGCCCCCGAAATTCTCCCGGATGATATCGTGCATCTGTTCTTCAACGTAATGATCCGGGACTTCGTAATTGTCTTTTTTGAAGGCTTGGATGATTAACGTCCGGTCAATCAAATCTTTCAGCGCCGCGTCGCGGACCTCTTTCAATTTTTTTTCCAGTTCGTCGCCGCTGAACTGCGCGCGCAGGACTTTTTCACGCGGGCCGACCAAATCCCGCACCTGCGAGTAGGTGATGATTTCGCTTTTTGCGGGGTTCTTGTCGTCGCTGAGTGCGACCACTGCGGCTACTCCATCGACCACCTCCGGCTCGGCCGAGTAAGCCGCCCGGCAAATCGGCGGAATATTCATCGCGACAATCGCCACACTGACAATCAAAAATGCACGCATCTTCTTATTAGGATTTCTTTACCAGCTCCAAAATTTCCCCGAGAAGCTGTTCGATTCTACCAGCAACTAAACGAGGGAATTTTCCGCCCACAAGTATTAAATCGCGGTGCCGGGTCAGCATCAATTTGCGCTCACGCACTTCGATCCGAGTGATACCTGCCTTGGCGGCGGCCAGCTTCATCTCGCTGAGAAGGAACAGATTGTCAACCGCCACCGGAAATTTTCCGAATCGATCCCGCCAGTCTTTTTTGAGTCGCGCGAGTGAATCGCCAGTAGTGATTTCGGCCAGTTGGCGATAAGCCTTGATTCGCAAACCGGTATCGCTGATGTAGGTCGTCGGAACAAATGCCGGCACCCGCTCGGCCGTGCCGAATTGGGCGAACTCACCCTCGCCGCTTGCGACAAAATCAAGGCGAAGGTCGACATCGAGCCGCGGCTTAAATTTGCTTCCCTTCAATTGCGCGACCGCTTGTTTGAGCAATTGGCAATATAAATCGAACCCAATCGCCACGATGTGGCCGCTTTGCGCGGTCCCGAGGATGCTGCCGGCGCCGCGAATTTCCAAGTCTCTCATCGCGATGCGAAAACCCGCCCCTAACGAGCTGTATTGTTTGATCGCGTTAATTCGTTTCCGGGCCGCTCCGATCGTCATCATCTCTCTCGGCAGAAGCAGATAGGCGTAAGCCTTGTGCTCCGCACGGCCGACGCGTCCGCGCAGTTGATAAAGATCGGCCAGACCGAAACGATCGGCCCGGTCGATGATGATGGTGTTCGCGTTGGGGATGTCGAGTCCGCTCTCGATGATGGTTGTACAAACAAGCACGTCCGTTTTTCCGGCAATGAATCGCACCATCACTTCTTCCAACTCGTCCGATTCCATCTGGCCATGGCCAATGTCGATTTTCGCTTCCGGCACGAGATCGGCGATCCGGTCGCGCACCCGTTGAATTGATTGGACCCGATTGTGCAAAAAATAAACCTGGCCCTGTCGCTCAAGCTCGCGTTTGATCGCGTCCCGGACGATTCTTTCGTCGTAACCGCAAACAATCGTCTCGATCGGGAGACGATTGAGCGGGGGCGTTTCGATGGTCGACATGTCTTTCACGCCCACCAGCGAAAGATAAAGCGTG
>DASPUI010000129.1:0-2162 GCA_035622995.1 Chthoniobacterales bacterium
ACGCACTCCCGACCACATTGAAGTGCTGCCAGGCCTAACGAGTTGACCGACAGGATGCGGTTTCTTCTCGACGCGATAATCCGTTTCGGGCGGCGGATAGATGCTGAGATAAAGACGCCGTTGATCGAGAGGGCCCGGTTCCAGCAAGCGCTGACCCAAATTGTATTTCGGCACACCACAGTTGGGCGAAATACAAATGTAAGTCGCGAGCAAGACGACAAATGTGGCGCACGGTGGCGCCCATTCGCGTATCCTTGTTATCGGCAGAAACAATTCGAAAAGCGCCCACACCGCTGCGACTTCGAAATAAACCCAGGTCAACGCGGCACCGCTGGCTCCGCCGGTGTCTAGAAGCGACATCGGAATTGTAACAACGATCAAAAGCAGAAACGCGGCCGAGCCAACCGCCAGGCGGGGGCGCAGTTGCAGGACGTGGGCCGCACAAAGTGCGAGTACGAGATGAAAAAATGGGAGCCAGCGAAAACTCCAGCGAAAGAGTCCCGCCATCGGAGCCAGGCAAAGGACAAGCAACACAACGAGAAGAATCAGTTCCCATTTGAGTCGTCGAATCACCAACCAGGGCCGCCAGAGAAATCCAGCAACGAGCGCGGCAGGCGCAACCAGGCCACAGCTCAATTCTGTCGCCCCGTGCGGAAGGTAGCGCGTGGAAAAATCCGCCCAATTCACTGTCCAACACGGCAAAATAAATCCGGGCAACGCGCGCCATGGCACGATCCACTGCCAATGCGCGTCCGCGGATTGCAACGACCGCGCGGAACCTGAAACGTAATCAAATATTGCAAGCCACGCCGGCGCTGACATTCCAAAGCCGAGCGCAGCGCCGAAAAGCATCGGCAGGATTGACCCAAACGATTTGATCGACCGGCCTTCGGGCGAGGCTACGGCGCGGCAGGCAAGCCACCCAATTAGGACAACCAACATCAACACTGTGTAGGGAAACCCGCCAGTCACGAGCAGATAAACGAAGGGCGCCGGCCAGAGAAATCGCCAGCGGGTTCGCTGCCGATCCAGCGAACGCTCAAGTCCAAACCACGCCCATGGCAACCATGTAAAAGCGCCGAGCGCGCCGAACCAGTCCGTCGCCCCCCAACAAATAATCCAGCCATTCAACGCCGTGACCAAGGCCACGAACATTGATAGAGACGTGGAAAGCCGGCGGTCGCGCGCGAGCAGAAAAGCGCCGACCGCCAGAACGAACAAGTGCGTTATCGAGAGCGCCGAGGCTTGCTGAGGAAACGTGAGCGGAAATTTCCAGATCAAAACGACGGCCGCGTTTACGAAAACTGAAAATGTTCCGTACTGAAACTCGCCGGCGAGGTTGCTGCAAACCCAGGAATACGGACTGAGCAACGGTAAATGGCCTTCACTCCAGCTCCGCGCGACATCGCGGAATACGGGAAGGATCGACAATTCGTAATCGTCGTTCCAAAAAACGAGTGGATCATGCCAGAGCAAAAGAAGAGAGAACGCGACCACAATTGTGCCGGCGCTCAGCGCGCCGATCCAATTGCGTCGGGCAAGTGACCTGTGATCAGCGATCAGTTCACCACTCACGATTCTGGCTGGTCACTGGCCACTGGTCATTGATCACTATAAAACCACTGGAGTTCCTTCGGTCATGACCAGTAATTTTTTTTCGATTCCGTGAACGCGCGCCGACTCACGCAGTCTCTCGAGCGGTTCTTCAAGTGGTTCGTAGCCGAGACGGAAGCTACCGTAATGCATCGGCACAAGGGTTTTCGCCTTGAGTTCGCTAAACGCGCGGACGGCTTCCTCCGGATTCATGTGCACTTCGCGCGCGAGCGGCGGGTCGTAAGCCCCAATGGGCAGAAGAGCAATCTCGATGTTGTGTCGTTCGCCGATTTCCTTGAAGCCTTCGAAGTAAGCGGTATCGCCGCAATGAAAGACCGACCGACCATTGGCACCGATCACGAAACCGCCGAATCCGCGGTGTGTATCCGCTAGAAAACGGGCTCCCCAATGATGCGCCGGCGTAAGCGAGACTCGCAGAGGTCCCAATTCAATTGTCTGCCATTCGTCGAGCTCGTGAACGATCTTGAAACCGAGTCGATGGACCAGACGCCCAACGCCTACCGGAACAACAATCGGCTGGTCGGCGGCAATCGCTTGCAGGGTTCGTC
>DASPUI010000130.1:0-3891 GCA_035622995.1 Chthoniobacterales bacterium
GACTTGGTTCCGGACTTTTTCGGTCTCGAGAACTTGTTGAACAAACTGCGGGGCGCGCATTTTGTTGTTTTCGCGGGCGAGCGGACTGAAGAGTCTTGCTGAGAAATCGCTCCCGACTTCGATCTTTGCGCGGTCGTACCAGTTCTTTTGCGCGGAAGTGACCGACGAATTCTCGCGATCGCTCAATCCGCGACGAGCCGGACTTTGGGGAATGACGCTCAGTGCGACTGCTTCAGGTCCACTCAAATGCATTGCGGTTTTATTGAAATAGAGCTGACTGGCGGCGCCAACCCCTTCAATGTTTCGGCCATACGGCGCAAGATTGAGATAAGCCTCAAGAATTTCGGCTTTCGAATAATGTCGTTCAAGCTCGAGTGCATAAACAATTTGCCGGAGCTTTCCGGGAACCGATCGCGTGTGAAGATGAAACCGGAGACGTGCGACCTGCATCGTGATAGTCGATCCGCCGGTGGTGACGTGGCGGAAACGAGCCAGATCGATGACGGATCGAAACAGGGCGATTGGATTAACTCCCGGATGCCGCCCATAATATTTGTCTTCGTATTGTAATGTCGCCCTAACCAGCTCCGGTGAAATCTCGCGCAGCGGAGTCCAAATCCGATATTTTTGATCGGGCGCAAGTGTCACCCGCAGCAATTTTCCGTTGCGATCGTGCACGCATTGCGAAAACGGAATACCGTCGAGAAGCGATCGTTTCGGCAACGCCAGCCAGATCAATGTCAACGCGGCGCAACTGCAGATCAGTGGACGCAATATTTTTTGGGACGATTTCATTCGGTTACCGATATTTTCCCGCCGACGCCGCGGCCCTTGATGTTTCGATCGTACATGGACGCGGCGAAGATAGGCGGCACCACGAACTCGCCGCGATTAGTTGATTTTATCTGGTAGTTGATCTCGAGAACGCGATTGGTCACGGTCGCGAAAAATACGGCGCGATCTTCCCGAAGATCGACGTAATCAACTCCAGCGATGGACGAAACGCCGGCACGGACCGAAGAGCCGACAATTTCAAAACCGCCAGGCAGCAGATCGACCAGCGCGACGTTCGTCACCGGCTCGGTACCGGCTGCGCGAACGTGCAGGCGAACGTGGATCGGTTCGCCGAGTTTTGTTTGCGTGACTGGGCGATCGTCTTTATCGAGCAACTCGCGATACACTTCGAGGCCATTTACGAGCGCTTCGTTAGGCAGTTTGCGGTCGAAACCCGCTTCGATGACCTGATAAAATGCTGCCGGCCCGTTGACCCGCGAACTTTGAAACCGTAACCCGGTCGCGTTGCTTGAAAATTCGTGCTGCTGCAACAATTTCACGCCGCTGGTCAAGCGGGTTCCGCCTCCGTTACCCAATTCCGTAATGCTCTGGTCCGGCGGGTTCTGAGCAATCGTGTGCGAATACGATTTGAGTGCCGACACAGAATATGCTGCGGATAAAGTGTTGAACTGGCCGTCAGAGATTTCGCCGAGAATCTTCTCGAAATCGGCCGCAGAGATTTTGCGGAGGCGGTCCGGAAAGTCGCGAGCAAGAACAGCGATGTATTGCGAGTTGGCGTCCAGCGGCTGATTGAAATCGTCACAGAACTGCCCCGTGCGACTATCAATTCTGTATTTTTCGATTAACCGCTCCGCATCGCTGTCTTTGTGCAAAAGCTTGAGCGAGCCGGCGAGATAGACTCCTGTCAGGTCGCCCTGCCAGTCGTTAGGGTGATTCTTGTCGAGATAATCGCGCAGGTTCAAAATGTAATTGGTGGTGACGACGCCCTCGCGCGTGAGGAGATAGATCGCGTAAGCGACGGTGCGAGCCTCGAAAAAGTTCGATGGTTCGCGCGCGGCTATTTTTTGCAGATTGCGCAAACCGGTTGAAAACATTTCGGCCGGAGGCGAAAACCCTGCGGCTTTGGCGGCGCTCAGAAAATCCATCACGTAAACCGACACGAAGCTGATGTGATCGCCATTCTCCGGTGCCCAATACCCAAATCCACCCTGATCGTTTTGGCGGCGTCGCAAAACTTCAAAAGTGTGTTCGAGCTGCCTGGTGATTTCCGCCCGATTTAACCCGAAGTCTGCTTCATCAGCCAGGAGCAGCCGGCAAAATGCGCCGCTTGTGACCTGCTCGCTGCACCCGTACGGAAAATTTTTCAAAAAGGCATCCAGACCATGCGCGAGTCCGAGCGGGACGGCGGCGATCGACGCCTCGCGTTTGGCAGATTCGGAATACATCGTACGCGTGATTGGAATTTGGATGTTGCTGTTTTTGAAATTGCCGCTGCGGACATCGGTGACAAATGGCGCCGGAGGCCGGACACTCAAAGTAGCGCGACGCTGCATCTCTGTACCGTTTCCGTTGACCACGAATTTGATTTCACCGGAACCGAGCTGGTCATTTACGCGAAAACGGAAGGCGGTGCTTGCTTCGTGTCCTTCAGCAATTCGCATTTTCTGGCTGGACGGTCCGACGGTCGACAAGTGAGCGGAGGTCTCCTCGTGTAAGTCGATTTCCGCGTTTTCGCCGGAACCCTCCGTGCTGTTCGCAATGGTTACGCCGGCTTCGAATTCGTCGCCTGGTGCGGCCAAGACCGGCACACTGGGTGTAATCACAAACGGTCCGCGGATGAGCGCATCACGCTCAGCCGAGCCGGTAGTTTCGTTTGAAACGGCGACCGCCATGATTCTTAACGAGCCGTCGAAAAAATCGGGCACATCGTAAGTGACCTGACGTGCGGCTGAATCGGCATCGAGAATTCCCGACCAAAATACGACTGGTTTTTCAGTAACTCGCTTGAATGGATTCAAGCGCTGTACCTCTTCGCCGCCTCCGAACGCGGAGACCGATCGCAGCAGCGAGAACTCCGGAATAATGAGGTCGACGATCTGCGCGGTTTTCACCCCAAGCGCGCATTTTCGGAAAAAGTAACCAAGTGGATCGGGCGTTTTGTAATCGGTCACCTGCAGAATCCCCTGGTCGACTGCGAAAATAACAATCTTGCCCGGTCGGTCCGTCTTGTAGCTGATGCGAAGCGGTTCGCCCGGTTTAGATTTTACGGGCGCGTCGATCTCAATCTTGAGCCGGCGTTTGTCCACATTCGCCTTGAATGGAACGACCCCGTAACTCAATGGACTAACGAAGATTTCCTTCGAATCGAGCGCACGGACAAATGCAACATTGATGTAGCCGCTACCTTCGAAGTCAGTTGGCAGCCGAATGTGCTGCACGCTACCAGCGCTATTCGTTTGAAACCACTGGTGCGCGTAGACTTTGTCGCGCTCGATCGTGATCAGGCCGCTGCCGGCGTAAGGGGCAGTGATGCTGACTGCAATTTCGTCGCCGGCATGGTAATCCTTGCGATCGAGTTTCACTTCAAGCTCGGCATTTTTTTCCAGCGTGCGCGGGTTCGCTCCCTGGCCGACGACCGAGAAGTGAAGTTTGTTGAGAGTTCGGTTTTGATCATCGCGTAGCTCCAGCAGATAATTTCCCGGTTCCGTCGTCGGAATGGAGTAATGCAAACCATTCCCGGGCAAGGAAATTCGTTCTGACTTCGCGACCTGCTCCTTCAGGACCGATTCGTAGCCGTAATTCCCATTCTCCTGCTTCTTCAGCACGGAAACATATTCCTGCCGGATGATGTTGAGAGTGACATTTTCGACCGCAATCCGATTCAGCTGGGAATCGACTGCGATCAGCTCGAGACCGCGCGGTTTGTTTGCCTCGATATAATTGAGATCGCCATCCGCTTTCCAACCGATCACGTAGGGAAGCGCGGAAACAAGCGTGCTGATGTCGCCGGTCACGCTTCGCCCGCTTTCGTTTTCAAAACCTTCCGCGATGAATCGCATGGCGTAAGTCGCATCCGCGAACCTTTCCAGTTGCAGG
>DASPUI010000131.1:0-7907 GCA_035622995.1 Chthoniobacterales bacterium
GAAACACAAACAAAAACAACTCAAAACCACTGATGCCTTCATCGGCCTAACGAGAACGAGTGGAGCCGCGCCTGGTGGAACCGAGCGTAGCAAAAACCAGAAAGTGTTTCATAACCTCAAAATTAGATTTCAGAACGCCCAGGCGTTGGCTCCAGCGCATGGTTAGATGCTTCTAATCGAATTAGCAAATGGTTGTCTCAACGTGAGGCTAAATGCGAAACCCGCGCCAGCCAAACCCAGCCAAATCACAACAGTAACAATCTTCGCCGCGAGGTGGTCAGGCTTGGAGACCAGGTCCCGATAAAGCGGGATGTATGTAGCAAATCTGATGTCAATGACCATAAGCGGAATCCATGTCCAACGTGCCTGTCTCAGGTATAAAATGATAAAAAGAACAAAGAGCAGGGTACCGAGACATCTATCCAGCGACAAATGGTGTGTGCGAAAGAGTGAGTAGCCGTCGCTAACAACGAAGAGGACAGCTACAAAAAGCAGCCAGCTGGTGCATCTGTCCTCGAACTCGTCCGCGAGGCCGCTCATCCAAAGCTGAAAACGCTCGGAGAAACGCTTAACCATCTAACAAGAATTAGATCGAAAAATTCGGTCTAATCCAGACTCGCCTTACGTCAGCGCGATCGCTTGAAAGGAACTGACAACGTCGTCCGGGCCTTTTTCGGTAAAGAAACTTTCGTAATAACCGGGGCCGAGGTCCCAGTGCGGGCCTTTGTAATATTCGTCGCGATAAAATCGCCAGACTCCGCTAACCACGATCAGACAACTGATCCGGTCGTTCCAAAAATCGCCGATATAATGAAAGCTCAGGTTGGTGCGCGCGTAGGCTCCTTTGAATCCGATGTGATCGTAAACCACCAGTTCGGGCAGACGAATGATTTCCTTGGACGGCTCAGCCGCGACTTTGCCCGCGGCGGAGGCGTGATAACTGAGCGAACCAAGCTTCCATTTCGTGTCGATGATGCAGCCGTTGTCGGGCGAAAGTTCTGTTTTCGATACTTGTCTCATAAGCGGAAAAGGGTTTGCAGTTAATCTTGAACCAAGACCGGGTGCGCTGTCGAGCCGAGAAGTTTGAGATTTCTGCAGCAGCGGTCTGCGACCGTCGGACGCAGCCAATGGATCCAGCAACGCTCAATTGAACGCGGCCATCCTCAGATCAGGTGTTCGCGATTGTCCGAGCGCAGCCGGATGGTTTTATTCTGCAAATTGTGCTGAGTGCGGATGAAGCGCACGGTTTTGCTCTTTGCCCGCATCAAAATCGAGTGGGTCACTGCGACGGCGGCGCCTTTCGTCTTCACCCCGCGAAGAAGCGCGCTGTCGCTAATCCCGGTCGCGCAAAAAATAATGTTTTCGCCGTTGGCCAGATCGTCCGTTGAAAAAACGCGGTTGAGATCCTTCTCCCAACCCTCGTCGGCCAGCTTTTGACGTTCCTTTTCATCGCGTGGCCACATTTTGCACTGCATCTCGCCGCCGAGACATTTGATTCCGGCCGCTGCCAGCACGGCTTCGGGCGAACCGCCGATGCCCATATAAAGATCGACCTCGCTCTCCGGCAGCGACGGCGCCATGGCCGCGGCAATATCGCCATCGCCAATCATCCGCAGCGATGCGCCGCAGCCGCGTATTTGTTCGACAATTTCCTTATGCCGCGGGCGGTCGAGCATCATCACGACCACGTCCTGGACCCGTTTCTCGACCGCGCGCGCGACGATTGCCAGCGTCTCGGGAATCGGCGCCTCGATGTTGAGCGAATCGCCGCGTTTCTGGGTGTATTGAATTACGCGCGGCCCGTAGGCAAGCTTCGACATGTAAAAAGAAGGCACATCGCGCAACGCAACCTTGACCCCTTCTTCCGGACTGGCCGCGGCGATACAACTGATCGAGTTCGGCGCGCCTTTGGAAATGTTGGTCGTGCCGTCGATTGGATCGATCGCGATATCGAACGGTGGCGAACCCGGAAGCCAGGTGCCAAGCTGTTCTCCCTTAAAAATGCCGGGCGCTTCGTCCTTGATTCCTTCGCCGATCACGACTTCGCCGCAAATGTTCATGAGATCGAACATGCCGCGCATCGCGTCGCAGGCAGCGGCGTCGGCTTGTTCCTTGTCGCCGCGGCCTAACCAGCGCAATGAATTGAGCGCAGCAGCTTCAGTCGCCCGGACAAAATCGAACTCAATAATTCGTTCGATGTCCGGATAACTCTGTTTCGGAAGCCGATGCGCCACGGGGCAATCATTTTCACGCAACTCAACCGCGATGACAAGCTGCGTGACGTTTGACATGTTTTGCGAAAAGGCAGAATTAAATGGCTTATGAGGGCGATCGAGGGAGGATTGGTTGTCGCTTGCGCTCTTTTGGCCTCTTTCAGCGCAACGAAATCATCCCACACCCAAGCCGTGTCCGGACTTGCGTCTGTTCGGGTCGCTTCCAGCTTGAGCCAGCCGCTTTTCGTGACTGCGCCCCCGGGAGACTACAACCGTTTATTCATCGTGCAGAAAACCGGGCAGGTCAGCATTTTGAATCTGTCGAGCGGGATTTTGAATGCGACGCCGTTTCTCGACATCTCGGCGCGCATCAGCACCGACTCGGAACAGGGCCTCCTCGGTCTGGCATTCGATCCCGATTACGCGACCAACGGAAAGTTTTATCTTAATTTTGTGGTGCCGGGCGGCTCGTGGGGAAATGGAACGACGCATATCTCGCAGTTCCAGGTTTCATCCGGCAATCCGGATATCGCCGACACCTCGAACGAAAAAATCCTGCTAACGTTTGATCATCCTGAAGAAAACCATGATGGCGGGTGGATCGCCTTTAGCCCACGGTCTGGGGACGATCACAATCTTTACATCGCGACCGGAGACGGCGGGAATGCCAACGATCAGGGGACGGGGCATATCGAGCCAGGCGGCAACGCCCAGAACCTCACGACATTGTTAGGCAAAATGCTGCGCATTCACGTCGATCCAACCACCGGGACATATACGATTCCTCCGGACAATCCGTTTGTCGGTTCGAGTACGGACAAAAAGGAGATTTGGGCATTTGGCTTGCGCAATCCGTATCGCGACAGTTTTGACCGCGTGAATGGCCGAATGTTTCTGGGCGATGTCGGCCAGGACACGCGCGAGGAAGTTGATGTGCAACAGCCGACAAATCCGGGCGGCGGTGAAAATTACGAGTGGCGTTTGCGCGAGGGGTTTATCGCGACCCCGACCGGAAATCCCGTGGTCGGCGGCAGTCGACCTCCGGGTGGCGTCGATCCGATTATTGATTACCCGCATCCTCCGCCACCGACCGGATTGTCCGGACAAACAGTGATCGGCGGTTACGTTTATCGCGGCAAACAAATTCCGGCGCTGAATGGGACTTATGTCTTCGCCGATTATCTCGGCCCGGAAAGCACCAGGATTAATCCAAATAATCTCGGCCGCATTTATACGCTCAATTACGACGGCACCACCGCTTCGAATGAGCAGGATATCACGACTGAGATTTTTCCGACCAGCACCGGCGGTTTCAATTTGCTCAATCCAACGTCGCTAGGCGAAGACGCGAACGGCGAGCTTTATATTACCGACATCACCAGTGGCAGCGTTTACAAAATCGTGCCGGTGACCCCGACTGTCACGACTCCGATAATTACAACGCTGGCGAATGGCCACACCCTGTTGCAGGCGAACGGCGTTCCGTTCCAAAGCCATACTATTAAAGCGACGACCGATCTGACTCAGCAATTCATGACCATCGGCACGACGACCGCGGGAGGTGATGGGTCGCTCCAGTTTGAGGATGTAAATGCCGGGAGCTTTACCGCGCGCTTTTACGAATTCACCTATCCATAGCGCGAATCATTTCATTTCGTCATGCCGCATTGCAAAATCGGCAATTTGGGAAGGGCGAACGCGGAGAAAAACTTCAAAACCGTAGCCTGGGCCGCTGCCGTAGTAGCGATCGAGTTCGCCTGGCCAAAAATCGATCGTGAATTGTCCACCCAGTCCAACGTCGATTCCGCGGCCGCGTGAAAGGCCGCGGACGTAACCAAGATTGACGGCGTTGACCGGGAAAATTTCGTTCAGGTCTTCGCGCGCAAGAACCAGTTCGCGTCCCGATTTTTGGACGAACTCCCAGCGCATGTAAACGCTGTCGCGATTTCGCTGATAATTGCTCTCGACCAAAACCGATTGTGTTTTCTCGCCTGAATCGTTGTTTTGCCCCCAGACGAACGTCGTCGCCCAATTTGAATCCGGATCGAGGGGCTGATTATAAATGGCCGAGGCAGCGGTGCGATGCCGATTCACATTGGGTTCGAGCGCTTCCGGACTCTTGATATAACCAAATGAACCCTGCAGCGCGAGATTCTGTGTCAGGTTCCATGAGACCCGCCCACTGAACGAATCGAAACGTGGACGATCGAAGTCATAGCGATTTTCATCCGGCTCGCCTCCGGTAAAGACGCTGCCCTCGACCTTCAAATTTCGCCATTGCATGCCGGCAGTGGCGACACCAAAAGTGACGTGAGTCGAATCCTGCCAGTGATGCCCGATCGGCGCGTCCGGATCGTCCATCGCAGATGCGCGATGCATAAAGGTCGGTGGACCGAGGGCCGGCTCGCCCGGATAACCGAAATAAAAATAGCTGCTGAGATCGAAATCGAACTTGTGCGAAACAGAAAATGACAATTCATCGAACAAATCGTGCGGATGTTGACGATCGTGCAGTGGCTGATCGTGCCATGATTCGCCGCTTTGAAGGAGCAACGGATAACCGCGCCCGCCTTCGGTGAGCGGATCGAGGCTCATCATCGCGCGCAAGCCAAACTGCGTGTTCTCGCCTAACGAGTGTGAAAACATTACCATCAGCCAGTTTGGCGCGTCGATCCGATCGTCGCCCCGATTCGTGGTCACATTGGTGTAGCGCGGAAAAATCGCGCCGTGCAGCATCAGCATGTCGTCGTCGACCATAAACATCCTGCCGTAGATCGGGGTGGAATCTGGAACCCATGATGTGCCCGAACTTTCGCGACTCATTGAGTCCGCCACGTTGATCGATGACGGCATGGACATTGGTTCTTCGTGGCGTTCGTTAGGTTGGTGCGATGGCATGGCCATACCATTTGCATCATGCATGGCGCGTCCTGAGTCCTTCGTTGAGTGTTGAGCGTTGATCGCTGGACGTTTTCCGTCTTCTTTCATCGGCACCAGTGTCATCCCGCACTTCGGACATTTTCCCGGGCGATCGGTCACAATTTCCGGGTGCATGAGGCAGGTATATTTTACTGTCTCGCGCTCATTCTGTTGCGCGCATGGGTGATCTTGCGATTGGGCCAGCGCGCTGTTCGTCACCAGCCCAATCCCACAGATCATGATGGCAATTTGCTTCATTCTGGATTTTCTGTAGAGGCAGCCGCGCCGGGCTAAGGCCGGACAAGCCCGCAGGCGATGCGCCTGCCGCTACAGCGGAGTGTTCGCGACCGTGCGTCGCGCTTTCGTTAGACGACGAAAGGCGGAGCGTGCGAAAACAAGCTCCGTTGGAGAATCAATTCAGCGAATGAAAACGCGCCCGGCGGGCCGGTGTCCAGCGCATCCAACCGGATTAAAACTTTTGCCGGCGTGAAAATTACCAATTCGCCAAAGCCGGGATCGACGCCGGACATGTGAAGGATTGCCAACGCAGGAGTTTTAACTGGAATTGCGACGGTCGCGCGCAAGATCTTGCAGCATGGTTGAGCGGCCGTTTTTTTCTTTCCGTCCCGGTTCGAGGCGTGATGCGAATGAAAAGGACATGCGCTCTGGACAATCGCTGCTCGGGAAGGAATGACGGCAAGCGCGCAGTGATTCGAGATTGAAATCCAGGAGCAGATCGAAATCGCGATGATCAGACAGCGCCCAATTCCTCTCACATCCGTTTAATCGCTGACTCGCCGCAAATGCTCAAATATTTTCTTTTGGCTCGTTTATCGGGGCCATGCCTGCGGCAGTGACCTCCGGAGGCGGCTCAGCATTCTCGGGAATGATTTCCGTCGCAGGTGCCAACATCGGTTCCTGTTTGATGCGAGTCGACATCAGCATCGCAGTGAAAAGCAAAGCCGCGCCGAGATAGTAAGGCGCTCCCGGAACGTGAAACGAATGTTTCGGATCGATAAAAAATCCGAATATCCGCGAAAACAAAAATGGACCGATAATGAACGTGATTGAGCGCAAACTGCCGATGGCGCCTTGCAGTTCGCCTTGCTCGCGCTCGCTGACGCGGCGCGTCATCATGCTTTGCGCGGCTGGCATCGAAATATTCCAGGTCGAAATGATTGGAATGGATGCGAGCAACGCTGCGCCGCTGCGGGCGAGTCCCGCGATGAGCATTCCGCACGCTCCAAAAAACTGACCGATGTAAAGCGTGCGTCTTTCCCCCAAACGCTTGACCGCGTGGGGTGTTAATCCGCCGGAGATGAGTGCCGTACAAACACCGACAATTGCGAGAGACAGACCAACCATGCCCGAGCTCCAAGAGTAACGATACATCGCATAAAGCGCCCATACGCTGAAAGCATTGTGGGCGATGTAGGCCAGGAATTGAATCGTCGCCAGCCGCCAGAGCTCATGATGCGAACGCAGCAACACGAGCGAGCCTACCGGATTGGCCCGGCGCAAAGCGAACTCTTTGCGTTTTTCCGCGGCCAGCGATTCCGGAACGCAGAAATATCCCCACAGCCAGTTCGTTAGGCTGAATCCGGCCGCAACCCAGAATGGAAGGCGCGGGCTGATGTCGCCCAGCGGGCCGCCAATCGCCGGGCCCAGTATAAAACCAACTCCGAACGCCACGCCAATCATGCCAAACGCGCCCGCGCGTTTCTCTTTAGGAGTAACATCCGCAATGTAAGCCATCGCGGTCGGGATGCTTGAGGCAGTTAGACCCGAAATGATGCGACCGACAAACAGCCAGCTCATCGTCGGAGCGAGCGCCATCACGGCATAGTCCAAACCGAGGCCGAGGTTGGACAACAAGATGACGGGACGCCGGCCGAATTTGTCCGACAGAACGCCGAGAAGCGGTGAAAAGAAGAACTGCATTCCGGCAAAGACGAGAGCGAACCATCCGTTCCAATTGGCCGCGCTTGTCATGTTGCCGCCACGAAAATCGAGAATCAGCTTCGGCAGCACCGGCGAAATCAGGCCAATGGCCACCATGTCGAGAGTGACAGTGACCAAAATGAAAATGACAGCGGCCTGACGTGATCTCATTAGATCGACAACTGTAGAGGCAGCCGGGTCGACCGCAAAATTGAATTGATGCGAGCCACGCGCCGATGGCTAAATGTATTTTGGTCACTGTCAATTCATGCTGCGGCTTTCATATCTTTCACCGAAAACTGAGGTGCGTGAGAGTTCGATCCATGGACGAGGATTATTTGCGACTGCTGGAATCAAGAAAGATGAGATTGTCGCGGTCAAAGGCGGGCACATCGTCGATCGCGAAACGTTGAGACGTGAAATTACGCCACGGCTTGGGCCGGTCGAAATTCAAATCGATGACGATTTATTCATCGCGCCCGTCACGGCTGAGGAGCGCGAGCTGTCGATGTTGTATTCCAATCATTCCTGCGATGCGAACATCGGGTTGCGCGGCGAAATTACTTTTGTCGCCATGCGCGAGATTCAACCTGGCGAAGAAATCACCCACGATTGGTGCATGACCGATGACGACAGTTACTCTGTCGTCTGCAACTGCGGCTCGTTAAATTGTCGCAAAAAGCTTACCGGCAAAGACTGGCAGCGGCTGGAGTTACAACAGAAATACGCGGGATATTTTTCCGCCTACCTAATCAACAAAATCGCGGGCGGTAAATTCCGATCTTAGATCGCGTCGAAGAGCTGGGATTCTTTTTTGGTTGCAGGGCCGGGAAC
>DASPUI010000132.1:0-2941 GCA_035622995.1 Chthoniobacterales bacterium
TTCGAAGTCCGCACGGGTTACGACAGAAGAGAACCGTCGCGAAACGGCAGCGGTCTCCGATGGACGACACGCCGTGGTTGCGATCTCGGTGGCGGCATTCAAAGATGGGCCGGATTCAGGATGCCGGATGTCGTCGCCGGATGGCGAGAGAAAAGAAAAGCAAGGCAATCGCCAGCGCGATCAAATCAAGCCACGTGGTGTAATTCCAATGGATCGTGGCGTGCTCGATCGCGGCGGGTGGTCGCGGGCCGCGTGGAATCAAGCCCGTCGCGGCGAAAAGCACGTCGACAATAATTCCTGAGGCAACCATCGACGCATAAAAGATGCAGACAATGCAGATGGTAGCGCGTCCGCCGAAGTATTTCAGATAAATCAAGATAATCGGAACAACGAGCAAGTCGGCATAAATAAATGAAATCACGCCGCCGAAGCTAATTCCATTCGACCAAAGCAGACTGGCGAGTGGAATATTTCCAACCGAGCAAACGAATGAAAGAATGGCGATGACTGGGCCGACCGCCGCGTTTTCAATGAGCCGGAGCGATTCGTTTCCGCTTTGAATGAACAGTGCTTTCCACCAATCGCGCGGAACCAACGCTGACAAAAGGCCGGCGATTAAAAAGCCGGCAAGAATTTCCTTCCAAAGCATCTGCCAATCCCTCAAAAATGCCGTGGCGACGCGGGTCCACTTTCCTTGATTCACATCGGGCCGGTGTTCATGTCCATCATGACAGGAATCCTCCTCCTTGCCGCTCGCGTGCTGGAGCGCTTCGGCTTCAAGTTTCTTTGCGAAGAAGATCGACATCAACAGCCACATCATTGCGATGAGAACAAATGCGCCGACGACTTCGGCGAGAACAAATCGCCATCCCATTAACAACCAGAGAACCACGCCGAGTTCGACCACGAGATTGGTGGATGCGAACATGAAAGCGAACGCCACGACCAGCGATGCACCCTGTTGAAATGCGCTTCGACCGATTGCAACTGCCGCGTAAGAACAAGACGAGCTGGCCGCACCCAGGCCGGTCGCCGTCAGGATCGTCTTCAAGTTGGGCCGGCCGAATGCCTGCTTCATTCGCTCCTTGCTGACGAATACCTGGAGGGCCGCGGAAATCCCAAAACCGATCACCAGCGCCCAAAACGTTTCCCAAAACATGGCCGTCGCCATTCGCAACGCGTGACCGAGAGTGGCAAACGCGTGCGCCAGGAATTGCGTCATTGCGATTCCAGAATCACGCACGCGACCGCGTGATGATCCGTGTGGCTGAGAGTAATGCGGGCGGAAACGATGCCACGTTGCCTGACCAATTCTCGCGCTCCACCCGAGAAAACCAGAAATGGCTCGCCACTCGCTTTTTTTTGAATGTCGATGTCTCGCCAGCCCATCGCCTTTCCGATTCCGGTGCCGAATGCTTTCGAAACCGCTTCTTTTCCGGCAAAACGCGCCGCCAAATGCCGCGAAGGAAATTTCATCGACATCGAATATTCGATTTCGCCATCGGTGAAAACGCGGCGAAGAAATTTCTCGCCGAACCGATCGACCGAATGTTGAATTCGCTCGCACTCAACCAGATCGACGCCGATTCCGAGAACGCTCATCCGCGATAATCGTCCATCGCCGCAATCATTTCCTTCACCGCGTCTTCAAGACCGACAAAAACGGCGCGCGAAATAATTGAGTGACCGATGTTGAGCTCGGTCAGGTGTGGGATTTTGTGGATAAGCGCAACGTTCGTGTAATTGATTCCGTGGCCGGCGTTAACTTGAAGTTTCAATTCCGAGGCGGCCTTGGCCGCGGCTTGCAAGTTTTCGAGTTCTTGCTTCTCGATTTTTTCCGAAAATGCATTTGCCAGTTTGCCGGTGTGCAGTTCCACCATTTCCACTCCGAGTTCGTGCGCCGCGTCGATTTGTTCCAATTTTGGATCGACAAACAAGCTCACGCGAATACCGGCCGTCTGCAGGCGTTTGATCGTGGCTTCGAGATCCTTTCGTTGCGCAACCACATCGAGACCGCCTTCGGTTGTAATTTCCTCACGCTTTTCTGGCACAAGGCAGGCCTCATCGGGCACGAGCCGCAGCGCGACATCAACAATTTCCGGAGTGTTTCCCATTTCGAGATTGAGCTTGGTCATAATGTTTTCGCGCAACCGTTCAACATCGCGATCTTGAATATGGCGCCGATCGCTTCGCAAGTGGACCACGATTCCTCCGGCTCCGGCCCGCTCACAAACCGCCGCCGCAGTGAGCAGATCCGGCTCGGCGTTTTTTGATTCGGGCATCGACGCATACCGCATCTGCCGCAAAGTCGCAACGTGATCGATATTAACACCTAACTGCAAAGCGCTCATTTATCACGGCTCAACAGGAGCAAAACTCTTCCGGAGAGCAAGCGGAACAGTTCGATCGCTACGCTGGCGTCCTCCCTGCTTTTATGTCACAGTCGCGGGCTGTTACCCACTCGATTCTCTCGCCGATGAACCGCTTCGCCGATCGACTCGCCGCGCAAGGATTGCAGCTCCGTCGCAGCCGGACCGAGGTGCTGCAGGTGAATGTCGGCAAGATTTGCAACTTAACCTGCGGCCATTGTCACGTGAATGCCGGACCGACGCGGACGGAGATTATGACGCGCGAGACAATCGACCGGGTCGTTGATTGGCTTGAGCCGACGCCCATTTCCACGGTGGATATCACAGGTGGCGCGCCGGAGATGATTCCTGATTTTCGCTACTTCATCACCCGGCTGCGCGCTTTCCAGCCGCCCATTCGGATTATAGATCGTTGCAATCTGACAATCCTGATGGCGCGCGGTTACAAGGAGTTGGCTGAATTTCTTGCGCAAAAGAAAGTGGAGATCGTCGCGTCAATGCCGTTTTACTCGGCTACGAACGTCAACGCGCAACGGGGCGAAGGCGTTTTTGAGGAAAGCGTGGCGGCGTTA
>DASPUI010000133.1:0-2530 GCA_035622995.1 Chthoniobacterales bacterium
GATCGCGGGCATGAACGCGGCGGCCATTAACAGCATTGGTCGCAGCGAAGCATCCAGCCTCAAGTAAAGAAGCGGCAGATCGACATAAGCGAAGAAGTTAGTCGGCTCAGGCAGAGTTCGCGCAGCTGTCTTGTAGGTACCGGTTCGCATTAAACCAGAACCATTGCGTGTTATTGCCGCTTCGACCGAAGCTGAATCAGCCCCGGCCACCAGCAGCTTGTCCGACAACGCGATCGTTGGCGCAAACGCCAACAGGCTCGCTGGCGTATGGAGTACGAAGAAATGAATTCCGCCCTTGTCGGTCTTCGTCCAGGAGCCGTCTTCGTCGATCGCGGAAGTCAAAGCGTTGACGATCTTGTTCGCGCGAACGGGATCTCTCACCGGCAGGCTGGCGATTAGAGAAGGCCAGTGCGCAGTCGCCGGCCAGTCAGCCAGCGAGCCAAGCTCCAGGTCGAACGCTGCTTTCCAATCGTCAATGCTAATCCCGTTACGTGAAGCGACGTCGAACACCTTTTGCAGCCAGGCCGCGACCGGAGCTGTGCTGCCCGGTTGATTAAGACCGGCTAGTTTTTCCGGGTTCAGCAACGTCGCCAGATATAAAACGGTGTCGCCTGTTCCCAGCTCCGCCGCCGATCGCGCGAGCTTTGCGTTTTGCTCCTGCTTCGGCATTTCGACGAACCAGATATCCCGAATTTTTCCGCCATCGAACCGGACCGCGCCGCAGATGCTGCCTATTTGTTCGAGCATCGTTCGCTGATTTGATCCGGCCGAAGGAGCGACTTGCGATCGCAGCGAAGCGAGCTTGTCGCCAAAACTCCTGGGCTGGAGGTAAAACCATGCCGCGCAGTTGCCCGGCAGATGCGCCGTGGCTGCGCGGAAGTGTGCGTCCTGTTCCAGCGTTCCGCGCTGATTTTTCGAGCGCCCGTCCGCCCGATCGAGCAGACCTTTGAGCTGATCGACATCATTCGAGACAAAGAACCAATCGTTGTCGTAAACGGTTGCGACCAGGCTCGCCCCTTGACCGGTAATTTCGATCTTGTGCTGTTGATAATCCTCGGTCCGGGGATTCGTTAAATGCCCGGCAATCTGTTCGCGCCGCTTGTTGATCGCGTTGTCGGCCTCAGCCTGGCTTCCCCGAAACCGGAAACCGGCCAGGAAGACCGGGTTATCGCTCTCGATCGATATCAGCGCGGCAAAACCGTCCTTGATTTGGAGGCGCTCAAAATCGCGTAGCGTTTGCGAGTTCGCATCGCGATCCGGGATTTGGGTGAGCGGCTTTCGCAGAAAATCCTGTACTGCCGGTTCGCAGTAGAGTTTATAGATGTCCGATTCGTGCCACTGATCGCGCGTTCGGTTCAAATCGGGTACTTGCGCCACGGCAATCGCTTCGCTTGGAAGCAATGCCGCCACCGTCCCTTGCGAAACCGGACCCGCCGCCCGCCGAAGTGCAAACAATACTCCACCCGCGAGTAAAATCGCGATGACCGCAACCAGAACGAGACGCTTCATGAATCAGGAAACCAGGAAAAGAGGAAGTGGGACAGGATTAACACGATTCAGTCGATTTGCTAATTCCGACCCTCGCCTGATTCTGCCAATCTGATTCACGCTCGCGGGTGAAATTGTCGATGGACGGCTTTCAAACGCTGTTGATCGACATGCGTGTAAACCTGGGTCGTCGAGATGTCCGCATGGCCGAGCATCTCCTGGATGATCCGCAGATCGGCGCCGTTGCCTAACAAATGGGTGGCGAAACTGTGTCGGAGTAGATGCGGATAAATATTTTTCTCCAAACCGGAATGTCGCGCGATCCGTTTCACGATTTGCCAGATCCGTGCCGTCGTCAGCCTGGTGCCGCGCGCCGACAAAAAAATCTCGCCGCCCGTCCGGCGCTTGACCAGGTTCGGCCGCTCAAGCGACAGATAATCAGCCAATGCTTCACTTGCTTTTCGACCGACTGGCACCAGTCGCGTCTTGTTTCCCTTGCCGGTAACGCGCAAAATTCGCTCTGCGCTGTCGAAATTTTCCAGACGCGCGCTGGCCAGCTCGGAAATGCGCAGGCCGCTGGCGTAGAGCAACTCGATCATCGCCCGGTCGCGCAACCCAAGCGGCAATTTGATGTCGATTGCGTCGATCAACTGTTCGACCTGCATCTCGTTCAATGTCTCCGGCAGGTATCTCTCGACCCGCGGCAAGGCAAGTGGTTCAGCCGGGTCGCGGCCGATCCGGCCCTGGTTTGCGAGAAAGCGGAAGAAAATCTTCAGCGCAACCACGATCAGCTTGATCGATGAAGCGGAAAGCCCGCCGCGCTTGCGTTCCGCCAGATACTCGGACAAGAGCGGCAGGGTGACGGCCCGCGGGTTGGCGATCTTTTTTCTCGCGACGCACCAGTCGGAAAATTCCGCGAGCGAGCGCTGGGTGGAGAGCTGATAGTTTTCCGACAAACCGCGCTCCACCGCCAGAAAACGGATGAACAAGTCGATCGCTGCTTCCACCGGCGAACAACATCGGATATCGGCTGTCTAACATC
>DASPUI010000134.1:0-18509 GCA_035622995.1 Chthoniobacterales bacterium
AAGTTTCAAAGACGGATGAAAAAGTTTCTACAAGATACAAGTTGGTGAAATGCTAATCGCGAGTTTCGCCTCTAGCGGACCTGATGCGGCGAAGAGAAAAAGAAAATCGCGACAGGATTTAACGACGAAAGGATTTAGCGCGAAACTTCCGTCGCGGATTTCAACCACGATTTACCTAACGAACGCGACAGGTCTTTGTATTACGAAGACCTCGGAGCCTGGAGAGCTCGAACCCGGCGAGGGGTACGCCCCCGCGAGAACTGGTCAATTCCAGGAGTCTGTCGCTCCGATCCGCCTTAGGGCATTCGGATCCGTTAGACTCCGTGGGGCGTCGAGTCGCGTAAGAGAATTACTTGACATAATGTAGGCCAATGACTTACAACGCACGCAGACCTTATGGAAAAACAAAGTCGCTCCACAATCGGGCCGCTACGGCGAATGCTTGCTCTTCTTTTCCTCGCCGCTGCAGTCGCGGCCATGCTCGGTGCGGTCGCTTCGTCGCGCGCCGTTAATCGGTCGAGCAGCCCTGACCAGGCCGCTGCGCTGGCCAAAATTACCCCGTGGGTTACTCAACACACCGCCAATGGCAATCAAGCCGAGTTCATGGTCGTGCTTTCCGACCAGGCCGACCTGAGTTCGGCCGCCGCCCTACCGACTAAGGATGAAAAGGGACGCTTCATTTATAATACCTTATTGAGCAAGAGCCAGGCGACACAGGGCCCAATCCTGCAATGGCTGCGTGAGCGGGGCATCCCGTATCGTTCGTTCTATATCGTCAACGCAATTTTAGTCACGGGCACCCAGGAGATCGCAGAAACGCTGGCTGCTCGCCCGGACGTGGCCCGTGTTGAAGGTAATCCGCACATTAAAAATGTGTTTCCTCAACCGGGTCCCTCTGTTGAGGCGCCTTTGCAATCTGAAAGTCCGGAGACAATCGAGCCGGGTATCGTTTACACGCACGCGCCGGATGTCTGGGCGGAGGGTTTCACCGGGCAGGGCATAGTGGTTGCGAGTGCCGATACAGGTCAGCGTTGGACGCACAATGCGCTTAAGCCTCACTACCGTGGCTGGGATGGGACGGTGGCCAATCACGACTACAATTGGCACGACTCCATCCACGACAGCGTGGGTAACCCCTGCGGTAACGATTCACCTTTCCCTTGCGATGATTTCTTCCACGGTAGCCACACTACAGGCACTGCGATCGGCGACGACGGAGGGGGTAACCAGATCGGAATGGCGCCCGGCGCAAAGTGGATTGGTTGCCGCAACATGGATGAGGGCAACGGCACACCGGCCAGGTACATCGAGTGCATGGAATTCTTCCTCGCGCCTTATCCAGTGGGTGGCAACTCAACTCAAGGTGATCCAGCAAAGGCGCCTGACATTACGATCAACTCGTGGGGCTGCCCGACTTCGGAAGGTTGTTCGGTCGATACCCTGCAAGCCGCCGTTGAGGCTCAAAAAGCCGCCGGGATTATGATGGTGGTGGCAGCGGGTAACTCCGGATCGAGTTGTTCCACTCTCACAGATCCCCCATCTTTCTATGACGCATCTTACTCGGTCGGGGCGCTCAACACCGGTAGCGATACCATTGCTTCCTTTAGCAGCCGCGGTCCAGTTACTGCCGATGGAAGCGGACGGATAAAACCGGACATCACCGCTCCGGGCACTAACGTGCGCTCAGCCAGTAACACTTCCGATGATGCTTATACGGTTGCTGCCGGTACCTCCATGGCAACTCCGCACATCGCCGGAGCCATGGCGCTCCTCTGGTCGGCTCATCCCGAACTGAAAAACCAAATCGACGCGAGTCGCGACGCCTTAGATAGCGCGGCTCACTTTATTTCTTCGACCCAGTGCGGCGCTGCTGGTCCGCCAAACAATGTCTTCGGATGGGGCCGGGTCGATATTCTTGCCGCGGTTGGCGGAAGTGGTAACCCCATCACCCTTCAGTCGCGCCTGAAGACGCAGGGAACCAACCACAATGTGCAGCTGAAATGGAGCCCGGCTGATGGCGGCCAGGTAAGCATAACTCGAAATGGTACTAGCATCGGGATTAGACCGGACAATGGAAAAGCCACCGACAGACTCGGAACCCAAACGGGATCGTTTATCTATCAAGTCTGCGAAACGGACTCAGGCGATTGCTCAAACCAAGTCACCGTCACGGTGCCGTAGTAGCGCCATCCTGGCTCTTGGAATGTATCGACTGATCTCGGCATTCTGACTTTCGACCCGAATCTCCCAAGCATACCCAGTATTTTCGCTCTCTATGCGGGAAAACTTCACCCGTGTCAGGTAAGGATGGCCAGGTTTATGTTCTCGACCAACGCGGAAATTCTACCTGAACGGTCGGAGTGACTTTGAATCGGAGCCGCAGACACAACGGACTTAGAATTACGATTTCTGCGCTTGTCACCGCCTATCAATTTTGACTCAATATTCGTTGGTTTCGGTGATCCGATGGAGGTTACTCGGTTATGAAGCAAAAAAAACTCATCAAAAAGATTCAACGCCTTGAGGCTCAGCTACAAAAGCGCACAGCGAAACTTGCGACCTTAAAACGAAAGCTCAAAGCGATGGAGGCAGCCAAATTCGGTAAGGCCAAAAGTAAATCCTCGGCCCGCGGTCGGAAGGCCTTTCCGACTGGCGCGAGACCAGCATCAGTCCAAACGGTGAAACAACGCCTATTGGCAATGACTGCACCAAAACCGAAGCCTGCCAGCGCGGGGCGTTCTTTAAAAAACGTAAAGAAAAAACGCCACCTCACGCCTGAACGCCGCGCTCAACTCTCGGCTGCGATGAAAGCAAGATGGGCCGCCAAAGCAGCGGCGAAGACAACTCCGCAACAGAATTCTCAGGAGCAGACGCCTACGCCCGAAGAGACTTCTCCGCAGTAGGGTCAGCGTTGATAATTAGTAATCGGTAACCTCTCGATGCCTGGCGCGGGTAGCCCGACCAATTCCCCGCATACACCGCGGCGGAAGTTGTAACGCAGGGAGAATGGCTTTGAATTATCTACTGGCAGTGCCACGAATTCTGGCAAAAGTGGATGGGCAATCCATTGCGTATGAAAATCACTTGTCTCAATTTGTTTAGTTTTTTACTGACCCTTGTCGGCTTTGCCTGCGCCGCGCAGGCTCAAAACGATCTCAATCTCCCTGACGTCAGTCAGGCGGCGGAGATCAAACAACGCATCGCTCTGACTGACGTGACGATTAATTATCACCGGCCACTGGTAAAAGGCCGAAAAATCTGGGGTGGTCTCGTGCCCTATGGGAAGGTTTGGCGGACGGGCGCGGACGAGAATACTACTTTCGAGGTGAGCGATCCGGTGACGATTGAAGGCCAGCCGCTCCCAAAAGGCGTCTATGGTCTGCATGCCATTCCCACGGCCGATACCTGGACGATTATTTTTTCAAAAACCAACACCGGCTGGGGTAGCTACAGTTACAATCAGGACGAGGATGCGTTGCGAGTGACGGTCAAACCACGTCCGTTGGATCAAAACGAAGAGGCGCTCGAATATGAATTCGAAGACCTGCAGCCAACATCGGCGGTGGTCACGCTGAAATGGGAAAAACTGGCAATTCCTTTTAAAGTCGCGGTCACCGACCAAACGGCTTTGGACAATATTCGCGCGCAGATGAAGGGCCGTGGCCAGTTCACCTGGCAATCGCCGGATGAAGCCGCGCAGTTTTGCCTGAGCCACAATATTGACTTGGAAGGGGGACTGAAGTGGGCGGATATGTCCATCTCCAATGAGGAGCGCTTTGATAATCTCAGCACGAAAGTGGACCTGTTGCGGGCGCTGCATAGAGATGATGAGGCCAATAAGACTTGGGCCAAGGCGATGGAAAAGGCGACTGCAGTGCAGCTCTATTCTTATGGTCGCCGTCAGCAGAATGCCAAGAAGGCAGAGCAGGGTCTCGCGATTCTAAAGGAAGTCGCGAAACGGTATCCTCAGGACATATATGGTCATCTGGCGCAGGCGCGCTTGAAATCGGCTGCCGGAGATTTTCCGGGCGCGATCGATGAAATGAAAAAGGCGCAAGCCGCTGCGACATCAGATGCGCAAAAAACCGGGTTGCAGCCGTTGCTCGATCGATTGCAGTCGCATCAGGACATTAACAAATAGTTGGCTCCGAGAGTTGCAAGCCAAGGGACAAAGGGAATGTCGACGCGACCAATAGTGCGACGAGTCGAAGGTAGTCCGTCCAAAGGAAGGCCACGTGTTCGCAGCGCATTAGAATGACTTCGAGGGCCGCGCCCAGTCTCGTGCCGATTTCTTAATCGTGAAACAACCGCGAGCGCACGCCGTTCAATGCTTTATCGTCGCTTTTACGGGCCTCCTTTGCACAGTTGACGTCAGGGCCGCAGCGCCGCCGTTGTTTCCCGATGCAATGGATGCGAGCGAAATTCAGCTTCGCCTCCAAAAGCTGAATGTCCTCGGCCGCGTTCTCTATCTGGCCGCGCATCCCGACGACGAAAACACCACGCTGATTTCGCTTTGGTCTAACGGATCGCTTTACGACGCTGGTTATCTTTCGGTCACGCGCGGCGACGGTGGACAAAATCTTCTCGGGCCCGAGTTGCGCGAAGAGCTCGGCGTTATCCGAACACAGGAACTTTTGGCGGCGCGGCGAGTCGATCATGGCCAGCAATTCTTTACCCGTGCAGTTGACTTTGGGTTCTCCAAGAATCCTGAAGAGACACTGCGATTCTGGGATCACGACAAGATCCTCTCAGACGTCGTCTGGGTGATCCGCCGTTTCCGACCAGACGTGGTCGTAACCCGTTTTAGTCCGGAAGACCGGCTTACCCATGGCCATCACACTGCCTCCGCGATCCTGGCGACGGAAGCGTTCCCGCTTGCGGGCGATTCGAAGAAGTTTACGGATCAACTCACGCTCGTTAAGCCATGGCAAGCCAAGCGGCTAGTCTGGAACACCTCGCCATTTTTCTTTTCTAATCGCAAGCTTCCATTCGATCCGACCGGCCTAACGACCATGGAAGCGGGCGGTTATAACGCCCTCCTTGGCAAGGCTTACACCGAGATGGCCGCTGCCAGCGTGAGCATGCACAAAAGCCAGGGTGTCGGTAGTCCGGCCAGAAGAGGTGCGCGCACAGAATACTTTAAGTTGCTGGCCGGGGAGGCGATGAATGACGGCCTGTTTGATGGAGTCGACACTAGTTGGAAACGGGTCGCCAATTCAGAAGCAGTCGCGGCGAAGATTGCGAGACTGATCGCCGATTTTCGTCCGAGTAATCCATCCGCTTCTGTTCCAGGGCTTCTCGAGGTTCGTGATGAATTGGATCGAGTCAAGGAAGATGACTGGGTGCCGCAGAAGAAGGCGGAAGTGGACCAAATCATTGCTGCCTGCCTTGGGCTGCACCTTGAGGCTTCCACCGAAACGCCAGTCGTTAGTCCCAGTCAGGAGTTGCCCGTCAAGATCGAGGCGATTAACCGTTCGAATGTTGCGATCGATTGGATTTCGTATCGCCTGGCATCCGCTCAGTCCACATCAGTGGGAGAATCGCTCCCGCCCGACAAGTTGGTTACAAAAGAATTCAAGACTCCGGTTCCTGAGAAGACGAAATACTCACAGCCCTACTGGCTACGTCAGCCTGCGACGGTAGGAACGTTTAACGTCAAAGATCAGGATTTGATTGGAAGGCCGACTAATCCACCAAATTTCCCCGTCGAAGTCACCGTCAAGGTCGCCGGTCATGAGATAACTTACACACTGGACACGAAATATCGGACCGTCGAACCGATCGCGGGTGAAGTCCGCGATGATATTGTGATCGCCCCAGTGGTCTTTGCCAATTTTGTCGATCCTGTTTTGGTTTTTCCAAACGCGAATGCGAAGAAGGTCCGAGTCCGAGTGTTGGCGTCCGACGGTCCGGTGAGAGGTGATGTCCACCTCTCCGCGCCTGACGGCTGGGTGGTATCGCCGGGCTCGATTCCGGTGGATCTGAAAAATGCGAATGCTGAAATCGACATTGAGTTTTCGGTTCGTCCTCCGGCAAGCCCGGGGCAGGGGATCTTAAAAGCCATGACCGCGATTGGTAGCCAGAGTTTGTCGTTTTCCCGAGAAAAAATCGCCTATCCGCACATTGGCGTCCACATTCTGATGCCGCCTGCGGAAGCGAAACTCGTTAGGGCTGATGTCCAGACCAACGGCCATTTGATTGGTTATATTCCAGGTGCCGGGGACGACATCCCAGCGGCTCTGCAACAAATCGGTTATGCTGTGAAACAGCTCGGTGAAGGGGATCTGGGCGCGGAAAACCTTCGGCAGTTCAGCGCCATCGTTCTCGGCGTTCGCATTTTCAATTCCCAGGACCGGATCGCGACCTGGCTGCCAGCGTTAGTAGATTACGCGAAGGGCGGCGGCGTGGTCGTTGTTCAGTACAACACGACGGCGGACTTAAAATCGACCAATTTTGGACCTTACGCGCTCGAACTCTCGCGTGATCGCGTGACTGACGAAACGGCTGAGGTCAAGATGCTCGCGCCTGATCATCCGATCCTGAATACGCCAAACAAAATTAGTGCGCGCGATTTTGAAGGATGGGTCCAGGAGCGGGGACTTTATTTCCCGGACAAATGGGACCCAGCCTGGGTTCCGATTTTGTCGAGCCACGACCCTAATGAGAAACCGCTCGATGGCGGTTTGCTGGTCGCGAAGGTTGATAAAGGTTATTTTATCTACACGGGATATTCCTGGTTCCGGCAGCTTCCGGCGGGCGTTGCCGGGGCTTACCGGATCTTCGCCAATATGGTTTCGTTAGGCGGAAAATGAGCGATCGCCTGGAAGAGCAGTTGCGTGACGAGGAGCCGCGCTGGTCCCGCGCCTACGGCTTTGTCCTTGGCTTCTTCGCGATCGAGATTCTGCTCCTCTATCTTTTTACCGTCCAGTTTTCGTGAGTCGGTTTGACTATCTCGTCCTCTTCGCGACCGTCCTGGCGATCCCGCTCTACGGACTTTGGCGAACCCGTGGACGCGAATCGTTAGGGCACTATCTCAAGGGTGATAAAACCATCCGCTGGGGAACTATCGGACTCTCGGTTCTCGCGACTCAGGCCGGACCGATTACTTTTCTCTCCATGCCGGGGCAGGCCTACGAAAGCGGCATCGGCTTTATCCAAAATTATTTTGGTCAACCGCTCGCACTTCTCATGGTTTGCGCCGTTTTCGTGCCGATTTATCAAAAACTGAAAGTTTTTACCGCCTATCAATATCTCGGCCAGAGGTTCGATCGAAAAACGCAAATGCTCGGCGCTTTTCTCTTTTTAGTGCAACGCGTCGTCGCAACCGGGATCACGATCTACGCCCCGGCCATAATTCTTTCCGCCATTCTTGGATGGCAACTGCACCTGACCATCTGGCTCGCCGGCGGTTTCGTGATCCTTTACACTGTCGTCGGCGGAACGACCATTGTCAGTCTGACCCAGCGCTACCAGATGATGGTCATTCTCGCGGGAATGGCCGTGGCCTTCGGGGTGGTGATTTATCGATTGAGTCCGAGCATTTCGTTTGGTCATGCGCTCACGATTGCCGGCAAGCTCGACAAATTGCAGGCCGTCGATTTCTCGATCGATACGCACAAACGCTACACCTTCTGGTCGGGGGCGATTGGCGGATTCTTCCTCGCTCTTTCGTACTTCGGTGCCGACCAGTCGCAGGTACAGCGATACCTGACGGGAGATTCCCTGCGTTCAAGCCGGCTCGGATTGCTTTTTAATGCCGTCGTCAAAGTTCCGATGCAGTTTTTCATTCTTCTGCTCGGCGCGATGGTTTTTATCTTTTATCAATTTGAAAAACCTCCGGTCTTCTTTAATCGCCCGGCCTACGAGCGCGCGGTCGAGCACGGCGCCGGCCCGCAACTGAACGAGTTGGCAACGAAGGCCGATCAAATCTTCGACCAAAAACGGGAGGCGCTGCGCGCTTATGCGGCGGCGCCGTCATCTGAGAAAATGGAATCGATTAGAGAATTTGATGCCCGCGCTCAAGCAGTGCGAGCCGAGACCAAACAAGTATTGAATCAAAACGGCGCCGATCCGAGGAGCAAGGAGTCTGACTATGTTTTTATTACCTTCATTCTACAGGAGTTGCCGCGCGGCGTTGTCGGCTTGCTCGTGGCGGTCATTCTCTGCGCCACCATGTCGGCCACGGCCGCGGCCTTGAACGCGCTCGGCTCAACCACCGTGGTCGACCTTTATCGGCCGCTGCGCACTTCAATCGCGAGCGATCATCACTACGTTGTCGCAGCCAGATTATTCACCGCCGCCTGGGGGTTGGTCGCGATAGGAGTCGCATCCTTTGCCAACCTGGTCGAGAACCTGATTGAAGCGGGCAATATCCTTGGGTCGGTTTTTTACGGGAGCATTCTAGGCCTGTTCCTGGTTGCCTTTTTCGTTAGGCAGGTCCGTGGCTCGGCGGTTTTCTTCGCGGCCCTCGTTGCCCAGGCGCTCGTGTTCCTGCTCTTCTTCACCACTGGGATCGGTTACCTGTGGTACAACGCAATCGGTTGCGCCGCCGTACTCCTGCTGGCGCCCGTTCTGCAGCGGTTCATATTCTCCTCTAATTCAGCCGGCGCAGCCTGATTGCACATGCCCGACCCGATTATCTGTTTCGGCCAGCAACCCTGCGGGATATTTCCCAAGCGATTTCTCTTCGCCAAAATCCAGACTGCGCGTCGCCTTCAGCGCGAGATCGGCGGGACAATCGCCTTCTTCTATCACGATAGCGACCACGATCCGCGCGAGACCGTGACCGTGTTAAAAGATCGAAGTAGCGGCGAAAGAATGGCGCTCAATTTCGAGTTCGAAAACAAGATCCAGAAACTTTACTCGCCGCTTTACCTGAAACGCGTCGTCCCAGGGTGGAAGGCAAAAATGGAACGCCAGCTGCCGAGTTATGTCGATCGAGATTTGGTCGAAAAATTTAAAGGAATAACCAGAGCCACCGCGGCCGATCTCTGTCTTGCGATGTATGCGGCCATGGGTTTGATGAAAGGAATCAAGGTTGTGCGTTCGAGCGATCCAAACTTTCGCGCAGCGGCTTGCGCAATTGATGATTACTTCGTCGATCTTCCGTACGAGGGCGAGATCGTGCGGGCACGCGCGCGCGCTGGAAAATTCTGGCTGCACAAGGGAGGTGACAAATTCATCGAAGTGCCCGCTCAGACTTATGGGCGCGAGCAGGTGAGCGCAACGCGCGACACGCGATTTCGCTGGATGCAGAGTGTCATCGGTTGCACCCATTATGTTTCCGGCGCGAGCGAACAGGATTATGTCAATAAAGCCGATGGCCCGGGCGTGATTTTTGTTGAGCGCAAAACGATCGCGGACTCGGGCGACGCTTATATCAGCGATCATGAGTAAGGCGCCACTCCGGATCGGCATTGCTTGTTTCCCGCTGATCGGTGGGAGTGGGATCCTGGCAACCGCTCTGGGCTCGGAACTCGCGCTTCGCGGACACGAAGTGCACTTCTTCAGTTACGCGCGGCCGGTGCGACTCGATGTGTCGCAGGCGCGCCTCCACTTCCATCTCGTCGAGGTAGCGCATCACACCCTCTTTCCCTGTCCGGATTACACCCTGCCACTGGCAGTGAAGATGGCGGAGATCGCTTCAACTGTCTCGCTCGACATCATTCATGCGCACTACGCGGTGCCGAACGCCCTGGCGGCTGTGCTGGCGGCGCAAATATCCGGCGTTTCGCCGGGGATCATCACCACGCTGCACGGCACCGACAGCACTTTGCTGGGACAGGATCCGGCGTATCACAGCGCAATCGAATATGCCCTCGCCCGGTCCGACGCGATCACAGCGGTATCCAAAAGTTTACGCGAACAAACGCGCGAGATCCTGAAAGTTTCGAGTAACATCGAGATTATTCCGAATTTCTTTACTCCGCGACCGGCTGCTCGCACTCGCGAGGAAGTACGCGATGAGCTCGGTGTGCGGGACGAATTCCTCATCCTGCACATGTCGAACATGCGACCCGGAAAAAGAATCGATCTTCTCTTGCGAAGCTTCGCCGCCATGCGGACTCGGGATCGAACACGTTTGCTTATCCTGGCTGGCGAGCCGATTCAGCCTTACAACGAAATGATTGATCGCCTTGGGCTGAGAAAACAGATCATCATTCGCGAGAACGAAGTCGCCGTTGAAGAGTTCATATCAGCCGCGGACGCCGGCCTTTACACATCTGATTATGAAAGTTTTGGGCTTAGCATCCTCGAAACACTCTATTTTGGAAAACCGGTGGTGGCATTTGATGTTGGCGGAATCCCTGAAGTAACCGGCAAAGCCTATCCGCTCTATCCATTTCCCGACGTCAGTTTGCTCGCTGCTGCGATGGATAAGCTCGTTGAATCACCAGAGCTTGCGCGGAGCCTGGGCGATCAAGGAAGAGAGCACGTCGTCGAGAAATTCTCGGCCGGCACAATTGTTGACCGCTATGAAACTCTCTACCGTCGGGTGAAGAGCGAAACGCGTCGAAGGAAAATGGTCCAGGCGTAGAGATCCAGCGGAACGTGCCCTGAGACAGCGTCAGTTTCGGAGTGCTTTTAATTCGGCGCGGGCAAAATGGTACTCGGTGTAGCTTTTCTCCTCCGTAGCGAGAGATTTGTTAAAGCAGTTTTGCGCGCTGGTTTTGTCACCATTGATCAACTTTTTCATCGCGATGTAAAACCACGCTTCGCAGAGTTGGCCATTTTCTTTCTTTTTATCTGGGGATTTCGCAGCAGCCAATAAGTCGGCATCGGATATTCCACCCAGAAGGTAGCTGGCCACTCTTGAAAACCAATCGGTCGTATTCCCGCGTGCCTGCAGGTAATCGATGAGTTCCTGGTTTGCCGCGTCTTTTTGGCCGGTGCGCGAACGGATCAACCAGACGTAAAGGCGAGGATATTCCTGTCCTCCCTTGGACAATTCAAAGAATCGATTGTAATCCGCCAATGCAGCGTCCCAATTATGAGCGGAAAAAAATAAGCCAGCGCGGGTGTTGTAAGTAGCAGCATCTCTTGGGCTCAGTTCTATCGCGCGGTTGTAGTCGTCCAGCGCGCCATCCAAATCGCCCTTCATCGCTTTTGCTGCGCCGCGACTGTGGTAGGCCGCCGTATTTTTTGGATCGAGCTGGATCGCGGGATTGAAGTCCGCCATGGCGCCATCGAGATCACCCTTTGTTTGTTTGATAATGCCGCGATTGTAATAGGCGATAGAGCTGCCACCGTTCAGTTCTATCGCGCGGTTGTAGTCGGCCAGAGCACCATCCAAGTCACGTTTCGCTCTTTTGACATTACCGCGGCCGTTATAGGCAGCGGCATATCTTGGGTCGAGTTGGATCGCATGGTCGTAGTCTGCAAGCGCGCCATTCAGGTCACCGATCGCTTTTCTGAATTGCGCGCGGCTTTCGTAGCCCGCGGCAGTCGTCGGCTGCGTTTCAGCAGCGTTGGCATCACCTGGCGGCTGGTCGCTTGGATTGTCTTCTTGCTTTTGGGTTGGAGAACTCGCGCCCTGATCGGGATTCAAGTTATTTGCCTCCGCAACGGGATGCCGATCTGCCAGCGTGAAATCTGACTCGGCTCTGTTTTGTGTTGCAAGGACGGTCTCATTGGAAAGATCCGCTCCCACCGGCTTAGCCAAGTGCTGATTTACCGACGCGTTGCTCGAGTCATCTTTCTGTTTGTTGGCGTTCACCTTGTCGGAGAGTGTCAGGTTGCTTGGCACAGCCGTGACCTTCGCCACTCCGCTGCCCAGATCGCTCGTGGCTGGCCTGCCCAGCTCGAGCCCGCTCGACGTCTCGACATTTTTTGAATGTAGTTCAACCATGGGACTGGACTCAGCAGAAGCGACGTCCGTTTTTTTGTCACTATTGCTGTTCGAGTGCGCGTCGACGTTTTTCGGCGGCGGTTCAATTGCAGGAGTATGGTCAACCGCTGCCACGCTGTGGTCGTCATTTTTCTGTTTAGCACGATCGTAAGCGGCGGCGATGTTTTTTGGCTCGATCTCCACCGGCGGCGCGTAATCTGACGGTCGCGCGTCTAAATCCTCTTTCTTCTGGGCGGCAAGGTCGCGGTTTGTCCCAGTCTCTGGTTTTTTTGCCTTAGCCTCGACCGGTTGGTTATGATCTTGTGCGCCCGGCGATTCGACCTTCGCTTTATTCACTGGTGGCGGGCCATTGCGAGCATATTTTGGATCGAGCTTGCTCGCCCGATTGAAATCCGCGGTGGCAGCATCCAGGTCGCCTTTTGCCGTTTCAATCAGAGCGCGATTGTTGTAAGCGGCTGCGTCTTGGCGATTGACTTTGAGCACATAATTGCAATCGGACAGGGCACGATCGAGGTCGTTCTTGGTGATTTCGATACTGGCCCGGTGACTGTAGGCGGGGACGTACTTCCACCACAGTTTTATCGCGATATTGTAATCCGCGAGTGCGCCGTCCAGATCGCCCTTCTCTTGTCTAACAACGCCGCGATTATCGTGGATCTCGAAATTCCTCGGGCTGATCTCAAGTGCGCGGTTGTAGTCCGCAAGTGCGCCGTCCAGATCGCCCATTGCCATTTTGGCCAGACCGCGGTTGTTGTAGGGGGCAGCATCGTGCGGATTGATCTCGATTGCGCGATCGTAGTCCGCTAACGCGCCCTTCAGATCGCCTTGTTTCTGCTTGGCAAGACCACGATTGCAATAATCGCGCGCGGTGGTCTGAGCGATTGTATCGCTTGCCACAATCGCCAGGCCTGCAGCGAGTAAGATGAATCTAAACGTTGTTGCCGTTGGTAACAAAACTTCCGGAATCTAAATGCCGATCTTTCGATTGCCAGAAAACTCAACAGCCCCGCGACCAGGCGAATCAGGCTTGAGTGTGGCGGGCATAGGGTCTGTCCACACCCTTGGGCAGCAACCGTTTGCGGCCGCGCTGTCGCCGACGAGCCAGGGTCGCACGCCCACCCTTGCTTTTCATACGCGCGCGAAATCCGTGCTGGCGTTTGCGAGTTCTTTTTGATGGCTGATAGGTGCGTTTCATAAAGATCGAAAGCTGGTTTCGCCGCGATCGAAGAGCGATTACACTAGGAACGAGGTAGCCATTGTCAATTTTTCCGTCACAACCGATTATCGATCTTCGCATTGTCAGGGGCCGGGATTTTTGAGATAAGCATGACGATGAGTGAAAAAGTGGTAATCGAGCCTGCGACTGAGGCGGACCTCGACGAACTTTCCGAAATGCTGGGAGGGCTTTTTGCTCAGGAAAGCGATTTTCGTCCGGACAAGGAGAAACAACTTCGCGGACTGCGATTAATTTTCGAGCAACCGAGTCGTGGGCGCGTTTTCGTGCTTCGGCGCGACGGAATGATCGTTGGGATGATCAATTTGCTGTTCACGATCAGCACGGCCGAAGGCGGATTCGTCATTTTGCTGGAGGACCTGGTGATTCATAAGGAATACCAGGGACATGGCTATGGCGTGAAATTGCTAAATCACGCGATTGAGTTCGCGCGACAGAAAAATTTTCTGCGCATCACCCTCTTGACCGACCGTCCGGAGAACCTGGCGCAGGAATTTTTCCGGCGTCACGGCTTTGTTGAATCTTCGATGATCCCAATGCGACTGTTGATCACGCCGGAAAGCGATTTGCCAAAAGCTGGCGCCTGATCCCCGCCAATTGATCATTTCAACGCGCCGTTTGCGATTTGCGCGATCACGCGCTTGCGGAAATCGGCCCGGAATTCGACTTCGTCGACCGCCTTCTCGACGTCTTTCGCGCTGGTAACGGGCAGATTTGTTTTGGCATAAACCTTCAACTCTTCCGCCCGCGACCTATCGCTGAAGAATCGGAACAAACTCGGCGCGTAGGAATCGGATCCAACCGCATCTGCTTTGGCCAGGAGCGCTTGCATATTTGCTTTTGCGAATTGCCACGCCAGCTCGGGGTGATCGCTCGAACGCGCAACTTTGCCGACCAAATAAAGCGCCCGGCTTGTCGGGAGTTCGTCGGTCAAAGAGATTTGCAGAGTTTTTGAAATCAGCTGCGGATTGCGCGCTGCAGCCAGGGCTTCGTAATAATTCTGTTTTTCTTCAATGCTGGTCGTTCTCAATCCGAGTTCGTGCAGTGTGTCCCAGGTTGCTTCGTCGGCGTAATGGCCCACCACCCAAAAGACGGCGGCTCGCAAATCGGGATTGAGTGACGAGGGATCGATCACATATTTCTGGAACCGGTCCCGACAGGCGGACACAATCTCGTCATCGTTCAGCTCGCCCAGCTCCTGAATCAGGCTCGCGCGTAAAATTGCCAAACGCGGACCTTCGTTCGGCTTCGCATCCCATCCCAGCTGATCGAAGCTGGGCCGAAGGATTGTGCGCCCGAACGTTTGGAATTGTTCGCGCGCAAGGTCGCCGATCAATAACCGATCGATATAATCGCAAACATCGACAATCTGGTCGCGTTCTGCCAATTCCACTCGACGCGGCAATTTTCGCACGAGGCCAAAATAGCTCGCGAGAGTGAGCCGGTTCGCTTGGACCATCGCCCAAACGTCGCCAAGTAAATTTACCCGATCAGCCAAACTCAGTTCGGGCAGCGCAGCCATCAATAATTCCCACGATGCCCGATCGTACTGCACTCGATAATTTCCGGCGCCCTGGGCGTTGAGTTTCAGTGCACGGTCGGTCGGAATTCCCATGAGTCCGTAGGTCGTTGCGGTCATTAGGCGCGATCCGATCCCGTTGCCGACCAAAAAGTAAGTGAGCGGAATGTGCCAATAAAACGCGGGCGCGTTCGGAAAATTGACGGTGAATCGCTCCTGAATCAGTTCGACATTTTCGCCGCTTCGCTTCATCTTGACGATCGGGAAACCGGGTTGCTCCGTCCATCCCGCGGCAATTTCGCTGACCGGTGTTCCCGAAGCTTCGCTCAACGCGTTCCACAGATCGGCCGTAGTCGAGTTCGAATATTTATGCGCCGCAATGTAATCACGAATGCCGTTGCGAAACGTTTCCTCGCCGAGAAAACTTTCCAGCATGAGCAAAAAGGCCTGGCCTTTTCGATAAGTGATGTCGTCGAACGCGCTATTGGCTTCCGCTTCGGTCGATACCGTTTGTTGGATCGGGTGAGTAGTGGATCTGGCATCGCTTTCCATTTCCAATTCTTTGGAAATGCCAGTGCGACGCGTCGGATCGCGCGGGATCGCTTTTGACAGCCAGACCTCCCATTGGGGATTGAAATGCGCGGTGCACTTTGTTCCCATCCAGGAAGCGAAGCCCTCGTTGAGCCAGAGATTGTCCCACCAGGCCATTGTGACCAAATTTCCGAACCATTGGTGCGCAGTCTCGTGCGCGATCACTTCGTAAATTCTTTGCTTGGTGCTGGCAGATGATCTTTCCGGATCGAAAAGGAGCCCGGTTTCGAAATAAGTGATGCCGCCCCAGTTTTCCATTGCGCCCCCAAAACCACCGGGAATTGCTATTTGGTCGAGCTTTGGCAGCGGGTAGGGGACGCCAAAGTAGTCATTATAGTACTGCAAAATCTGCGCGGTGCTTTCGAGCGCGTACCGACCCCACTTTGCTTTTCCCTTGGTGGCAATGACGCGAATTTGTGTCCCGCCTGCTTCGGTTTCGATTGCCTCCAGTTCGCCGGCCACGAGAACGTTGAGATAACTGGCCATCGGCGGAGTCGTTTTGAAACGCACCTCTTTTACCGCAGGTGCCGCGCTGGATCCGGACGAGGGCGCATCGATCCTTGTTTCCGATTCGATCGGCATGTTCGATACCGCCAGCCAGTTCTCCGGAACGATGACCGTAAGCTGAAAACGCGCCCGAAAACTCGGTTCATCCCAGCATGGAAAAAATCTGCGAGCGTCCGTTGCCTCGAATTGCGTTCCGAGCGCGATCTTTTTCGCGCCGGTTCCTTCCTCCTGGTAGCGCATGTAAAACAAACCGCGACCCTGCTCATTGATCTTTCCCGAGAACCTGAGGGAAAGATTGTGCGACCCAGCCGAAAGCGCATTTGCAAGCTCGATTCGCACCAATTCGTTCTTATGGTCGATTTTGATCGCGCTTGCTGGCACCCGTTTGTCATCGACCGTCGCGGCCGTGATTCCGACGTCGGCTGCGTTCAGGACTAATTCACGAACCGCGGATCGGACGTCGAGCTGGATCGTTTCGCTCCCATCGAACGTCCGCTGGTCGATGTCTGGCACGATCCGAATGGAATAGTCGCTCGGAACCACTTCCTTCGGAAGTTTTCCGGGCGTCGTCTTGAAATCGAACGGCTTCTCCGCGCTCATGCTTGTCGAAAGAATAATTGAAGCGGCGAAAGCGAAAAACGGTCGCATCCTCGCACTAGATCAAAGCGCACGGATTCCTGCAATCGCTCTCAGGAGTTACTGAAAAAAATTCCGCACGGCATGCTTGAATCGATGCCACGCCGTCACCAGTTGATTGTTTTCGGAATGGGAATGGTGTTGTGCGCTCGCTCGATTCGGATGTTGTTCCTCTGCGATCATCACCAGCAGCAATTGCCCGTTGCCAACGAGCGGGCCCTTAATTACGAGCGGGCTTTGCCTGCTTAAATTTGTGGTCGTTTCGAGCATCAGCTCTTTTTCCTTGTAAAGTTTGAGATTAACAGCGTACCCGGATCTGTTTTCTCCCTGCGCATCCACATGCAGCGAAAAATACTTGCTGGTCGCCAGCCAATCTTCCTCGCCGCTTTTCAACGCCTTGCGCGATTGACCGATAATGTCGAACTGGTTGTAACCGAATAATTCTTTCAGCGTTTGTTCGATCCCGCTCAATTCCGGCGGAATCGCGGACGGTTGGTCGACATTTTCAGCGACGACCAATCCGCTCCAGACAATCTGCGCCGCCGGCGCCGACACCGCTCCGGCGCCGACTATCAGCGCGACCGAAGCAGTGAGGAAAAAAACGTGGGACGGCATTTATTTCGACGCGTAGTCAGCCGGTAACGACTTCAATCCTTCAACCCATAGCACGGTCACTTTGTCTTTCTTGGCCTGGACTATGGAAGTGGTAACGTAGGGATTGGCGGTCGGGTCGACCTGCGTATTTAGAATTTCAGTCAAATAATCCGATGGCGGCGGAGTTTGCTGTCTCATTACAAAAAATGTGCAGACGCAAAAGACAGCGATCGCGGTTGAGCCGACCCAGGCCAGGCGGCGAATACTCCACCAGGTCGGCGATTCAACAGGCGGATCTGGCGTGGCGCTTTCGCGCTCGATCGCTTCGCGGATTTGTTGATTAAAAAACTCTTGGTTGCTCAGTGCGTGCACTCCGATGTGTTCCTTGGGCAGCGCTCCAAGCTTTTTCGCATCGCGTTTATCCGCTTCAGCGGCGGCTTTGTCCGGCAGCGAATCCTCAAATTTTGATAACTCATCGCCGCTCAATTTTCCGTCCAACCAGGCGGTCCATTTTTCTTCAAACGTTTTCATAGACATCTCTCAACAGGTTCTGCAGTTTTTTACGAGCATAGAACAGACGAGACATCACGGTGCCGATCGAGCAACCCAGCGCTTCTGCGATTTCGTGATACTGCATCTCTTCGATTTCTTTCATTAAAATGACCGCGCGATGGTCGGGCGAGAGTTGCTCGATGGCCGCGTCGATTCGGGCCCTGATTTCGGCTCGCTCCATTCGAGTGTGCGGCAATGGATCCGCTTTTGGCAGGGTTTTGGCAGCCGGATCGATCTCTCTCAATTGAATCGAATCATCAAACTCGGAGTCGCCTGCCTTGACCTGTTTTTTCCGTAACCAATCGATTGTCACATTCATCACGATCCGATAAAGCCAGGTGTAGAAAGAGGATTTCCCGCGGAACCGCTTGATTGATCGCCAGACCCTGAGAAAACTTTCCTGCGACAAATCCCAGGCGTCCTGCTCGTTGTGGACCATGTTATAGATCATTGCGAAAATCCGGGTGCGGTAGCGAGTGACCAACTCGTCGAATGCGTCAGCGTGGCCGGCTTGGCACTGCCTCACCAGATCCAGTTCCGATACATCGGCTTGAGCCAGAGTCGCTTCCGTTTGCATAATTTGACGGAACCGACCGCCATTTCATTCAACCCCGATAGCCTTCGGAGCCGAAGCGGCGTCGCCATTCGCCGCGATATTCCCCCATCAGAGTAATAATTCCATCGCGCACCTGAAAGAGGCGCTGTTGCAACACTGCATGTTGCGCCGCCGCCACCAGTTTTTCCGAAAGCAATCTGGCGGACGCTTCGATCGAAACGGTGATCGCTTTCAGCGCGCGTTTGAGATAAGCGATGGTCATCCCGATTTCGTCCACATCGTCATCGCTTAAGGCTGCGGCAAGTTTTGCGCTGGCCAGCGCCGCATGAGTCGCCAGTTTGATTGCGATCGGTTCGTTTTGCAGCGACGGACATTGATCGAACAATTTGTCGATCCACACGGTCAGCGCGAACGCTGCGCGATAAAGACCGTGCTCTTCGAACGATTCCGAGGCCGAGGATCGGTCGATCGT
>DASPUI010000135.1:0-7044 GCA_035622995.1 Chthoniobacterales bacterium
TCGTCATTTGGTCAGCGCCGGTTTACGCCCGGGACCTTCAACGGCAGCAATAATTTCGCGCGATTCCAGAACAATAGAAATTTCGCAACAGTGCAAGGTAGTCGCGCAAACCACTTCAATTCGGTCAATAACAGTAACCGCGGCTTCAATAACTCTCATGCTGGTAACCATGTCTTCGCGCATCGGTCGGCCGATTGGCATCACGACTGGGACCACAATCACGACCATTGGTGGCACGGGCACTGTTGCCGATTCGTTAATGGCTCGTGGGTTGTCTTCGATGTTGGATTCTGGCCGTGGTACGGCTGGCCTTACGATTACTACTATCCGTACGGCTACTATTATCCATATTCCTACCCGTACGGGGGATACGGTTATTATCCGGGGTATCCTCAGGGGTATGACCAGGGGTACAATTCAAATTACTACGACCAGGGAGGGTACAACAAAGACGATGATGATCACGGGAACCCGAATTACGACAACCGGGGAAGTTACAATTCCCGCGACGAAGGCTCGGAGGCCAGCGTTGCAGATGCTCAGGATAAGTTGGCAAGAGAGGGTTATTACCACGGGCAAATCGATGGCGTTTTCGGACCGGAGACCCGCCACGCTCTTTTCCGGTTTCAAAGCGATCACGGTCTGGGCCCAACCGGATATTTGACGATGGAGACGCGGCAATCGTTAGGGATCCAGCAGGGGACGCAGTACTAAGTCGGAGCTCACGGTCGCGCTGGTGTTCTGCATCGGATTTTCGATTTCACTTCTTGCGCAAAGAGTTCTACTCCAAGCGCGGTCCTGCGCGAGCGGCCGGCAACGATTTCGGACTCGCTTTGTTGGCAGGGTGATGGATCTAATCCGGCAGTGGAATCAGCTACCGTTTCAACAATCTCGCGTCTCCGTGGATGGTTGTTAATCTTTCTCGGCGCGTGCCTCAGCATCGGCATCACCGGATTTGCAATATTCATAGCTTCGACCATCACCCATCACGATCAGCCGGGCAGTACTCACTGGACCGGCAGCCACGAGATGACAGTCAGAGTGTTCGAGCTATTCGCCACTCTTTTTGTTTTCGGGATAGTCTCAATTGTCGGCGGAATCTTTCAGCTCCGCCGCGGTCGCACCAGCTGGATGGCGATGGTTGTTTTGTTAGGCTTGGTAGCGATCATGTATTTCATTGGACAGGACATCATGCGCCTGGGCCGCCAATAATTCGACCTGGCCGGGCACTCCGTATCGCTTAGATCCAAAACCCAGCCGGAATTACTGCGTTCTTCGGAACGACCACGATTCCGTCCCGAATGAAGAAATTCTCGGCGTCGAGATTTGCAGCCTTCCCTTCCGGGGTGATCACCACGCCATCGGCGATCCGCGCATTTTTGTCGATGATCGCCCGATCAATCACGCAATTACGCCCGATCCCAATTGGTGGTGGGTCGGCATTCGCCGGTCGATCCTGCTCGAAGTGATCGGCGCCCATGATGATGCTGTTTCGAATCGTTGCACCGCTTTGAATAATGCTGCGGATGCCCAGAACGCTTCGCTCGATATGCGCGTCAGTAATGATGCAACCGTCGGAAATAATTGCCTGGCGCAAGGTCGCGCCATTGATTTTGCTGCCGGGTAAAAACCGCGGATGCGTGTAAACTGGCCACTCCGCGTCGAAAAAGCTGTATTCCGGAACAATATTGGTCAGGTCGAGATTGGCTTCATAAAAAGCGCGGATCGTTCCGATGTCTTCCCAGTAGCCCTTGAAAATGAACGCGTTCACGTTTCGATCCTGAATAGATTGGGGAATCACATGTTTGCCGAAATCGACCAGCTGATTGTCGAGACAACTGACCAGGACATCGCGATTAAAAATGTAAATGCCCATCGACGCCTGAAATAATTCCGCCTCGCGGTCGAAACCGACGGCCGCCAGCAACTCGGGACTCATTTTGAACTCACTTAGGTTCGGTTCGTCCTTCGGTTTCTCGATAAAACGGGTGATGCGAAGGTCAACCCCGCTCTGCATGATTCCAAACTCGGAGACCTGGCCTCGCTGGACCGGTTTGGTGGCCAACGAAATGTCCGCGCCCGATTGAATGTGCTGATGGAGCAGCACCCGAAAGTCCATCCGGTAAAGCTGATCGCCGCTCAAAATGAGATAATAATCGAACGGACGCTCGAGGAAGTAGCGCATGTTCTGTCGCACGGCATCGGCTGTTCCCTGATACCACTTCGAGCCGGCGGGCGTCTGTTGCGCGGCCAGAATTTCGACGAAGCTGCGGGAGAAATTGTCGAACTTGTAGCTGGCTTGAATATGCCGGTGTAACGACATGCTGTTGAATTGCGTCAGCACGTAAATCGAGCGCAGCCCCGAGTTCAGGCAATTGCTGATCGGGATATCGACGATCCGATATTTTCCACCGAGCGGCACGGCCGGTTTCGAGCGGTCCTTTGTTAACGGAAACAACCGCGTGCCTGCGCCTCCGCCCATGACAATGGCCAGCGTCCGTTGGGTTGTTCCCGGCGGAAGCGCGGGGGTAGACATCGCAGCCTTGGCTAACATTTAATTCGCGCGGCCTCCGGTTTTACCTTTCACGCGTTTTACAGTAACTCAGCCTCTTTGCTTTGAGGCAACCTTTTTGCTATGCCATGGCTCTGGTTTGCTACATCGTCGCCCAGACCTTATCATCACTTTATCTTAAAAATATGTGTGGAATTGTTGGTTATGTCGGCCGCTCCGACGCAACCCCGATCTTGCTCGACGGTCTGCGCCGTCAGGAATATCGCGGATATGACTCTGCCGGCCTCGCCGTCGTTAAGGACGATCGCGTCCAGGTTCGTAAGTGCGCCGGAAGAATTGCATCCCTTGCTCAATTAGTTTCGGAGAAGCCGATCTCGGGTTCGTACGGAATCAGCCATACTCGGTGGGCGACCCATGGAAAAGTTACCGATGGGAACGCTCATCCGCACTTCGATGCGACCGGCAAAATCGCCCTGGTCCACAACGGCGTGATCGAAAATTATCAGGCGCTCAGAGAGCAACTGATTCAAAACGGTGACACGAATTTCCGGTCCGACACGGACACGGAAGTCCTCGCACATCTGATCGGCAACCTTTATCGGCAACTAAACGGCCAGGATTCCAAAGCACGACTCATAAATGCGGTCCGAACGGCCCTGAAGCAAGTCATCGGTACTTATGGAATTGCGCTGGTGCACGCTGACATTCCCGACTTCATCGTGGGTGCGCGGCGCGGCAGCCCGCTCGTGCTCGGCATCGGGAAAGACGAGAATTTTCTCGCAAGCGATGTCAACGCGATTGTGGCCTACACCCGCGATGCGATTTATCTGAACGATTTCGATGTCGTCGCGATCGAGCGGGACAAATTTGAAATTAGCTCGGTCGATGGCGCAATTGGGCAGCGAACGGTGAGCAAAGTCGAGTTCACTGCCGACGACATCAAGAAAGGCGATTACCCGCACTACATGCTCAAAGAGATCTTTGAGCAGCCAAACTCAACGCGTGACGCAATGCGTGGACGCCTCAGCCTGGAAGAGTGCACTGCCAAGCTCGGCGGACTAAACATGACGGCCGCGCAATTGCGCGAAGTCGCGCGCGTCATGCTGACTGGCTGCGGCACGGCCATGCATGCCGCGATGGTTGGTGAATATTTGATCGAGCAGCTCGCAAATCTTCCGACCGACGTCGAGTACGCGAGCGAATTTCGTCATCGCAACACGCCGATGACGGAGGATACGCTCGTTTTTGCGATCAGCCAAAGCGGTGAAACGGCCGACACGCTCGGCGCTCTCCGGGAAAGCCGGCGAAAAGGTTATCGCACGCTCGGCATTTGCAACAATGTCGCGAGCACGATCGCGCGAGAGAGCGATGGCGGCGTTTATATGCACGCCGGCCCGGAGGTCGGCGTCGCCGCAACGAAATCATTCACCTCGCAACTGACCATTCTAACGCTCATCGGACTTCTGCTCGGCCGGATGCGCCATCTTTCGACTGCCGAGGGAAACCGCATTATCGAAGCACTCGCAAAATTGCCGACCCAAATCGAAGAAGTTTTGAAATTGAGCGATCACATCAAAACCATCGCGAAAAAATATGCCGGCGTGAATGGGATGCTCTTTTTCGGCCGCCAATTCAATTTCCCAATCGCGCTTGAAGCCGCGCTCAAAATGAAAGAGATCACCTACATTTTCGCCGAAGGGCATCCCAGTGCCGAGCTCAAGCACGGAATCATCGCGCTCGTAAGGCCAGACCTGCCCTCGGTGTTCATTGCCCCGGATGATGCCGTTTTCTCAAAAAACGTGAATAATATCGAACAGGTCAAAGCACGCAAAGGTCCGATCATCGCGGTTACTTCCGGCAGCGGCGTCAAACAATTAAAGAAACTCGCCGACGACATTATCGAGATCCCAGCGGTGATCGACTGCCTGAGTCCGATCCTCACCGTCATTCCATTACAACTGCTTGCCTATCATCTGGCGGTCGAGCTCGGCCGCGATGTCGATAAACCGCGAAATCTGGCGAAAAGCGTGACGGTGGAATAACTCCACCTGCCTTTTGGCGGCTAGCCGCATTCTCTCTTACAAATCGCGATTCCCCCATTCGCTCGATTTGCGGTAGACTGTCCGGTCGATCATTTTTTAATCGTGCAGCAAAACGAAGACTACGTACTGAAAGTCCTTCAAGAAGTTGGCCTGATCACGCGTCCACAGATTGAAAAAGCGCGCCTTCGTCTCAATGGCGAACACAACGTCGTCGATCTCCTGGTCAAGGATGGAATTGTTTCCGATGCCGATGTTTCGCGCGCGCTTGCCGCGCAAGCCCACATGGACTGGATCGATATTTCGGCCATGGTCATTCCGCCGGAAGTAATCAAACAGATTCAGGCCGAAGACGCTCGCCGGTTCAAAGTCGTTCCGGTTGCGTTCGGCGAAACCGGTCTGGTCGTCGCGGTCAGTGATCCGCTCGACATCGACACCATCGACAGCCTGAGTTTTCTTTTGCAACGCGAACTCGAGTTAGTTTGCACCAGCCCGGAGAAAATTCGTGAAGCGCTGGTTAAATACTACGGCACTGCCGATGAGGCGGCCGACATTTTGCAAAAACGGATCGGCGAAGATGTCGATCTCGGCCTGGAAATCGGCGACACTAGCGAGCAAATCGGTGACGACACCGATGCGCCAATTATCCGGATGGTGTCGATGTTGCTGGTCGAGGCGCATCGTGTCGGCGCGAGCGACATTCACCTCGAACCCCTCGACAAAAAGTTTCGCGTCCGGTTTCGAATCGACGGTGTGCTTCAGGAAATGCAGGCGCCGCCAAAGCGTTTGCAATCTGCCATCATCAGCCGGCTCAAGATCATGACTGGCTCGATGAGCATCGCGGAAAAGCGGCTGCCGCAGGATGGACGGATTCAGGTAAAGATTAAAAAGAGACCGATCGACCTGCGCGTCTCCACCATCCCAACCAATCATGGCGAAAGCGTGGTCATGCGCGTGCTGGATAAGTCGAACCTCATGCTCGGTTTGCCTGAGCTCGGATTTTTGAGCGACGACCAGGAAACGTTCGAGCGACTGATTCAATTGCCGGACGGAATTTTGCTCGTCACCGGACCGACTGGCTCCGGAAAAACCAGCACGCTTTACGCCTGTCTCAACTACATTAATAAACCCGATCGTAAAATCATCACGGTTGAAGAACCGATCGAATACCAGATGACCGGCATTAATCAGGTGCAGGTCAATCCGGAAATCGGCATGACGTTTCCGGCCGCGCTCCGTTCGATTTTGCGGCAGGCGCCGAATATCATCATGATCGGCGAAATCCGCGATTTGGAGACAGCCAGCATCGCGACCAACGCCAGCCTCACCGGCCATCTCGTATTCAGCACCCTGCACACCAACGACGCGCCCTCAGCCGTCGCGCGTTTGATTGACATCGGCGTGCAACCATTTCTGGTCGCTTCATCGATCCGCGCGATCATGGCGCAACGACTCGTCAGGCGACTCTGTCCCAATTGCAGGAAGCCAGGCGCGCTGAGCGAAACCGAATTGCGGGCGCTCAGAATCGAGCCCGGACAATTAAGCGAAGCTCAGGTGATGAAAGCAGTCGGGTGCGATCAATGCCGCAATACCGGTTACAAAGGCCGGATGGGCATCTTCGAAATTTTCACGATTGACGACGAAGCGCGGCACATGATCAACAAACGCACGCCAACTCTGCAACTACGGCAGCGCGCGCGTGAGCTTGGGATGCGCACGCTCCGCGAAGATGGCGTGCGCAAAGTTCTCGCTGGCCTAACGAGCGCTGAAGAAGTCGTCTCCACCACCATCGGAGATGTGAGCTAAATGAACGACAAACAAATCGCCGAGCTTTTCATCGAGCAGCATGTCCTTCAGCCGTCGCAGGCCGAAGATGTGCTGAATGAAGCGCAATTAAACGGCAAAACGATTGCGCAGGCGATGATCGACGGCGGTTTTGTCGACGAACACGGGTTTTACCAGAACATCGCTGATGCGCTCGGCACGGAATACGTCGACTTGCGCGAGAAGGAAATTCCGCCAGCGATTTTGAAAATGATTCCGAGCGGTCTCGCCCGCTTGCACCGCGCGCTCCCGATCGGCTTGAGCGGAAAAACCCTGCGAATCGCCCTCGCCGACCCGCTCGACCCGCGCGCGGCCGAAGATCTTCGGTTCGCGCTCGGGAAGGACGTCGATGTCGTCGTCGCGCCGACCGAGCAGATCGAAAATCGGATCAAAGAACATTACGGCACTGACACTTCCAGCATGGAAGAAGTGCTCAAACAGCTCGGACAAGCCGGTGAAATGCTCCAGATTCGTGGCGAAGATGGAAACGCCGCAACCGTTGAAGCGGAAGCGAATGCGACCCCGATCATTCGGTTCGTCGACCTGATTCTGTATCAGGCAATCCAGGACCGGGCGAGCGACATCCACTTTGAGCCATTCGAGAATGAATTCAAGATTCGCTACCGCGTCGATGGTGCCCTTTACGAAATGTCACCGCCGCCGCGGCAT
>DASPUI010000136.1:0-3983 GCA_035622995.1 Chthoniobacterales bacterium
CCAGGAAATCGATTATTTCTATGCCCCAAAGATAATTGTCGAGGTCCTGCTTGCGCTCGGGATGAAGCAATTCCGAGAGTAGCGGCGCTGCCGACCTCTCCGCGATAGCTTTCAAGAATTTCGGTGTCGGCTGCGTGACAGAAAAATCGCGCAGGAGCGCTTCCCGAAACGGCTTTTGGGTTTTTGCCGCAGTAACAATCTCATCACCCTTCGCGCCGAGCGCGCGGATGATTTCATCCACTAATTGAGAATCGTTCGTCGGATAAACCGCCAGCGAATCGCCCGGCTCAAAGCCTAAGCCCCACCCAGCGAGATCGATCTCGAAATGGCGCGTATCCTTTTCCGAGTCGGCAGTGCTCAAACGCCGATTGACAACCATTTTTCCCGGAAATGGATTTTGACGTGTCCACGGGGCTGCGAGAGAAACTGGCTTTGATGGTGTGATGACTTCTGACATGTGAATGGAGCTATGACGAATGACTAATGACGAAGCACGAACGAGGCCGAATAGATAGAATGACAAGAATGGTATCGCAACGAGTTTGTCATTTCTCCGTTTAGATTAATGGGGCCGATGTGTGAGCGGCGACGGTGTCGGGTTTGCAGCGTTCACATCGCACAACGCAGGTTGCGGCTTGGCTTCCCGACTTTACAATCTCGCGGGCACGTTCGATCGCACTTGACGCGCCCCGAGCATGCCTAACGAATACGAAACGCCAAGTGGTCAGCGTCCCGCCATTACCGGCGCGGTCATCCCGACCACCCCGCCGCACGATCCGTACGCGGCGTTTCGTTCGCGCGGGTTCAGTTTTTTCACCGCCGGAAATTTGTTGTCGATCATCGGCCGGCAAATGCTGGCGGTTGCGGTTGAGTGGGAAATTTATCGGCGCACGCATTCCGCCACGGCGCTCGGTCTGGTTGGACTCGTCTTCGCCATTCCGATTGTAGGATTATCTTTGCCCGCGGGATATTTGGCCGACCGCATCAGCCGCAAGCAAATCATTCTCGTCTCGCAAATTTTCAGCGCGATCGCGTCTGCAGTCCTCGCGCTCGTTTCCTGGCAACATCTTGCCATTCCCAATTGGCCGACGTTGCGGGCGTGCAATGGCGCGCTCACTTCGGTCGCAACGATTTTCGAGCGGCACCATCCGCAGTTTCATTTCGACGACGCGTCAATTCCGCTCATCTATTTCCTGCTTTTTGTCGGGGCGGCTGCCCGTACTTTCAGCTGGGCCGCGCGCAGTTCTTTTTTTCCGACGCTTATTTCGCGTGACGCGTTCGCAAATGCGGTCACCTGGAATAACAGCGTTTTTCAAATCGGTTCCGTGGTTGGCCCCACCATCAGTGGGTTTCTGGTTGCGAATTTCGATTTCGCGATCGTCTACCTGATTGATGCGCTTACCGCGTTTTCATTTTTCCTTTTGGTCTTGCCGATTCCGCGTGCAAAGCGGGTTGGGGAGCGAGTAGCGGAGAGCGCATGGCGCGGACTGGCTGCCGGAATTCGCTTTGTTTTCAGCAGAAAAGTCATTCTGGCAACGATTACGCTCGATTTGTTTGCGGTGCTGCTCGGCGGTGCCACCGCCCTGCTGCCAATCTTTGCTGATCAAATCCTGCATTGCGGACCGGTTGGGCTCGGCTGGATGCGCGCGGCGCCGGCGATTGGCGCGTTCGCGATGGCGCTGACGGTTGCGTATTTGCCGCCGATGAAACGCGCAGGTACAACCTTGCTCTGGTGCGTCACCGGATTTGGAATCGCGACCGTCATATTTGGTTTATCGACTACACTCTGGTTGTCGTTGCTGATGTTGTTTTTAGTCGGAGCGTTCGATTCGGTCAGCGTAATCATCCGCGGATCGATCGTGCAACTGGTCACGCCGGACGAGATGCGCGGTCGTGTTTCATCGGTGAACAATATTTTTATCGGCACTTCAAATGAGTTTGGGGCGCTCGAGTCCGGCCTGACCGCGGCTCTTTTTGGCCCCCTGATATCGGTGGTCGCCGGCGGAATCGGCACGATTCTGGTTGTTCTTCTTGTCTCGTTCGGTTGGCCGGAAACCAGAAAGATCGCAGCTTTGGATCGAACCTTGCGATGAGCCAGGCTTTGAATTGAAATTAAAAGGCGCCGTGGAGCGAAACCATGCCGTAGGGCGCCGCATCGTCCTGATGATATCGAATGCTAGTCCGATAAAAGTCGAAGCTCCGATACGGTTGATACCCGGCTTCGGCTGTCAGTGTTAAGAACGACAGCAGTTTCCAATCGCACCCGGTACCGACGCGGACTTCGCTATAAGTCAAAACGGCGTGGTCTAATTGGGGCCGGCCTTGTCGGTCGCCGAAGGTGTCATCCACGCGGAAGTTGGTTTCTTTGATTTCGCCGCCGGCGTAGAGAGTGAGATTTTTGTTCCACTCATATTCGAGCCGAGGCGTCGGCATCACGACATTTGCAGTCCATTGCCGTCCGATCTTCCAGCGAACACCAGCCGCAGGAATAACCGGATATTTTCGCTCAACATCCACGCTTACACCCACGATGAATTGTAAGTCTGGATTATAAATGTAGGTCCCACCGGCGATGAACGGCATATTGAAATCATCGGACAAATTATTGACGCCGGTGTTGTACATCCCGGGTTGAGCTTCGACTCTCAATAAAATTGAATCCGAAAGCTGAGTGTCCAGGCCAAGCACCAGGCTGATGGATTGCAAGGTGTCGGGTATGGGCGCGTTTTTTGAGAACCCGAACGAAAACCTTTCCCAGTCGACGCCGAGGCGGAGAACCCCGATTTTGGTTCGCGGCGTCATGATGTAACGGACGATCACGTCATTTTCATCGAAGTGATTTACTGAATTCGAACCACGTTCCACGCCCGCTTCACCCACATAAGTCTCCGAAAGTGAATATTCGCCCGAGCCGAAGATCGACCAGGCGCGATCACCGACAGCGTCTTGCGCGAGGGCAATCAATGGCGAGAGGCAAAACGCGAGCGCAATGGCGGCTTGAGGCAAAGATCGACGATCCATTGATCAATTTTCGCCGATATCCTTGCGGAAAAAGGTGACCGCCTTGGAAATGTCCTTCATCATTGCCGATTCTGAAGCAAGGCGCTCAACTCCATGCAACGAAGCAAGCGACGCGGAGGAAATCATGTCGCCGCGCCAAACCAGGGTTGAATTTTTTCCGCCGATCGTGACTGGCCACATCTGATACAACGTGAGCGCGACGTAATAGCCGCCGCTCGCATAGTAAAGAACGTCGGCATATTGGTAGGTGCCGTTTGCTCCAGGTCGCCGGTAGGAAGCACCAAGTGTGACCACGCCCTGATCGTCGACATCGAGCAGTTCCCAGTATAATTCTGGCGTAAGCGCTCCTCGGCCCCGGCCGATGCCGGTTTGGCCTAACAAACCGGAAAATTGTTTGCGAATTTTTTCCTGCTGCTTCAGTAAAGAATTCAACTCGTCGTTCGGGCGAATCGATTCGCCGGTGTGATCGTATGGCGGCTGCGCCGTCGATCCAGCGGAGACAAAATTCTTCGCCCGCGAGGCGAGCACATCGCTCCAAAAATTCGTGACCGCAAGCGGAATTGCGCCGCCGGTATTGCCTGCCGAATTGGCTGGAAACTTTTGGGCTTCTTCCTTGCTGATCTGCAATTCGGAACTGAGCTTTTGAGTTGCTGCCACAAATGAGCTGACCGAGCTGTTGTCGGGCGCATTTTTCAGCGCCGTGAAACTGACTGAAGTTGGATTCGCCGGAAGATCGCCGTGCAGGAATACCTTCAGCTCGCGGTGTTTGGTCGGGTCCCATTGTCTTAGTGCTTCAACCTGTTGGGTGGGCGAGCCGTTGGCGACATAGCAGCTTTGGACCGAAAGAAATCGGCCGGTCATCGGCGGGCCATGCATTGTTTTTACGTCACTTTTAGCCAGCTCGTTGACATCGAGCTGGCTAAATACAGAAAACGAGGCGAGCTCCGAGCCAGGATCGCCCA
>DASPUI010000137.1:0-13720 GCA_035622995.1 Chthoniobacterales bacterium
GCCGAGCAACACGGCGGTTAGAAAATTGATCGGTATCCCGGTATACTTGAGGTAGTAGAGGAAGGTTACCATTTTGAAATTGTTACGAGTGTAAGCTCTTAGCCCGGTGGCCCGTTCGATGCGCTGACACAAAACGTTCAAATCCTGGCCTGCCTTGGCTTTGACCGTCACAAACGACAGCAATAAACGCTGCGAAGGAGCAAATGACGTGGCTGACGAGTAGGTAGTGTAAATGACCGGATTGGTCTGAAAGGTCTGCGTAACTTTGCAGATGCCGACCACGACTGACCAATTGTCATTGATCTCCATTTCGTCGCCCACCTTGAGAGGAACCCTCTTCCCGCCGGGCAGAATGTGAGCCAATTTCCCCGCAGCGCCGGCCTGGTCCACAATCACGCCGCCGCTTTTTCGAAGGTTCCACAGATTTCCCGTTACCATACCCGGGGGGCCGCCCATGAGCGTTTCGTCGTCCAAACCGATGACGATGCAGGATTGGTAGGTGCCGTCGGTTCGACGCACCGCGAGCGATCCCTTATATAATGGCACTGCCCACTGAACCCCTTCCACGCCGCGAACCCGCAGAACCATTGTGTCCCGCATTGGACGGATGTCGTCAATATACTTTACCTGCGGATCGACAACCCAAATGTCGGGAAGACCGACGTCCGACAGAAAGCTGAACGTGCGTGTCATGATTCCCGCAAAAATGCCCAATTGCTGCGTGATGAGGAGCGAGGCAAAGGTCAGTCCAATGACAATCCCGATGTATTTTGCCCGGTCCCCGAGCAACATCTTCAGCGCAATGAAATTCATCTCCAGGATTTCTCTACGCTCCGCTTCGCCGGACTGGCGCCTGATTCCTTAGTCTCGTGCCGTTCGCAAATGACGCAGCGGTGTCCCCACTTGTCGCAGGTGCAGCCGATGGTGAGTTCTTTATCGATTTGTTGGGGAGTCAACAATTCAGCTTTTAATGGTTTGTTCCAGAGCCTTGGCCTTTTCATGGGATTCACCTTTCTGGTTTGAAAGTAGCGGCCGTGCTCGATCGGGCTTCACGGCAATTGCTCTTTGCTTTGCAAAAATTGCGCAGCGGAACCTTAGAGGTTCATCTCAGCCCGCCATTCGTGAGCGGAGTCCTTGTAATGCAGGTTGAAGCCGGCTTCTTCGCTCACCTGCTTCATCGCAGTGTTCTCCGCAGAAATATGGCCAACGATGCGATGTATTCCTTCTTTTCTTCCGATGCTGACCAGCAATCGCAGCAACTCGGTGCCCAAACCTTTTCCTTGCCACGGATCACTCACTAAAAGCGCGAATTCTGCCTCATCTGCTTCATGCTCTTTGATCAGTCGAGCCACTCCCAGAATTTTATGATTGCCGCTGCTCTCTTTTAGATCGGCCACGAGGGCGATCTCGTTATCGTAATCTATGAAACAAACCCGACGCAAACGCTCGTGCACGATTCGTTCCTGAAGGCTCAAAATTCCAAAATAGCGAAAGAACACGCTCCGATCGGAGAGAGTCTTGTGAAACTCTATCATGAGCGGCTCGTCCTCGGGGCGAATCGGTCGAATTGTTATCCTAGCGCCGGCAATTTTTCGATTGGTAACGTATTCTTGCGGATAGGGCCGGATGGTCAATTTCGGTAAATTCGCTTCGCCGGTGGAGGCATCGTGCAAAGTCACTCGAGCGTCGAGTGCCATAAGTTGGTTCGATGAAACAAGAAGAGGATTAATGTCGATTTCCTTGATCCAACGCTGTTCGATCACCAACTGGCTAAAACGCACCAGCAACTCTTCCAGCGCAGTGAGATCGATGGGTGCACTGCCGCGGAAACCTTCCAGCGCGCGAAAGATTTTTGTTCGCTCCATCAACCGCCGGGCCAAAGTCCGATTGAGCGGCGGAAGCCCGAGCGCACGGTCTTTGAACACTTCGACAAAATGCCCTCCCGCGCCGAATAACAGCACTGGGCCGAATTGTGGATCGATGCTGCAGCCAAGAATCAATTCATAGCCGTCGCCAACAATCATCGGCTGGACCGTGACTCCGAGAAACGCATTGGCGTCACCCTGTCGACCAGCTGATTCCTCGATCTCGCGATAAGCTTGTCGAACGGCCCGCGCGCCGTGCAGATTCAATTTCACTCCGCCTACGTCGGTTTTATGCGTAATCGTTTCGGAATAAAGTTTAAGAACAACCGAGCCTCCAATCTTCCCGGCCAAATCGACCGCTTCCTTTTCGCTGGTTGCGATTTTTGTCTCGACTACCGGAATGCCATAGGCGGCGAGAATCTTCTTGGATTCGACTTCAGTCAGCAAAGTTCGTCGCGATTTTCGAACGCGTTCGATCACTTGCTTGGTCCGCGGTCTGTCGATTTCCGCCGTCGCGCTGAGCGCAGGCGTTTCGTAGAGCGCATCGAGATTCTGTGAGTACCGCCACATCGCACAAAATGCGCGCGCGGCCGCATCCGGATATTCAAAAGTAGGAATTCTGGCTGCGTTTAAGATCCTCACGGCGGGTCGAACGCCGTCTCCACCGATCCAACTCGCCAGAATTGGTTTTGTTTTCAGATTCGCGAACGACTTTAATTTCTCTGCGGTCGCATCCGCTTCGGTCATCGCCTGTGGAGCGAGGATCACCAGCAATCCGTCGTTGTTCTTCTCCCGCGCGACGATCTCGACCGCTTTTGCGAATCGCTCTGCGCTGGCGTCGCCCAGAACGTCGATCGGGTTGTTTCGACTCCAATGCGACGGTAAAATCTTGTTCAAATCGGTCAGATTTTGCGGCGACAACTCCGCCAATTTTCCGCCACTCTCGATCAGCGCGTCGGTTGCCAGCACACCGGGCCCGCCGCCATTTGTCACGATGGCAAGTCGCGGACCGGGCGGGAGCGGTTGTTTGCCCAGAAGTTCGGCGATGCTGAACAATTCCTCGATCGTGTCTACACGCAGCACGCCGGTTCGGCGAAAAGCGGCATCCAGCACGTCGTCACTGCCGGTTAAAGCGCCCGTGTGCGACGCCGCTGCTTTTGCTCCGGCTTTCGATCGACCAACTTTTATTGCAATAATCGGTTTCGTTAGGGCAACTTCACGCGCCGCGGAAAGAAATCCCGCAGGCGCGGGACCGACCGATTCCATGTAGAGCAAAATGCTGCGGGTGTGTGGATCATCGCCGAGGTGGTAAATCAGATCGCCCCAGTTGACGTCGATCATCGACCCGATGGAAATGAAGGCACTGAAGCCAAGCTCAATCGTCCTGCTCCAATCGAGAATGGCTGTGCAAAGCGCGCCACTCTGACTGATGAATCCGATATTGCCTTGAAGCGCCAGCGGTTTGGCAAATGTTGCATTCAAACCGATGTGCGGGAGCATGATGCCGACGCAATTTGGACCGATGATTCTCATCCGGCCAGATTGAGCCAGAATCTCCCTCTCTAATTCTGCGCCAACCGTTCCATGCTCCTTGAATCCTGCGGAAACGATCACTGCTCCTTTCACGTTTGCAGCGGCGCATTCTCTGACGATTCCGGGTACGGTGACGGCCGGCGTTGCGATGACGGCAAGATCAACCGGCTCCCCGAGTTCGCCGATTGTCCGGAACGTCTTCTGGCCGAGAACTGTGGACCGATTTGGATTTACCGGAAACAATCGACCAGCAAAGGGCTGCAAGTTTTCCATCAGCGCGCGACCCACGCTCTCGCGCTTCTCCGTTGCCCCGATGAGCGCGATGCTGCGCGGCGCCAACATCTCGCTCAGAACCGGCTGATTTTGCCCGTGTCTCAATTTCCGACCAGAACTTTCTCCATTTCCAGAATGGCGCACACTGTTTGGACCGCGGTGGCCGGTTCCAGAGTTTCGATCGACATCGATTTTCTATTCTTCAGGGTCGAATAGCAACTTTCAAGACTCCGTCGCGCCGCGAACCGAACAGATCGTAGGCTTCGACAATCTGGTCCAGTCTAAAGCTGTGGGTGAGCAGCGGTGTCGGATCAAAACGCCCTGTTTGCACCGTCGACATCAACCGGCGCATGCGTTCCTTCCCACCGGGACAAAGTGTCGTCACGATTTTGTAGTCGCCCAAGCCGGCCGCAAACGCATCGTACGGCACTTGAAGTTTTCCAGAATAAACGCCGAGACTGCTGAGCGTCCCGCCCGCGCGCAGACAACGCAGGCAATTTCCGAAAGTTTCCTGAAGACCGAGCGCTTCGATCGCGACATCGGCGCCACCGCTGGTAAGTTTTTTTATTTCGGCGACGACGTCACATTGTTTTGGATCGAGCACAACATCAGCGCCCATTCGTTTTGCCATTTTTGTCCGGACCGGATCAGTCTCCACTCCGATAATGAACGATGCGCCCATCAGTTTTGCGCCGGCGGTCGAGCAAAGACCGATCGGCCCTTGTGCGAAGACGGCCACCGTGTCGCCGATTCGAATATTGGCCGATTCGGCGCCGCTGAAACCAGTTGATGCGATATCAGCCAGCAACACGACTTGCTCGTCGCTAAGCTCAATCGGAATTTTGGCCAGATTCGCCTGCGCGTTCGGGACCAGCAAATATTCCGCCTGCGCTCCATTGATCGTATTGCCAAAACGCCAGCCGCCAATTGCTTCGACGTCATTGCCATGTCCGCATTGCGCCCATTGCGCAGATAAACAGGCGCGGCATTGACCGCACGGAGTAATCGCGCCGACTAATACGCGATCCCCAAGGTTGTAACCGGTTACGCCTTCACCCAGCTCTTCGATCACTCCGACCGGCTCGTGACCGATCACAAGACCTGGCTTGACCGGATATTCGCCACGTAAAATATGAATGTCGGTGCCGCAAATCGTGGTGAGAGTAATTTTGATCACCGCCTCGCCTGCGGCTGCGCTTGGTCGCGGCAATTCTTCGATGCCGATCTGGTTTTTGCCCCGGAAAACGTTGGCTTTCATTGTTTGCACGATTGATGTCCTCCATTACGCGGATACCAATTTATGCGTGAAAAATGATCCAGCCAATGGGCAGCAGCTCTTCGTTCCTTGCCAAAGAGCAGCTGTTTTTTGTCTCCAGCTAATGCATCGGACCAAGAGATGCGCAGGGAATCGCAATTCCTGCGAAGAAGGCATGTCTCGGCTCAGGCATTTTTCTACTAATGAAGACCAAGCGCAGCCGTCGCAATGGAAGTACCTGGTCCCGGGTGGCACGTCTTATCGAAGAGCATCCCGAAGTGAAACAAGTTCGCCTGAATGCGTCCAATCACGGCGTGGCGATTGGATTCTACGAAACGCCATCGAACACGACCCTTGAGCAAATCGAGTCGGCGGTCCGACGTGAGCTGGCCGGAGAATGGGATGTGGCGGTGGAGCCGGACGGTGATTCGCCATTTGTGCATTTGCACAAGATTGACAAAGACACCAACGAGTTTCATCGCGCCCACCCAGCAAACGAGCCGCAGGTGATTTGGAAGCGCGTTGCTTTGCCGGCCTGGCGCAATCGCCCGTTCCCGCGCCAGGTTATGCGCGATCACCGGGTAATGCTTTCGCTCGCCGGAATTTGCGGTGTGACCACGCTAAGCGGCTTTTTTCTGGAACGCGGCGGATTCAGCGCCGCCATTGGGGGTGTTTGTTTCACGATCGCATACCTGAGCGGAGGCTTTTTTGCGACCCAGGATTTCTGGGCAGCGCTCAAGCGAAGCAAGATCGACATCCAGTTTCTGATGATCGCAGTCGCAGTTGGTGCTCTGCTCGTAAATGCGTGGACTGAAGGCGCCACGTTGCTTTTCTTGTTTTCGCTAAGTAACGGCCTGGAACGATTCGCAAATCATCGCACGCGCCAGTCGATCGAATCGCTCTTGAAAGTGGCGCCAAAACAGGCGTTGCGTCGTGTGGGCGGCGGTTGGAGCGAAGTTCTGGTCGAAGAAGTCGTTCACGGTGATGAGTTGCTGGTAAAGCCGGGCGAACTGTTTCCGGTCGACGGCGTCATTATTGACGGCTCGACTTCAGCTGATGAATCGGCTCTGACCGGCGAGAGCATTCCGGTCACAAAGCGAATCGAAGACGCGGTCAGCGGCGGCACGCTCAACCTGGACGGCCAATGCGTTATTCGCGCGACGCGTGAACTCGGGCAGAGCGCACTCAATCGCATTCTCGCGTTGATCGAACAAGCTCAACGGCAGAAAGCTCCGGCGCAGCGCTTCACTGACTCTTTCAGCCGTTACTATACTTGGTTTGCCCTTTCCCTTGGCGTCGTGGTCTTTGCCGTTCTGTTTGCGCAGCACCGGCCGCTGGCGAGCGCGCTCTATCGAGCGATGACCGTGCTGGTGGTGGCGTCGCCTTGCGCGCTGGTGTTATCGATCCCTTCAGCAATCCTTGTCGCGATCGCCGCCGGCGCGCGCCGCGGCATTTTGTTTCGCGGCGGTGTCGCAATTGAAGACCTGGCGGGCGCAACACAATTCGCGTTCGATAAAACCGGCACTCTCACGAAGGGATCGCTTGTCGTCGCAAGGATCACCGCGTTTGGTTCGTATTCCGAAGATCGGGTTTTGCAAATGGCGGGTTCAGTTGCGCAGTTCTCCACCCACCCGCTGGCGCGGGCGATCGTTGCCGAGACAAAGAAGCGAAATGTTCCCACAATTGCCGCAGAGGATTTTCTGAATGTTGCCGGTCTTGGAATGGAGGCGACAGTGAACGGGGAGCGGACTTTCGTCGGCAGTCGCCACTTTTTGCGCGATCGAGGGATTGCATGCCCTTTGGTTACAGCGACGAACGACGCCGAAGTGTGGATTGCCGGCCGGCATGCCTTCGGAACGATTTATCTCCGCGATGAAATCCGTCCAGCCGCGAAGCGGGTCATCGATTTCCTGAAACGCTCGGGTCTGGCGGTTACGCTCCTGACAGGGGATCGGCCTGGCCCAGCTGCGATGGTTGCTGATTCTGTTGGGATCACTGACGTGCGAGCGGAATTGAGCCCAGAAGCCAAATTGCAATGCATTCGCAACTGGCGGGCCACCGGTGGAAAAGTCGCGATGGTCGGCGACGGCATCAATGACGCGCCGAGCCTGACTGCGGCGGATGTTTCAATCGGGATGGGCGCGCGCGGTTCCGACGCCGCGCTGGAACAGGCAGACGTAGTTTTGATGCATGACAAAATCGACAATGTTGAAGAAGCATTTCGTCTGAGCCGGCGAGCGCGCTCAATTATTCGGCAAAACATTGCTTTTTCTCTGGGCGTCATTCTCCTCCTCATCGTTTCGGCCCTGGCTGAGAAAATCAATCTCACCATGGGCGTGATCGGACACGAAGGCAGCACGGTGCTCGTCATTTTGAATGGACTGCGATTATTGCGGACAGGACCCGCGGGCACCCCAACTTAAATCAGTCACTGTTTTCCACGCGTGGTTCCCCGGTGACTTGGCGCAGTTTCGACAGCCTTCACGGACAGGGTTTCTTTACCTCGACATGCATGCGGCTCATCTTTTCGTATAGCTTGCCGGTGCGTCGAAGCGGCCACCAGTCGTAAAGAAAAATCTGCATTGGCCGCCACATAGCAACCCAACCCGCGATGGTCAGGCTTTGGCGCAACAAAGTCGGCAAAGTTCCCGACCGATGACGCAAAAGGAGTTCGCCCGTTAACAAGCAGAAGGCGAGAAAGGCGAGTCCGATAACCAGACTGAGACGGCCCTGTTTCAGAAGATGGCGGAATTCGAAGCGAGTCAGTTTTGCCCGATAGGCGAAGTAATTATGGACCGCCGTCTCCACCAGATGCTGAGCATCTTCACGAGATTCATTCACGTGAACAACTAACGAAAGCGGATCGCGGCGCGGAAATTCACGCGCCCAGCCAACGATAAATTCTTCCGCATCATGATCGAGGTCCTTCTCGTGAAAGGGCGACGGATCCATCGAATTGAACAATTGCTCGACTCGATCGACGGAAACTTCGATTCGATGATGCGGTCTCTTGTGCGATTTCAAGTTGAGAGTTCAGCCGGCCTTCGGGACGAAAGCCGAACGAGCTCCTCGCAAATGCCATGAATCTCCCGAACCGTTTCTTCCGGCAGAGGTCCGTTGTCGGTCCCGATCAGCGTCCGAATTCTCCGTATGCCCTCAACCATCTTTGCAACGAGCGGACGGCCCTGAATGTCTCCATTCGTTGCCAGAAGTTGTTTTTCCAAATAATCGATCAGGGCTGGCTGACGAATAAGTTCGGAGCGCTCGGGTGAATAATTTTGCAGCACGAGCGCGCAAAGCGCATCGGTGCCGCGCAACCATCCGCCGAGACTTACCAGCTGCGAAAGCTGTGTGCTTTTGATTTCAATCATTCCGCTCTCGAGATCCGACAGCACGCCGTCCCATTCTTTTCGCGCAGCCGCCCATTCGTTCTTGTCCGCATGCTCCATGATGCTGCGACTCCGTCGAAGAGGGCGCTGTTCGACGCCGAGTCCTCGCGCCAATGTCAACACGGTGTGGCCGACACTTTTTACTTCGCTCGAATCCTCCGCCTCCATTGCGATGAAACCTTCGGCGATGACAACTCCGAGCAGTGTCGCGATCTGCTCTTCGTCTCCATGCGACTTCCAACGGACGATCTCGGGACGCTGGACAGCATGCCAGTTGGCATCCCGGAATTGATCCAGAGAACGGAATATTTCCTTCGGGACCGGCATGGCCACGCCCTGGACCGGCTTCGCTTGTGACGGGAGTTGATTGTTTTGCTCCGGAGAAGGTTGTGCCAGCGTCGGAACGACCAGCGCAGCCAGAGCAAAACCGCATTGTCTTAGCGCGGACACAACGAGTTTACAGTCCGCTCGGAAAAGTTTCTTCAACTTCGCCAGCCTGCCATTCGGTTGTGCGTTCAAGCGGCTCCACTGCGCGCGTGTGATCATAATGCAACACTGCATCAAACTGATCCGGTAATCGCGCGTAAAAATAATGACTGACCAATTCCGTGTCAGGACGGTAAATCACACCGATCGCGCGTTCGCGTCGCGCCGCCCGCAAGGGCGCAGTCAGATCGACATCGTCCCGAAAATTCAAAGAAAAATTCGGCACATCGACCTCGTGAAATAGCGATTCGTAGCTTTCGAAATGCGCCGGTCGCACATTCTTGCGTTCCGCCGGCCCGTCCCAGTCTGAGGCTGCCGTGACCGTTCCATCATAGGTTGTGAAGCCAATCGAGACAGCCTGTTCGCCGAAATGTTCGCGCGCCAGCTGACCAAGATTGAGCTCGCCGCGCTCGCCCATTTGCGTCGCGCGGGCGTCGCCGAGATGCGAATTGTGCGCCCAAACGATCACCTTTGCCGGCGCATCCGGCCTGCCGAGATGGTTCGTTAATCGAACAAGCGATTCCATCATGTGGCTATCGCGCAAATTCCAGGAAGAAACTTCGCGGCGAAACATATTCCGATAATATTCCTCGGCGTTTCGCACTACCAGCGCGTTTTGTTCAGCACAAAAATAAGCGTCCGCTGCGACCTGACCGTCGCGCTGCAGATAATCCATCGCTTTGCGGCGAAGATCGACCAGGTTTTTGACCACCGCTTCTTCGCAGCTCGGCGTCAGGCGGAAACCGGCCGCATAACCGTATCTGGTGATATCCTTGCCGAAGTGTTCGAAGCAACTGTAGTGGTGTCGCGCCCGCTTGGCCGCCTCAGGATCAACTTTGCTTAAGTAACCGAGGACGGCTTCGATCGACGCGTGCAGGCTGTAAAGATCGAGACCGTAAAATCCGCATTTTCGGTCTGCGAAAACTTGCTCGTCATTGTGTTCCCGTAACCAGCCGATGAAGTCGAGTACATCGGCATTGCGCCACATCCATTGCGGAAAACGCTCGAAACCGGACAACGCTTCCACGCCATCGCTATCGGTACCAACGCCGCGAACAAATCGGTTCACGCGATAGGCGTCCGGCCAATCCGCTTCCACCGCCACTGCATTGAATCCGCGCTGCGCAATCAGGATTTTCGAAATCTGGGCGCGCACCCGGTAAAACTCGTGCGTGCCGTGACTCGCTTCGCCGATTAGGACGAATCGGGCATCGCCGATCAGATCGACTAGCGAATCAAAGTCGTTAGGCGAACCGACCAGCGCTTCTGCTTTTTCACTGACCAGATCGACAACGGGCTTTGGCATAGACATTCCTCATTCAATAATTGGAACAACGACTGGGAACGATCAGCACCGGACATTCAGCGTAACGAGCAACCTGTTCGGCCACGCTTCCTATGGTCGCGCGCTCAAATCCGGTGCGACCGTGGGTCGAAATAACGACCAGATCGACATCGGACTGGCTTGCTTCCCTGCAGATTTCGTCAACTGGACGACCGGTACGGATTTCGATGGCGGGTTCCACCTTTTGCAAAAAGCCGAGTTTGCTAAACGCTTCCATGTCGAGCCGGGCATTCGCGAGGTTAAGATTTGTGCCATTGGGAAAACTCGTTTCCGGCCGATTCATCACGATTGGGGCAGGGGACTGAATCACGTGAAACAAACACAATTTTGCTTTTAATGTCCTGCTCAGAAATGCGGCATACATTGCGCCGGCCATGCTGCATTGCGAGAAATCAACCGGCGCCAGAATTTTGCGAATGGCCAATCCTTTCGGTGCTGACCCAAGACCAAGGGGAACACGGCTTCGGTCCTTGCGTTTGCGAACAACCAAAACGGGGCAGGGTGAAAACCGGGCCACTCGTTCAGCCGTGCTGCCGAGAACGACGCGTTTCAATCCCTTGTTTCCGCGCGAGGCGATAACGATCAAGTCAACGGGAAGTTCGCGTGCGAGCTCGCAAATTTCCTCGTGAGCGCGGCCAGTCCGGATATGGCAGTTTTCTGGCCAGAATTGCTGGGACCCCTGGCGAATTGCCGACAATTTTTCGCGTAAGAACGTGACGGATTCCGCGCACTCGCGCATGAGATGACCCGCCGCCGGCACATCGCAGGCTTCGTCCGGTGTTTGAACATAGACTAAATGGATCCGCGCGGTGAACGGTTTTGCCAGCTCGGTGGCATAATCGAGGGCTTCCGTGGCAGGACGCGAAAAATCCAGTGGCACGAGAATGGTTTTGAGGTTGGCGTGCACTCCAACGCTCGCGGTCGTCGATACGGCAAATGATTGACGTTCAGGCGATGGCGCTGGTCCGCGTTCTTCGACAATTGTTTTCATATAAAAGAATTGCCGTGTTCGGCCCAATTGTTCGCGGCGTCTGTTGCTAAAAAACGAGCATTTTTTGCCATCGAAAGTGTACCTAAATCGGGCGCTAGCCCGATCTCGAACGAGCTGGCGCTGCTAGGCAGAGGCCAACTCCCTCGCTATCGAGGCTGATTCCGCATGTCGTGCGTCTTCGAACCGCTTCTTGATCAGGCGTCCGAATTCAGACGGACGTTCCGCGAAGAATCTCTCTGTTAACTCGGCCGCGTCGCGTTGCAGCTCCGCCTGGCTATTCTCGATTGCGGCCAACAGTTCATCATCCTGCTTTCGCCAGTTCGGTTCGCGCCGTTCCGGGCGTAGCCGGTCAGCGAGAAAGGTCAGATCGTGCACCCGCCCCAACAAATCGCCCAGACCGGTTAATTCGTCGCTCAAAGCTCCAATAACAATCTGATTTAAGGGTCGAAGGAGTCGCACCTGATATCCAAGTCGTTTCACTTGTTTGCGCAGTTCATGAAAGTTCGCGGTGGTCGGCTTTGCCTGGACCGCTCTGAAAGCCTTTCGGCCGCACCTGTAAGTAAACCGCAATGCTCGCCACAGTTGCTTGCGATCGTAATCATCGATGGACCACTCGTTAATCGCTTTGCGCGCTTTATCGAGCAGCAGAGTTGCTCGTTTTTCCCATCCCCCAAGGGCGGCGGCAAAATTTTCCAGCTCAAACGCCAGAAGGCTTTCGATCCTGCGATACGAAGCATTGTGGCGCCGATGAATCGTATTTTCAATTTGCCGAATGGTCTGCAACCGCACTTCGGCATCTCGAATTTCTGTGGTCAGACGGCCTACATCCCGCAGACGGTGATCCTGTCGCCGAAAGCAGTCATCACCGATTTCCCTGCGAATCAGCTGAAGAACGGCGCGTGCCTTTTTAAGATGCTTCCGCATTGCATGTACCGCAGTGTCGTTTGGTTCCCGTTCACCGTTGGCAACTGCGAGCGCACCTTCAATTTGTCTGGAGAAAATGCGGCGAAGATTTTCGCCGAGAGACTGGTCGAGTCGCAGTTGATAGCTCATTCCGCCCTCCAAACTGTTTTGCCTGTCCTACGCAGCGGCAGCTGGCGCGTGATGATTCGTTTGGGCGAGAAGGGAGCGCACTTCATCGTCTGTCGTTTGCGAAAAATTCTCATACCACTGGCCGACGCCGTGGAACTCCTCCGGCGCGATCACCGTTGCGACTTCATCGGCAGCATGGTGCATTTGATCGAACGTTGATCGAGGGATAACCGGCGCAGCCGCGACGATACGAGCGGCTCCCAACTGTCGCAATGCCAACACGGCCGCAATCATGGTCGATCCGGTGGCGATTCCGTCATCCACCAGAATGATCGTTTTGCCTTTCACCTGCGGCGAGGGAAGGTCGTCTCGATAAGCGCGTTGGCGGCGCGCGAGTTCTTCCTGTTCCTGTGCCGCGACTGTGTCGATGACCAACTGAGAAATTCGGAGCCCCTCCACCACGTCCCGATTGATTACGCGCACTCCGCCGGAAGCGATCGCCCCCATCGCAAGCTCGGGATGATATGGCAATCCAAGCTTGCGCACGACGAAGACGTCCAGTGGTGCATTCAGGCTTTTCGCCACTTCCGCCGCGACCGGCACGCCACCACGAGGCAATGCAAGCACCAGCACATCGGAACGATTGGCGAATCTGGTTAATTTCGTCGCCAGAGCGTGACCGGCTTCTGCACGATTTTTGAATTGGGTAGTCATTTTCGTTCTTTCAGATGTTTCCCGAACCAACTCGCCGCCAGGCGTGCCACTTCTTCGAGTGCGCCCGGTTCTGCGAACAAATGAGTTGCGTGCGGAACTATCGCCATAGACTTTTCACAAGTGAGTTGTTTGTAGGCGCGCTCATTCAAACGCAATACCTCCTCATCGCGCTCACCAACAATCAGCAGCGTCGGAGCTTTGACCTGTTTCAGCGCCTCGCCGGCAAGGTCCGGCCTTCCGCCGCGCGAAACCACCGCATCTATATTAGATGTGAGCGCCGCCGCCGCGATAAGGGCTGCCGCGCCGCCGGTGCTTGCGCCGAAATATCCAATCCCAAAAAATCGACAACGCGGATCGTCGGCGATTTCCTTTGTCACAATCGCCAGCCGCCGGCTCAGGAGTCCGATATCGAATCGGAGATGGCCAGTGTATGCATCCTCAATTTCCTCATCCGGCGTTAACAGATCGAATAGCAACGTCGCGATGCCTGACTCGCGCAGAGCCTCTGCCACGGCTTGGTTTCGGACACTCAGGCGGCTGCTCCCGCTGCCGTGCGCGAACAAAACCAAACCGATCGCGTCTTCCGGGATCTCCAAATCGCCGGTCAGCGTCACCGGGCCGACCGGAAGTCGCAGATGAAAAGATTCCGATCGTGGAGTCACGGTCGTTTCCGAAAACAATTCATTCTGTTCGCGCGCTTTCATATTTTTGGCTCTGCGAGATTCATAGACACGAACAGTGCATGGTGCTTCGCTAATCTTGTGAAGAACTGGGCGATTTTTGCCCTATCACGCGGCAAGGCGTTATTTGTTCTGGAACGCCAGGCTTCTATGCGCC
>DASPUI010000138.1:0-5313 GCA_035622995.1 Chthoniobacterales bacterium
GATTCAAAGCGATCAAGGCAAGGGTTTGGTTGTGATGATTCGGCTCCCCTACATCGACAAACGCGTCCGCATGCTCGAAGCAGGAAATAAAATTGCGACGAGCTGAGAGAAACAATCAGCTACAGCCCTGGCTGGTGCCGCATTCGGTACAGACGCCGCAGGCGCCGGCCCGAATGACTTTGTCGGACCCGCAGTGGGAGCAAACAATGTCCATGAACATGTTGCCAAGCGCTTCCTGGACCCGGTCGGCGTGGCTCTGGCCGTTGGTGACAACACGCGGTTCGCCTTCGTTCGGGCAATCATTGGTGATCACATCCAGAATTTCTTTTTCGCCAGTCCGCGCCAGATCCGACACCGGACGGTTGAGCGCTTTCTTTTCCATCTCGGGAATCTCCTTCAACGGCAGCTCCGGTTGTCCCCGACCGGGCGAGGTCGCTTCCTTGTAGCCTTTGATGAATTGGCAGGCGAGCCAGCGAAAGACGTAATCGGTGATGCTGGTGGCGTTGCGAATATCGGGATTCTTGGTGAACCCGCTCGGCTCGAACCGCTGATAAGCGAATTTTTTGACTAGCGACTCCAGCGGCACGCCATATTGCAACGCGATCGAAGTGAGCGTGCCGACGGTGTCCATTAAACCGCCGATGGTGCTGCCTTCTTTCGACATGGTGATGAAAAGTTCGCCCGGTTGATTGTCCTCGTACAAACCGACGGTGATGTACCCTTCATGCCCGGCGATCTCGAACCGATGCGTTAACGACATCCGCGTGTCGGGCATGCGGTGCCGGATTGGTTTGTCCACTTTGCCTCGCAACATCGACAATTCTTCTTCCAGCTGGAGGACGCGTTTCTGGAAATCGTCGCGTTCGACCGTGATGTCGAGGGCAACTTCACCATTGTCGGCCCCGCCCATATCGCGCGTTTTGCGGGTGTTGAGGGGCGCGGATCGTTTGGAGCCTTCGCGGTAAATCGCGATCGATTTCAAACCGAGTCGCCAGCCTTCGATATAGCTGTTCATGATGTCGTCCACTGTCGCCGCTTCGGGCAGATTGACCGTCTTGGAGATCGCGCCGCTCAAAAACGGTTGCGCGGCCGCCATCATTCGGAGATGCGCCATATAATTAAGAGACCGCTCGCCTTTGAACGGTTTGAACGCGCAATCAAAGATCGATAAATGCTCCGGCTTCAATCCCGAAGAAATGGTTGAGCCGTCGGAATCGAGCACATCCTCGATGGTGTCGAATGCGTCGATGTGCGCGATGATGCGATCGATCTCTTCCGAATTGTATCCGAGTTTTTCCAGCGCCGGTTTGACCGTTTGATTGACAATTTTCAACATGCCGCCGCCGGCCAGCAGTTTGTATTTCACCAGGGCGATGTCCGGCTCGATCCCGGTGGTGTCGCAATCCATCAGGAAACTGATCGTGCCGGTCGGCGCAAGAACGGTGACCTGCGCATTGCGATAACCGTGACGTTTGCCGAGCTCAGCCGCGCGTTTCCAGGTTTTCGTCGCTTCCTTTTTTAGATAACCGAATTCATCCACGTCCGGAATGTCGTTCACCGCGCATTTGTGCAGATCGATGACTTCGAGCATTGGTGCCACGTTGCTCTTCGAAACCGGTTTCGCTACGCCGCTGCAGCGCGCATCTTTGTAACCGGGAAACGCGCCCATCGTTTGAGCCATCCGCGCACTTTGTTCGTAGGCTTCGCCGGTCATGATGGACGTGACCGCGCCACACAAAGCGCGCCCTTCCACGCTGTCGTAGCCGTAACCGTAGCTCATGATCAGCGATCCGAGATTGGCGTAACCAAGCCCGAGCGTGCGGAAAATGTGCGAGTTCTCGGCGATTTCCTTGATCGGATAACTCGCGTTATCGACAATGATTTCCTGGGCGGTGATGAAAACGCGCACCGCCGCTTTGAATCGCTGGAGATCGAACACGCCGTCTACGGTTTTGAATTTCATTAAATTCAGCGACGCGAGATTGCAGGCGGTATTGTCGAGAAAAAGATATTCGCTGCACGGATTAGTCGAATTCTGGCGGTCAGTGCCTTTGCAGGTGTGCCATTTGTGAATGGTGGTATCGAACTGAATTCCGGGATCGCCACAGACGTGCGTGCCTTCCGCAATTTTTCGCAGGAGCGTGCGCGCATTCTTGCATTCGCACGGTTCGCCATCGGTTACGCGGCGGGTCCACCATTCGCGGCCCTCCAGCGCTGCTTCCATGAATTCGTCGCTCACGCGCGCGCTCAGATTTTCATTTTGGTACATGACCGAGCCGTAGGCGTCGCCGTTGTAACTGCCGTCGTAACCTTGCTCGATCAACGCCCACGCTTTTTTCTCTTCCCTTTGTTTCGCATCGATGAACTCCTCAATGTCGGGGTGCCAATCTTTTAATGTGTTCATCTTGGCCGCGCGCCGCGTCTTGCCGCCGCTCTTCACTACGTTGGCCACCTGATCGTAAACTTTCAGGAACGACAACGGTCCGCTCGGCTTGCCGCCGCCGCTCAATTTTTCACGCGTCGACCGGAGGGTGGAGAGATCGGTCCCAGTGCCGCTGCCGTACTTGAAGAGCATCGCTTCGCTGGTCGCGAGACGCATGATGTCTTCCATGGTGTCGTCCACGTCCTGGATGAAGCAGGCGCTGCCCTGCGGATATTCGTATTGGGTCGGCGCGCGCTCGGCCAAGCCGGTTTCGCGATTATAAAAGTAATTTCCTGCGCCGGCGTCCTTGCCGATCCCGTATTGATGATACAAACCGACGTTAAACCAGACCGGCGAGTTGAACGCGCCGTGTTGATTCACGCAAAGCCAGGTCAATTCGTCATAAAAAATATCCGCGGCTTCCTGGTCTGCGAAATAGCCGTCCGCGATTCCCCAATCCGTGATCGTGCGCGTGACGCGATGAACGAGTTGGCGCACCGAAGTCTCGCGGCCGCCTTTGCGCGGATCGGTGCCGTGCGCGATATCGCCGTAAAAATACTTCGAGACGGCGATTTTCGTCGCCAACGCGCTCCAGCCTTTTGGAACCTCGATGTTCTCCTGTTTGAAAATTACTTTGCCGCCGTCGTCCGTAATCTCCGCAGTGCGTCGCTCCCATTCGATTTGATCGAACGGCGCGAGTGCCGGGTCGCTGAACACCCGCTCGAAACGCAAGCCGCCGTTTTTCTTTTTGGCCGATCGAGCTGTTCTACGATCGGTTGACTTGCGCGACGACTTGTTCAAAGCGGAGGGCGAAATCCCAGGTTTAAGTTGAATCATGGCTAGGCGGTCCGGTTAAAGGTTGTGAACGGCTGGTAAATACCTGCGAAGAGCCCAGCTAATAACCTGTGAATTCTGGCGAATAACAAGTAATAGATGAGCCGTTCGGCGGATATACAATATGCGGTGCAGAACGGACTCAAATCAAGAGTTTAATTGTAACATTTTCTGAATTGCAAAAGTCCGCTCAGGACTCTCGAAGGCTGGTCGGTTTAAATCAGCCAGCGAGCTGGCGGAAGGGGTGGGATTCGAACCCACGGTGGGTTGCCCCACGCTCGATTTCGAGTCGAGTGCCTTAAACCGGACTCAGCCACCCTTCCAGAGAATCAGCGCAACCGGTGGCGCCGAAATGCGCGTTTATTATGAGGCGCGGCGTGCCGTTTGCAAATTTGCCGAATCGTTCGGAAGCGCATTTTCGTTCGAATCGCGGTCCCTTTTTGCACCCGCGACAAACAGGTCTCGTTAGGGCTGGTCGCCCACCGGCATCAAATTGCCGGGGAAAATCTTAATTTTCCCCCTTGACGCCTGCTCAATGAACTCGCAATCTACGCACTTATGAAGAAATCCTTAACCAAATATTTCTTGGGTTTAGTGTTCGTGTTTGCGGCGGTTACGCTGTGCAACGCCGGCCCGATGCCGGTGGAGAAAAATGTTGCGCCTGCTCCACCGCCTTGCGATTGGACCGGCTTCTACGTCGGTGTTAACGGTGGCGTCGGTTGGCAGCAATCTCGATTCACCGACAACGATTATGCCGGGTATGAGGGTTACTACGAAATCCAGCAAGGCGGGACCGCCACCTGGGACAACGTTAATGGCGTAATCGGCGGTCAGATTGGCTTCAACTATCAATGGAAAGATTTAGTGCTTGGCATCGAGGCGGACGCTGATTACAGCGGCAACAGCATCAACAAAGCTCGCCTTTACGGCACGTATGAAACTTCGCGCCCGGAAAACTGGGGCTGGTACGACAAAGCCAGAGTTGATTTTCAAGGATCAGTCCGGGCTCGCGTCGGTATTTCGTTGCTCGACAATAAAGCGCTGATCTACATGACCGGTGGCGCGGCTTTCGTGCATGGTGAATGGAAGGAATACGCTGCCTATTACACCTCGGATGAGGACGGTTATTACGATATGTGGTGGAATGGCAATGACTGGCGCTGGGGTCTGATCGGCGGCGTTGGAATGGAGTACCGGCTCAATTGCCACTGGAGTATTAAAGCGGAAGGTCTGTACACTTGGCTGGCCGAAGATCAGCAGGATCCAAAGTACCTGGCAGATAGTTACTGGAGCACTTATGGTGGCGCGCAAAAGTACACGTTCGGTGACGAGCTCTATTCGTTCCGGGTTGGTGTAAACTACAACTTCGGCAGTTTCGGTTTGTTCGGACACTAAACCATCCGTTCGTTAGGCCTGTAATTTGAAAGACCGGCGCATGCTTATTGCGCCGGTCTTTTTGCTGTACGTTCGGATGCAAACATCAAAACTTGATGAGATTTGCTGTAGTTTTGATTGATCTCTCCGTAGATTCGCCGAAATCACGAGTTATGATCATTCGATCAGCAGTTTGGAGATGGCTTTTAACCCTTTGCGTTCCCTGCGCTGCGCTGGCCATCGTCGGGCGGCAGGTTTATCTCAGTACACACTACGGATTGTCCACCTGGAAAGGCGGAGGTATGGGTATGTTCGCGGCCGCGGATGAACTTGCCAACCGGTACGCCAAGATTTTCCTGGTCCATTCCGACGGAAACCGCGACCCGCTCGTCCAGCTCACCCCTGAGGACGAGGATTTATTGAGTCGCGCTTTGGAGTATCCAACTCGGAAAAATTTTCTGCGTGCCGCAACGCAGATCGGGAATGAGAACTGGATACCGGCGTTTCAGCGCCGGCCGGTTTTGCGCGTCAATGGTGATGGCAATCCGGTGAGTGCAGAAGACAAAGCCTACCGCGTGATGGTAGCGTCACCGCTGCGGTCGGAGAAGGAGGATAAAAACCCGAGCGTGGAAATTCAGTTTTGGAAGCTCACCTACGATCCGCATACCAGGCGTTTGCATTGC
>DASPUI010000139.1:0-16067 GCA_035622995.1 Chthoniobacterales bacterium
ACAATGATGCGCCCGCGCAGGAGATCCTCGTAACCCATCCTGGCACGCGATGAAAGGGCTTCGCTTAACACCCAGTAGCCAATGTTTGAGTACTCCCACTCCGTTCCAATGTCGCGCGTCAGTTGATAGCCGGCCACATACTGTTTGAGGTCGGCCGCGGAATATTTTGCAGCGGCCGGCTCGTTCAGCGGTGGCGCGTTCGTCGGCATAAATGGAAGACTCGATGTATGGGTTGCCAGATCGACTAGAGAGATCGAACGCCCGTTCCGATTCGGAACCTTAATGTCGGCCGGTAGATATTTCGCGGCCGGGTCCGTCAATGCGACTTCATTCCTTTCCACCATGTCGGCGAGCAACAGAGCGGTAAAGGCCTTCGTAACCGAGCCAATCTCAAAAACGGTGTCGCCATCCAGCGCTCGCGGATCCCCCGCGTTTCGATGGCCGAAAGAGATGATTTTCCGGCCTTGCGGTCCAATCAGGCCGACAACGATGCCAACGTCGTTCTCCTGAGTTCCGACTCGTTCAGCCAGAAGGTTATGAATGTCAGCCTCGGATGGAGGAACAGTTATATCCAACGTCTGGCCCGTGTCAGTTTCAGCGCCGCTAACTGCTAAAGCAGCAAAGAGCCAGACACCCAGCACTATCATCCGCCGTGTCCTGACGAGGCCTGATGAGGTAACAGTAGGCATCGCGAAGCTCACATCTTCGGTCCATGCGCCTGGCCAAATTCAACAAGGTTGCCATCAGGGTCAGTTACCAGTGCATCTCTTTCTCCCCATCCTCGCGTGGTTGGACCATCCGGCTGAAACCCTGACTCCTTGAGTAAAACGCACGTTGCATCCAGATCCTGACAATCGATCTCGACATGAAAGGGCCGTTTCTGATCCTGAAGTAGCCCGAGGCGTCCATCGCCCACTTTGAGCAGCGCAAATTTTGCCGGCATATGAAATAGAATTGAAGTGTCTGGAAGTCGCTTGTAGAAGCGCAGTGAGCGCTCCACATCCGCCACGTGCAATGTGAGACCGACCAGGGAAATATTCATAGTTATTTCTCCAACGCTTTAAAGCCTAACGAGAATACTACCAGCATATCGGGCTCAGGCCATGGCTGACTGGAACTACTTGCCTTTAGTCAAAATCAATATTGCTAGTGATTTTTCTCAACGATGTCTTTGAATTGAACCAGGTACTCGGGTTTTGTCATCGAATCCGACTCGTTTGCGCTCAGCTCTTTGACCCAGTCGATTCCGTCGAGCACAAAACTGCCGTCGAAATTGATTTTGTCGCCTCTTGCCAAAGCGCCCACCCGGCCAGCGAGCGGCGAATCGGCTTCGATCAGCGTATGCACGGTGGCGTCGGCGAACTTTTTGTTCAACGTTCGCACGGTAATGGTCGACCCCGGAAGCTGAACCGCAATGGCGGTCTCGCCCGTCGGAGTCGTCTCGATCTCTTTAAGAGTGCCGACCCAGCCCGCGAAGTTCATGTTCGGCATTGCCTTGCGCAATTCCTCGCCGCGTGCAGCTCGTACGCCCGATTTCTCCAGCTTATTCGAAGCGGAATTGTAATTCGAGACGAACGAATTCACTTTCGAGATGAATTGCGCCTCGTCGGCTGGCATCTGCTCCTGGTTGCTCGAACGGCAACTGACCAGGACGAGCGTTATCGTCGACGCTAAAAGTACGCTCGCGCGTCCAATCGTTAAGTGACCGCATCCAGTCGCCGCCATCCACCTGCATATCCAGATCATTTCGCGGTTCTATCAGATCGCAGATCAAACACCAGCCAGACTTTCATCCTCCTGCCGCTAATTGTCGTCGGCAACACCGGTCCTTGCGGTCAGCGGCTGGTTAGCTGGTTGTGCCAGTAATCCCTTTAACCAGAAGCCAAACGCTCACTACTATTTCGAAGAGCGTCATTGGCGTGTCGAACCAATAGGCGTTAACTGCTTTGTCGAAGTTTGGGAAAATAAGGAAGGCAAAGGCACAGATCACGCACCATGCAGAAGAGACGAGACCGAAGGCAGCCAACGCTCTGGGAATATACCTGGACTTGAGCCATAGATAGCTGCAAACAGTCGCGGCCAATCCGAAAAATGGCAGGCCAGCATAGTAGTCATCGAAATTTGATGCAATATTTAGCCTGGCCAACGCTTGCAATCGATCTACCTCAAAGACTTGCAAGTAACTAGCGCTCCCCAAGAATCGCAGCGCACTGAGGATATTCAGCGTCGTGAGAAGCCACAGCAATGCAAAGACCAGCCGGAAGAGTGCCCCGACCAGGGCCAGACTACGATTTACCGGTTTAAGAATCAGGTAGAGCGCTGTTAATAAAACGACAACGCTTGCGCTATAACCGAGGAAGCACGTCAACGCGACTCGGACTTGGGTTTGATGGGCGGCAAGGTGCCTGGCCGTTTCCGCAGCATCGCCCGGGACGATGAGGGGACCGAGCAGGACGTAATTTGCGAAAATCACGATCGCCACAGAAAACAAGCCACTTAACCCCGCTACTCTCGCAGCCATCCGTTGTGAGTTATCGATGGGAGCAGTCACCTTCTTCGCCGGTCGAAATCTCATGATTCAACAATTTCGTCGAGCAAAAGATCGCAGCGACCAGCACGATAAGTCCCTCGACGATACGACGGTCTTCTTGCGGCGACGGAAAGTGAAACAGGCCTTAAAGCCCATAGGACGACGCCTGATAGGAAAAGTCAGATCGACATGACAGAAAAAGTCAGATTGACGTGGTTTGATTTGTGGTCGCAGATTCCGCCAGTTATCCGAATGAGTCGGAGGACAAATTCCCCTGCGGGTTCTCCGCCTCTTTTCGGCGAGCACCTAAACACTGGAACCCAACCGCGGGGGGATAAGAGTGAATCAAGATGAAAATACGCGGACTCGTCGTGGCATTGTTTGCGGTAGCGTTTGTCGCCGCTCCGCAATTAGTTAATACTGCAAGCGCACAAAGCGGATATTTAGCCCGACTGATCTCGCCAACGGCTGGACAGATTCTCCACCCGGGGCAGACAGTCAGGGTTCAGTGGAAATCAATTCTTCCACCGATAAACCTGGGAGCGTGTGAGATGGAAGTCTGGCTGTCACTGGACGGCGGCAAGACATACAGCATGATCATTAGCCCATGGATGGACCCGAAAGCGCAATACTTCTGGTGGACTGTCCCGAACATGCCTACCAACGCAGCGGTCCTTGATGTTCGGTTCGGATGTGAACCGGGGTATCCCGAATGCTACGCCCCGCAGCCTGCATCGACTTTTGTGATCGCAAACGGGCCAGCGCCAGGACCCTAGATTCTGCTTTACCTCAAAGATCGCATCCGGGCTGGATGGCGGTCCCCAAGGTCTGCGAGCGTTCGGTCCCGAGCGTATCAGCGGGCATCCGGACCTAACGAGAACAATATAGCTATCGCTACCGTGTGGACACACAATACGGCGGGAGCGGTTCGCAGGACGCAAACTTTCCGGCGGGAGGCGTCGAGCGCGGCGAGTGCACTCGCGATGGACATTTTCAGTGGACTGGCGTTAGTAAACATCGTGCGGAAGCAATCGTGGTTGGTCATCTTGTTCACGGCCAGCTTGTGCACTTCAGCAGGTTTTGCCGGAGAAGTCGATCCGCGTTTCGATGGCCGATGGGTAGGCACAGAAACTTTTCAGTACGGGACCGCCGGATTCTGGGTCGGTGGTGGTGCCACTTTGATTCGATTTGAGACTGTTCTCGGGATCAGCGATCACGGCAAGACGGTCGGGATCACAAAAGGATACGCGACCGGACGATACGAAGTGGTGCCCGAGAAATCAGGCGGAAACAAGCTCGAGTTTCAGATGCCTAACAATAATGGAGATAATTTTCATTTCGCGGGTCGGCAGCATTGTACTTTAACCTTATCTTCGGATGGCAATACCATAAAAGAAGCCGGGATGGGAATCATGGCGAACAGCAAAGGGCACGGCGGCGTGAGTACTGTCGTTTGGGCGACGTTTCACCGTCAGGGAAGTTATTAGACCAGGTCCGAACCGGGCTGGTGCGGGAAATTGTTTTGAGAAGCGAGCGATTACGTAGTAAGGTGTGGGCGTCATGCGCGGAGCGTTTCGCACTGGAGTAACGGTCGTGATTTTCGTTTCGGTCTTTTCTCTTTTCGTTCCCGGCACGAGCGCGCTTGCAGTTCCTAAGCCGAAAGCGAAATGCTGCGCTATGATGACCATGGGCGGAACCCACAATGATTGTGGGAAAGAAGCGCCCAGATCAAAACCCGATCGAGAGTGTTGCGCGGCTTGCGCCTCCGGATTGACACTGAATCTTACTTCGGCGCGCCCATTCTTTTATCCAGCATGGAAAGAAAATCGGTTCCCGGGTTATTCGGTCAACGAACGTTCTCGCACGGACCGGCCTCCTGTTCCGCCGCCGCGGCCGTGGTCGGTCTAGCAGCGGCGGCTCGCCTGTTTGTCGGGCGAGAGAACGAAATTCAACAGGAGGATTTGATGAAATACCTATTGATGATTATTACTGCGCTTGCGTTCATCGGTTCCGCAACAGCGACTTCACCGTCGGCTAGTTGTTGCAACGGTGGCGCGTGCTGCAAAGCCCATTCTGGGTGCTGCGCAAAATAAGTTAGGCGCCAGCTAAGTTGCTAAACGGAGCCCCCGCTGAGAAATCGGCGGGGGTTTTCGTTCTAGGATTTAGCGACGGGTTCAGATTATCGAGTGCCAGCACTAGAATGGTTTGCTCATTTAGAATCGCCTGGTGAGCTGTGCCCATCATGTGCCGAGCGCTTCACACCCGGGTAACGGCCGTGGTTTTTACTTCGGTCTCTTCTCTATTCTTTCCCGGCACCAGCGCGATTGAAGTTCTCCAGTGGGAGTGACAGAACGACTCCGCCAAATCGGGTCGGATAATAGATGACATTAACCTCGCGGGGTCTGGGTACTGCTGCAAAACGGGCTATGCTGAAAGCGTTGGGTTATCTGCTTTTTGCGTCAGCGGCGGTGACTTTTTACATAAAGGTTCTCCGTCCGGACGCTACGCCAATTGAAAAAACGGGAGAGATCGTAATTGCGCATTTCCGCGGCGGCACGATCGCCGAGAGATGGGTAACGCCGAGTCCATCGCCAACTCCCGGTAACCATTAGCTGCGATCGCAGCCAGCACCCGCCGTTGTAAAGGCTTTGGCGTGAGCGGGCGGTTGCCGCTGAAAGCCCGATCTCATCACGGCAAGTCTCCGGCCGGTCGGTACTACTGGACTTGTGGCGCGATGGTAATACCCCTGCCAGATATCACATCGCCACTGGCCGAGTAGCCGTTGCTGATGGTGATGCTGAAGGTGTCGCTGGTATGCGGGGTTTGATTGGCAGTCACGGTGACGGTGAAGGTAATTTTCTTGCCGAAATTGCCCTGGCTGAGGGCGCTCCCGCTAAAAGTAGCGGTGTTGCCGGTGATGCTGACGGCGGTAATCAAGCCGGTGGTGAAATTCAGCCTGGCGTCTTTGTCCTGGTAGAAAAATTCCCCTTCAAAGTAAGGGGGATCCACCTCTACCATCGTGATGTCATCGATGGCGAATTCCCGCGGCGAGGTCTTGGAGATGGTGATCGCGCCGCTGCCGTCTACCTCGAGGATTGGCGTCGGGCTAGGAGTTGGCGTCGGCGTTGCGGTCAGACTGGGGCTAGTAGCTCTAGTGATCGAAGAGATTTCGGCCGAAGTCAGCGCGCGGTTGAAGATCTGGACCTGACTGATCGCGCCCGGGAAAAATCGGCCAGCACCATCCCGCTCGCTCCCGATATAGACATTGGTTTCGCTGGTTTTAATTGCACCCGGCGTTCCGACGGTGGTGCCAACCGGAGTGCCATTCACGTAAATAATCAACAGGCTGTTTGAGGGATTATAGGTCATGGCGACATGAGTCCAGCTATTGAGAGGGACGTTGCCACCAATCGCAGTTTCCTCGGCACCCACGGGGTTGACGCCGCCCACGACTTGCAGAGCCGTGCCGTTGTTCCGTAGCCAGAGGCCAAAGGAATTACCGCTCAAAGATTGCGTCCATTTCGTGACGATGGCAGCCGTACTATCAGCCGACGCCGGAAACGAGGTTGGATTTACCCAGGCGCTAATGGTCATGGCGCCGGCAATATTTAAATCCGCTGGATTTCCAACGGCAACGTCCTGGTCAATTCCATTGAAATTCAAAGGCTGTTCTTCGCCTGCGACAAAGGCGGGGGAATTGTTCGCGCTATTTAAGCCTCGAGAATCGCCGGTCGCTCCGGCAGGCAAAGCGCCCAGGCCGAGCGCAATGGACAAGATGATGAACGCACAACACAGAAGCTGACCCGCCATAGACTGAAGCAATTTCATAATAAATGACCCCGATTCGAAGTGATTGTTTACGGTACTTTCAACCCACCGAAGCAGCAGGCGTTGTGCGCAAAATTCAAAAATCGCGAGGCGATGCGCAGAAAATCAGCAGCCGATCGTATCTTGCAAGCCTGAGTGACGAATGGCATGGAAACTTCTGCGTGTGGAAGACGTGCGGGTATTAATCGCAGACGACCAAAAGAGTGTCGGGACTGTGCTGGCAGACCTGGTTACCTGCTGTAACCATGAAGTGGTCGAGGTCGTCGGCTCCGGCCTGGAAGCGATTCAAGCGTATACGCGGCATCGGCCTGACCTGGTGTTGATGGATTATTGGATGCCGAAGCTGAATGGGGTCACGGCCTGTCGTAACATTCTTTCCAAAAATCCTGGGGCGCGGATCATTATGGTTTCCGGATGGTCTCCATCGGATGAGGCCTGTCGTTCGGGCGCGATTGGCATTTTGCCGAAACCGGTGCATCTGGCGCGATTGGAAGAGACGCTCAACGAGGTTGCGCGAACAATCTTAATCGAAGAAGTGCAGGCAGCTCGCTTCTAGCTGATTTCAAGGGGTTATTCACACTCCAGTCCGGACTGGATGAGCAACGTTCCAGTCCACCAGAAACGGGTGCTGAACTCATTGAATACGCGGAGCAGCGTCAATTGCACCGAGCGCTTGCTCAGGACGCGCACGAACTGCGATATTTTCGGTCAAATTCACCCATTGCACGGTCCCGGCTAGATCGACATAAAATTCAGCCGGACGCGCGATGTCGGTGCCTTTCGGTCCGGCGCCACGGTGAAGCACATCGTAACGCCGAATCACTTCAGCGTCCGCATCCGATAAAAGGGGAAACGTGAATCCCCATTTTTGAGAATGCAGCCGATTGATCTCTTTTGAATCGACACTAATGGCCGCAACATGGACCCCGCGCGACGTGAAGTCTGAAAGACGGCTCTGGAAACTCCGCAACTCGGAGTTACAAAGCGGTCACCAATGTCCTCGGTAAAAAATCAAAACCGCGCCGTTCGGCGACAACAAATCGGCTAGCGCGACTTCTTTGCCGTTTTGGTCAGGTAAAGAGAACGAGGGAGCCTTTTCTCCAATTCGTGGTGCTTGAGCCGAAAGCGGAACTTGCTTCAGCACATAAAAGATTTCGTACGAGAAAAGCGCAAACAGCGCCACGGCGATCACGATGAAAATCGTTCCGAAAACTTTGCCACGATAAAGTTGGGGTCGCCCAAGAGCTCGAAATAAACCAAAAATCAGAAGCGTTGCGCCGATTCCGAAAAGGGAAAGATTCGCCCATGGAAAATCGCGCGCGAGCGGAAATTGCGCGAAAAACTCGTAGCTAAACAATCCGCCGACCGCTACGACGAACCCGACCCAGAGCGGCCAGTTCCATTTGCGCTTCATGCGGCCTTTGCCGAAGCCACCCGCAAGATCCAGCGGTAAAGAATAAACGCGCTACCCGCAAAAACTATTCCACCAATGACAATCCCAGCGGTTTCGAAATTTCCAAGAAGCGGAATACCTTTCGTCAAAACTCCATCGGGACCGACCAATGCCAGCGGAGCAGTTTTGGTAGAGAGCGCTCTGATCACGGTGATCACAACCGCGATGATGCCTTCGCCGACGATCAAACCGGATGCGAGAAGCACGCCAAGCTGCTTCCTGGCTTCAGGTCTTGAAGTGCGATCGGCCCGCCGATCGTAGAACCAACCGGCCACCGCTCCGACAACAATCATCAGCGTGCTCGAGGTCGGCAGATAAATTCCGAGGCCAACAGCGAGCGGCGGAACGCGCATGTGTTTCGTTGCCCGCGCAAGAATTTCGTCCAATAGAATAATACATCCACCGATCGCGCCGCCGATTCCGATCAGACTCCAATCGATGTCGGCCGCAATGACGCCTTTTCCGAGTGACGAAATTAGACCTGCTTGGGGCGCCGGCAACGCATGAGTCGGATCGGCGCCGGGCGCGCCAACGAAACCATAGGTGTGATTCATAAGATCCAGAACCGGCGGAATAACCAACGCGCCCGCGATAACACCGATCACCAACGCGACTTGTTGCTTCCACGGCGTCGCATCGACCAACTGCCCGGTCTTGAGGTCCTGGAGATTGTTGTTCGCAATCGCCGCCACGTTGAAGACCACCGCTGTGGTGAACAAGGCAAAAGCGATCAGTCCTTTGGTTGTGTCGGGGCCGACGTACGGTTTCACTCCGATTACGAGCAGCAATGCGGCACCGATCACCACCAGAATTCCAATGCCGGAGAGAGGACTGTTCGACGAACCGATCAGTCCGGCCATGTAACCACACACCGCGGATACGAAGAAACTCATCAAAAAGATGTAGACCACGCCGCCGATGATGAGCGTCGGCAAGTGCGCGCCGAGTCCGCTGGCATTGCCAAACCAACCGAGCAACCATCCGATTGGCAACATGCACGCCAATGTCACCAGACCGACGATACCGATTGGAATGTCGCGTTCAGTAATCGGCAAAGTGTCGGCCTTGCCCGCTTTACGCGCCCGCGACGCCGCCATCGCGCTTACCAGGCCGCTGATCAGTGGCTTTGCCAGCTTCAACAAAGTCCAAATCGCCGAAACACCGATCGCGCCGGCGCCGATATATCTGACTTTGCCGCTCCACGCACTGCGCGCGAGCGCGGCCAGCGGCGTTGTGAAATCCTGGGCTAGGGCTGAATAGTGGGGCACTCCCCAGCCCCACCCAATCACCGCCCCAATAAGCATTGCGATCCCGACCGAGAGTCCGACCAGGTGCCCGATCCCAAACAACAGAAACGACAATGAAAAATCGTAGCCGCTGACTCCGCCCTTCTTCCCGATTCGAAAATTCTGCGTCAGATCCGACGCGAACACTTGTGTCTCGATGATTAATGCGAAAGCGGCAGAGACAATCGATCCCCAAAGAACTGCGAGCAGACCCGCTCGGCCGTGCTCAACGTCCTGAGCATGCGCGGAATCGCCGCTTCCGACTTTCAATACTTCGGCACAGGCGACGCCCTCTGGATACGGCAAATCCGAGTTCGTCACTAACGCGCGACGCAACGGAATCGAATACATCACACCGAGAATTCCGCCGAGCGCGCAGATCCAGAATGACGTCCAAAATGGAAAGTCGGTCCAATAACCGATCATGATCAGTCCGGGTAGCACAAAGATAATCGATGAAAGCGTGCCCGCCGCCGACGCAACCGTCTGCACGATGTTGTTTTCCTGAATTGTTGCGTCCTTGAAGCTGCGCAGGATCGCCATCGAAATCACGGCTGCGGGAATTGACGTCGAAAACGTGAGCGCGGCTTTGAGCCCGGCGTAAACATTCGCAGCGGTAAATACCAGCGTGATGATCACCCCAATGATTATTCCGCGGATGGTAAGCTCAGCGCGGCTTGATTCTCGGGCGTTCACGAAATAATTAGGTTTAGCAACGAGCGCGCAGCATAGGGCGAATTCGCCAGAACGGTCAAGCCGTCTACTCAGTAGAGTTCGACTGGCGACCGTTTGCCGTCTTCGACGCTGAGGATTTGCGCGCCTTCTTCGCCTAACGTCGCCACCCGCAAATCCCAGATCTCGTCGTCGATCTTGCGAAATGCGGCTTCGGAAAATTCGTCAGGCGGAGCGAGCTTTTGTTTGAAGCACGACACAGATTCAAGCGCGCGAGCCGTTTGATCGCCCGGAAGCGTCTTCAGAATCTTATACACATTCTCGATCTCAGGAATGCGATGACAAATCATCGCCAAATCGTTTCCAGCGGCGATCGCGAGACTGATGGTTTCTTCTAACCGGTAACCGTTGAGAATCGCGCCCATGTCGAGGTCGTCGGTCATGATCAGTCCTTCGAATCTCATTTCGCTGCGCAGCAGATCGGTAATAATTCGGCGGGAAAGGCTGGCCGGCGTTTTTGCCGGCTCAAAACAGGGATACCAGCCGTGACAAATCATCATGCTGTCGATCTTGCCGATAAACTGACGGAAGACTGCGAGCTCGTTTGTTTCCAATTCGTCGCGGGTGCGCCTGATTTCCGGCAGTTCGTAATGCGCGTCGATCTTTGCGGCGGAATAACCGGGAAAATGTTTTCCGCAACTTGCGATCCCCTGCTCCTGCATGGCGTCGATGAAAGCGCTGGCATTGCGAATGACTTGCTCGACCGTTTTTCCGTAACAACGGCCGCGAAGCGAATTGTCGGCGTCATCATCAAATGAAATATCGAGCACGGGACACAGATCGAGATTGAAACCGAAAACGCGCAGTAATCGGCCGGTGATATTGCCGTGCCGCCGAATCAGTTCGAGGTCGCCGTTATCCCGCAGTTGCTGAGCGTTTGGCGGCTCGCTCCCAATCAAGCGCAATCGTGAAACGCGTCCGCCTTCCTGATCGATCGTGATAATCGGTTCGATCGCGCTGAGATCGCGCAAATCGTCTATCAGTTTTCGCAATTGCGCCGCGCTTTCGATATTCCGTCCGAAGAGAATGAAGCCGGCCGGTTGGACGCGCTCGAAAAGGTCCGCCGTTTCCGGATCGAGCGTTTTGCCCGGCACGCCGGTGAGGATGAGTTGACCGAGCGAATTCCCGTCCATAGGTTCGCAACCTAGATGTCGATTGTGCCGGCGGAAAACAAAATCGGATGAACAAGATCGGCATTTATGGCGGAACATTCGATCCGATCCACAACGGCCATCTAATCCTCGCGCGCCAGGCTTTTGAATTACTGCATCTGAAAAAACTGTTATTTGTTCCGGCGGCGGTGTCGCCATTCAAAGAATCGCCGGTAGCAAGCGGCGAGCTTCGGCTGGCGATGGTGCGGGCGGCGATCGAAGGCGAACCGGCTTTTGCGGTGGATGATTGCGAGCTGCGCCGGCCGCCGCCTTCCTACTCGATCGACACGGTGGAAGAGATTCGCGCGCGTGAGAGAGACGCCGAGATTTTCTGGCTGGTTGGTGAGGACAATGTCGAATCGCTTCCGCGCTGGCGCCGTTTCGACGATTTGAAAAAGTTGGTTCGGTTTGTCGTGCTTGACCGTGCCGGCGCGCCGCTGAAACATTCCTACGAAGTTGTGCGCCGCGTGATCGACATCTCGTCTACGGAGATCAGAAAACGAGTTGCGTCCGGTCGATCGATTCGTTATCTCGTACCACCGAGCGTGGAAGAGATTATTCGGCGAGGGAACATTTACCGGGAGTCAAAATAACCGCCAAAAATCTAGCGATACTTTGTGCAGAGCTCGCCTCGAACAAAAAGGCGGAGGAGATCGTCGTGATGGATCTGCGCGAAATCTCCACCTTCACCGACTTTTTTGTTATTTGTTCGGCTGCGTCCGAACCGCAGCTAAAAGCGATTGCCAACGAGATCGAAATGCGATTGAAGGAAGATCACCATGTCCGGGCAGCCGCGATCGACGGGTTTCCGGCCAGCCAATGGATCGTGCTCGATTACCTGCAAGTGGTCGTCCACGTTTTTCATCGCGACAAACGCGACTTTTATAGTCTGGAAGACCTTTGGGGCGACGCGCCGCGGCTAGAATGGGAGGCCGCCGCTCCGGCCAAGTGATCGATTACGCTTAGTGTCCCGCTGCGGACGGACTCGGGCTCGGGCCACCCGCCGATTTCACATCGATCAACTCGACATCAAAAATCAACGTTGAATTCGGTCCGATTTCACGCCCTGCGCCCCGTTCGCCGTAGGCAAGACTGGACGGAATAAAAAGCTGATATTTTGCTCCGGGCTTCATCAATTGCAGCGCTTCGGTCCATCCCCGGATCACGCCGTTAACTGGAAATGTTGCCGGCTGGCCTCGTTTGTAGGAACTGTCGAACTCGGTTCCGTCGATCAACGTGCCGCGATAATTGACCGTGACCGTATCGCTCGGCTTGGGCGATGTCCCCTTGCCTTCTTTTTCAACCTTGTATTGCAAACCGCTGGCGGTCGTTTTCACGCCTGGTTTATTTTTGTTGTCGGCGAGAAATTTGTCGCCGGTCGCTTTGTTCGCTTGTCCTGCTGCTTGTTGCTTTTGTTCCATATCTTTCTCGAGATCCGTCATTGCTGTGCGGACTTCGTCTTCGCTCAACCGAGGTTTGGCTCCGCTGATCCCATCGCGCAAGCCGGACGTCAGCGCGTCGGTGTTTAGATCGACCCCCTGACGCTTGAGATTTGCCCCGATGCTTAAACCGATGCTGTAGCTTGCCTTGTCTTTGGTGTCCTTCAGCTCAACCGGCTTGTCTTGAGCAAAGGCGACGATCGGGAACGAGGAAGCGAGACCAATAAGGGCAAGGATTTTCATAAATGGAATTGTGGTTGCGCTTTGAGCGGCAACCGCGCAGAAAGTTGGACGCTAATGGATAAATGTCAGCCGTCAACTAAATGGGCACGTCGCTCGTTGATTGCGATTTTCTCGATTTTGCCATGCCTCTCTCCGACCTCGCAGGCACAGTCGCCGGTTAACCTCTCACATGACGAAGCATTGCGAATTGGGCACAAAATTTGGAAGAACGAGTGCGGCGGATCCATTTCCGGCCTCACTTCCTGGAATTCCGGGGAGAATTTTGCCTCGCTCGGAATCGGTCACTTTATCTGGTACCCGCAGAATGCGCGCGGTCCCTTCGAAGAAAGCTTTCCGAAGTTCATTGATTTTGCCATAAATCACCGCGCCGATATGCCAACCTGGTTGCGACAGACCGCCTGCCCGTGGAATTCACGCACCGAGTTTCTTCGGGCGCAGGACTCGCCGCGGATGAAAGAACTGAGGGCGTTTCTGGCTCGAACAGTCGACCTTCAGACGCAATTCATGGTGACTCGTTTGCAGAATGCGCTCCCGAAAATGCTGGATGAAGCTCCTCCAGACGAGCGAGACAGCATCCGGCGCCAATTTGATCGACTCGCAGGCTCGGCCAATGGATGCTACGCACTGGTGGACTACGTAAATTTCAAAGGCGAAGGCACGTTGCAGACGGAACGATATCACGATCAGGGTTGGGGCTTGCTCCAGGTACTGGAAGGAATGCAAGACAATGCAACGAGTCCCAGTGCAGCCGAAGAATTTTCCCGATCAGCTGCGCAGGTGTTGAAGCGTCGAGTGCAAAATTCTCCGCCGGAACGAAACGAGAGTCGCTGGTTGCCGGGTTGGATTAATCGAGTAAAGACATACGCCGGCAATTCATGAGACCAATTTCATATGCAATAACGACTGCGGTTGCGATTGCCCTCTTAACAGGCGGCCTGGCTTACGCTCAGTTTCAATTATTCGGGCCGAAGATGAAGAAGCCTGATGCCTTGATTCAAAGACAAGCGCCGCTAAAAGTTAATCAGTCCTTGCTGAAGCAGGCGACGGCGGACAACACGCATATCGTTGTTTCGATTCCAAAACAGCGCGCTTATCTGATGATTGGGGAACAAATCGTGGCCGATGGTCCGATCTCCTCAGGAAAACTCGGCCACGAATCGCCCCAAGGTCATCTCCATGTCCTGGAAAAGGATCCGGACCATCACTCCAATATTTATGGAGACTTTGTCGACGGTTCCGGTCGGGTAGTCCGCGCGGGCGTCAGCGCACGGATCGATTCAGCGCCAAGCGGAACGCATTTCTCCGGCGCTGCGATGAAATGGTTTCTCCGACTGACCGAGGAGGGCGTCGGAATGCACATTGGCATTTTGCCCGGTTATCCGGCTTCGCACGGTTGTATCCGCGAATCGGTTGATGGGGCAAAGCTGTTTTACGATCACGCCAAGGTCGGCACTCCGGTCGACGTCGGCGACTATTAGGCCTGTAGCCCACGCCTTTGCCGAGGCGTGATCGCCGTTCACCGCAACAGAGCGCCGCCGCTACAGCAATTTCCGTCTCAGCAGGTCGAGCGCGTTTTGGACAGCGAGGTCTTTGAATGTTTCGCGATCAGTCGGGAAAAAGAGTTTCCTCGTTACCATTTCATTCGGAGTGGCAAGCGCGAGGTAAACTGTGCCGACTGGCTTTTCGTCGGAGCCGCCGTCGGGCCCCGCGATGCCGGTTGTAGAAAGCGCGTAGGTGGATTTTGCGCGCAATCGTGCACCTTGAGCCATCGCGGCTGCGACCTGTTCGCTAACCGCACCATGTTTCTCGAGCAATCGTCGATCGACGTCCAGAATGTCGATTTTCGCATCGTTCGAATAGGTGACGTAACCGGCCAAAAACACATTGGAAGCGCCCGGCACATTGGTCAGGCGATGCGCCAGCAATCCTCCGGTGCACGATTCCGCAACCGCAACTGTCGCCTTTTGTTCAGCCAACAATTTCACCAGCACCGATTCGAGCTCTTGGTCATTGGTGGAAAAAATCGACGAATCCAATTCGCCCCGAATAATTTCGTCCGCGCGAGCAATCGAGTCCGGTTGACCGACGATTCGAACATCTACTTCGCCCGGGCGCGCGCAATAGCCGAGCTCGACCCCTGAAATTGCGAGCACTTTCTCGCCGATCGCTTCCTCAACGGTGGACTCACCCATGCCGGCGATCTTGTAGAGCCGCCGTTCAATTGATTTGCTCGGTATGATCGAGCGCAGCATTGGAATGACTGACTTGCGAAACATCGGCTGCAACTCGCGCGGCGGGCCCGGCAAAATAAAAAGATGTGGCGACGAAATCTGCGGACTGATATTCGCCTTCAAAAATAATCCGGAGGCGCTTCCGTTGTCGTTAGGCAGAATTTCGGCACCGGCGGGAACTTGGGCCTGCCGGGCGATACTTTCGCTCCATTTGATCCCTCGAATTCGCAGCCGACGGCGCAGCGAAGTCAAGAGATCGGCGTTCGTCTGCAGCTCCAATCCGAGCAAATCCGCGACGATGTCGCGCGTAATGTCATCGCTGGTTGGGCCAAGCCCGCCGGTTACGAACAGGATCTCGGCGCGCGGAAAAAGATCGACCAGCGACTTGTGAATCGCTGGCCCGTCCGGAACGGTTCGGCGCTCTTGCACACGCAAACCAAGCACCAGGATCTCGCGCGCAATAAAGGCAAGATGTGCGTCTTGAACATCGCCGAGCAAGAGCTCGGTCCCGGTATTGAGAAGGGCGACGCGCATGAGAGCTACAACAGAAAACGTCCAACGCTAAACGTCGCACGTCCAATGTCGAAGTAAGAAACGCCGGGGAATTTGGCGACCCGCGTCGGGCGTTGAAGGTTCGGCGCTTTGCGCTGAATCAGGCGGCGTCCTTGTCCTGCTTCTTACGAATGAGCGGGACCTTTTTGCCTTCAACCACTGCACGATTGATCGTGACTTCGGCTATATCTTCGCGACTCGGCACATCGTACATAATGTCGAGCATGATGCGTTCGAGCATCGAGCGCAGGGCGCGGGCGCCAGTGCCTTTTGTTACTGCCTGGCCAGCGAGTGCGCGCAAAGCATCTTTTGTGACCGTCAACCGGACCCCCTCCATCGAGAATAGTTTGGTATATTGCTTGATCATCGCGTTGCGCGTCTCGGTCAGGATCGACACCATCTCGTCTTCGGTCAGCGCGTCCAGCGAACTCACAACCGGCAGGCGCCCGATGAACTCCGGAATCATTCCGAATGAGAGCAGATCCTCCGGTTCGACATGTCGGATCGCTTCTTTGCGCGCTGCTTCCTCGACCTCGAGCGTCGGACTGCCAAAGCCCATCACTTTTTGACCGATCCGTTTTTGAACAATTTTGTCGAGCCCGACAAACGCTCCGCCGCAAAT
>DASPUI010000140.1:0-29328 GCA_035622995.1 Chthoniobacterales bacterium
TTCCCATGACTGGGCGGCTCGCGACCCGCAAATCGATTTTACCGTCAATGCGAACGGCACGCTCAACCTGCTCGAGGCCGCGCGCGAGTTTTGTCCGGAAGCTCCATTTGTTTTTACATCGACCAACAAGGTCTATGGCGATACGCCCAATCGTTTGCCGTTGCGTGAACTGGAAAAACGCTGGGAAATCGAGCCTGGACATGACTATGAGCCGGGAATTTCCGAGACCATGAGCATCGATTGCACGAAGCATTCCTTATTCGGCGCCTCGAAAGTCGCGGCGGATATCGTCGTGCAGGAATACGGACGGTATTTTGGAATGCCGACGGTTTCATTTCGCGGCGGTTGTTTGACCGGCCCAGCCCACGCGGGGACCGAGTTGCACGGATTTCTCTCTTATCTGATGATCTGCACGGTCAGTGGCCGACCGTATCGCGTTTTTGGTTACAAAGGGAAACAGGTTCGCGACAACATTCACAGCTTCGATCTGGTCGAAGCATTTGCTGAGTTCATTCGATCACCTCGAGCCGGGGAAGTGTACAACATCGGCGGCAGCCGCCATTCAAACTGCTCAATGCTCGAAGCGATCGATCTTTGTGAAAAGATCAGCGGCAAAAAGTTAAGGTGGAGCTACGAAGAAGCCAATCGGGTTGGCGACCACATTTGGTGGATCAGTGATGTGCGCAAATTCCAGTCGCATTACCCAGGCTGGAAGTTTCGCTACGGCCTAACCGAAATTCTGGAAGAAATCTACGCCGCGGTAAATTCGTAGCAGACGCTCTTAGTACTGCTCGCCCTCGTCCAGCGTTGGTCCGACCCGATCTTTGATCCCCCACGCGTGGAGCATGACGGCAAGCCAGTAAAAAACCAAAAGACCGATGCCAAATCCGGCGGAGGCAAAGGCCGCCAGAAAGCCGAACACGATTGCAACCGGAGTGACCAAAAAAAGCAACACCGCTCCCGTCACCTTATGGCCTTTGTAGATGTGACCGAGACCGGGAATGATGCTGAGAAAAATCGCCATCGCGTCGCTTGCTTTTGGTTCGGCCGGGGTCGTTGCGTCGCGTGTCCAATCGCAATTCGTGCACCGGGTTGCGTCCTTCGGCAGCATTGTTCCGCAATAGGGACATGGCATCTTGTCGGCAGCTATCTGCGACTCGGTCGTCGGTGCGTCGGTGTATTCCATGGCGGAAATCGAGAATTCAAACTCACAATTGCATCGCGGTTCGTCAAGCAAACTCGCGCTTGAAGTTGGCTAGCCCTTGCGTTTTGCCCAAACGCCTTACAATTGGCTCATGCCAGAAACAAAATCGTTAGTTGCCATCATCATGGGCAGCAAATCGGATTGGGAAGTAATGAGCAAATGCGTGAAAACGCTCGACGAACTCGGCGTGCCTAACGAAGCCCACGTGCTTTCCGCCCACCGCACACCGGATGCGACCGCTGATTTTGCACGCAAGGCGGCCGGCCGCGGCGTACGCGTAATAATCGCTGCCGCCGGGGGAGCAGCGCACCTCGCTGGTGTTATTGCAGCGCATACCTGGTTGCCGGTCCTGGGCGTGCCGATGAAATCGGCGCTGAACGGCCTCGATTCACTTTTGTCGACCGCGCAAATGCCCGGTGGCATTCCGGTCGGAACGCTTGCGATCGGTGAAGCCGGAGCAAAGAACGCGGCCTTGCTCGCAGCGGCAATTCTTGCGACCTCGGATGAGAAAATTCGGGCTGAGCTAGAACTGTTTCGGAAAAAACAGACGGAGTCGGTGCTGGCCGCGAAACTGGAAAAGTGAAAACAGAGATCTCAACCGACCGCGCTGCGGCGGTTGAACTGTTGCGCAAAGGCGAAATCGTCGCGTTGCCAACCGAAACCGTCTACGGCTTGGCGGCCGAGGCGCTGAATGCGATCGCGGTTGCAAGGATTTTCGAAGCAAAGGAACGGCCACGTTTCGATCCGCTTATCGTCCATTTACCGGAATACGAATGGTTGGAAAGGATTGCCGATGTTTCTACGCACAAGCGAAAATTACTTTCAGCCCTCGCGTCGTCCTTCTGGCCGGGCCCGTTGACCATCGTTTTGCCGAAGCGCCCCCTCGTTCCAGATATCGTCACCGCCGGTTTGGAAACAGTCGCAGTTCGGATCAGTGATCATCCGGTCTTCGCCGAAGTCATTCAAGATGTCGGGCAGCCCCTGGCTGCGCCCAGTGCCAATCGCTTTGGTCGCGTAAGTCCCACAACTGCGCGACATGTTCTTGATGAATTGGGCGGCCGAATCCCGTTCATTCTCGATGCCGGTCCAACGCAGCACGGAATTGAATCGACGATTGTCGCTGTTGCTGGCGATAAGATTCGAATCTTGCGACGTGGTCCAATTACGGCCGAGCAACTGGCCGATCTCGCCCAGGTGGAAATCGCCCCTCCGCCGCGGGAAATTTCAGCGCCTGGCCAATTGGCTTCTCATTATGCGCCAAAGACGCCTCTGAAGCTCGTCGAACATGCGAAATCATTCGTGACGAAACAAAACCGGCGCGTTGCCCTGCTCGCGTGGAACCCGGTCGACAAAGACAGCCGATTTGTGGCGGTTCGAAATTTGAGCGAAGCGCAGGATCTTTGCGAAGCTGCCGCAAACCTCTTCCGTTTCCTGCGCGAGCTCGACGCGCTCGATGTCGATCTTATCGTTGCAGAACGAGTTCCGGATCGGGGGATCGGCGCGGCGATTCTTGATCGGCTGCAGCGGGCTTCGCACCGGCGGTCTGGTGCGCCAGGCAGGCTTGAATGAAGCCTTTAAAAAGCGGGTGAGGTCTGTTCGGTTTGCTTTGGAATTCGGGATGATACTGACAGCCGATGAAATAGGGGTGATCGCGGAGTTCAATCAGCTCGGCCAGGGTGCCGTCCGGCGAGGTGCCCGATATCACAAATCCTTTCGCAGCCATTCGGTCGCGATACTTCATGTTGAATTCGTAACGGTGCCGATGGCGCTCCATTACATCGGTCGCACCATAGATTTTTTCAGCGAGCGTTCCTTTTGTGATTTTCGTCGGCCAGGTTCCCAATCGCATGCTGGCGCCTTTGTTGTGAATTTTTTCGCGTTGCTCTTCCAAGAGCGAAATCACCTGGTCCGGCGTGTCGGGGTCGAATTCAGTGCTGTTTGCTAGTTTGATTCCGCAAACGTCGCGCGCAAACTCGATCGTTGCCACCTGCATTCCAAGACAAAGGCCGAGATACGGAATGTTCTGCTCGCGGGCATAACGCGCCGCTTTGATCTTTCCTTCAACGCCGCGCTCGCCGAATCCACCCGGAATCAAAACACCCGCAACGTCGTTGAGCTCGCCGTCCACTTCGTCTTGCAATGATTCGGCGTCGACCAGTTTCAGATCGATTCCGCAATCCTCGCTCGCGGCCGCATGAGTAATCGCTTCGTAAATGCTTTTGTAGGCATCCTGAAGATCGATGTATTTGCCGACCACCGCGATTTTTGTTCGTTGTTTTGGGCTGACAATGCGTTTAACAAACTGTTTCCAGCTCGTTAGGTCGGGTTCTGGCGTTTTGAGGCCCAAAAGATCGCAGAGCAACTGATCGAGGCCTTCGGCGTGAAGCCTCAGCGGATATTCGTAGATCGTATGCTCGACGTCGCGCGCTTCGATGACCGCTCTCTCCGAAACGCTGCAGAACATCGATAATTTCTGGCGCACGTCCTGGTCGAGCGGTTTCTCGGTCCGACAGATCAGCACCTGCGGCTGCAAACCGATCTCGCGAAGCTTTGCGACACTTTGCTGGGTCGGCTTCGTTTTCAATTCGGCAGCTGCTTTGATGTACGGAACGAGCGTGACGTGCATGTTCAACACATTTTGTGGTCCGACTTCGAGAATGAATTGCCTGATCGCCTCCAAGAATGGCAGGCCTTCGATGTCGCCGGTGGTGCCGCCGATTTCTGTAATAACGATGTCGTATTTCGATTCGTCCGAGATTTCGCGAATCCGATCTTTGATCACATCGGTCACATGCGGAATCACCTGCACCGTTTTGCCGAGATAATCGCCGCGCCGTTCTTTTAAAATCACGCTCTCGTAAACCTGGCCGCTGGTGAGATTGTTGTGGCGCGAGAGCACGCAATTGGTGAATCGCTCGTAATGGCCAAGATCGAGATCGGTCTCCGCGCCATCGTTCAAAACGTAGACTTCGCCGTGTTGGAACGGGTTCATCGTTCCAGGATCGACGTTCAGATAAGGATCGAACTTTTGAAAAACGACGCGCAAGCCGCGCGCTTCGAGCAAAGTCCCGAGGGAAGCGGCAGCCAATCCCTTGCCTAACGAACTAACAACGCCGCCGGTGACAAAAATATATTTCATCGAGCGACTCCGGTTCTCTTGGCGCGAGCCAGTTTTTGCTCCAGCGCTTTCGCGTCTTCCAGCGTATCCACGCCGGGGAATCCATGTTGTGTGACGAGCACATGAACCTTTACACCATTTTCGAGAGCGCGCAATTGCTCGAGCCCCTCGGCAATCTCAAGCGGGGACGGCTTCCATCTTACAAACTGAAGCAGTGTCTTACGCCGGAAAGCATAGACGCCCTGGTGCCGGAAATATTTGATCGCAGAGGTATAATGACGCGGGTAAGGAATCGGCGCGCGAGAGAAATAAAGCGCGTTGCCGTCGAGATCGATAACAACTTTTACCTGGTTTGGCGACGCGGCCTGATCGGAATTCTGGAACGGATGCGCTGCCGTCACGATGTCGATCTTCCGGTTGCTTCGCAATTTTTCAACCAACCCGTCGACCAGATGCGGTTCGATCAATGGCTCGTCGCCCTGAATATTCACGATCAATTCGAACTCCCTCGCTTTCCGGGCAACTTCTGCGATGCGATCGGTCCCGCTTCGATGCCGCGCCGAGGTGAGCGCCACTTCCGCTCCCCAGTTAAAAGCGGCGCTCGCAATGCGCATGTCGTCGGTCGCGATGATGACAGTGTTCAAAGTCTTTGCGCGCAGGCAGCGTTCCCAAACGTGCCGAAGCAATGGTTTGCCGGCGATTTGATGGAGCGGTTTTCCGGGAAACCTCGTCGAATCCCATCGCGCGGGAATGATTCCCACCGCCTTAGTCATTTGTCTGGTCCATGATGACCGTGGCCGCAGCCGAAAAATCTTCCGCGATCCAGTCGGCACAACTGCCATCGGTCATTCTCTCCACCCCGGTCTGAACCAGAATTGCGCGGACGCCGGCATTGTGAGCACATTCGGCATCGATTTCTTTGTCGCCGATTAAAAACGATCGCGCTAAATCGACGTTGTGTTCGCGCGCGGCTTGCAAAACCATTCCCGGAGCCGGCTTGCGAAATTTCGACGGCTGACCCGGTACATCCGGGCAGAAGTAAGTTGCGTCGATCAAATCGCGGCCAATTTGCTGCGAAACCTCTGATTCAACCGCCCGATATTGATCGATTGTAAAAAATCCGCGGCCGATCCCGCTTTGGTTTGTAATCACGATGATCTTATAACCATGCGCCCTCAATTTTCGCAGCGCCTCTGTCACGCCATCGAATACTCTCACTTGTTTGGGATCGGAACAGTAATTGACGTCGTGAATGAGCGTGCCATCGCGGTCGACGAATACGGCCTGCGATTTCACTTCATTTGGAGTCATTTTCGAAGCTGGCGATCAATTCCTCTCGCGACACCGTCGCGGTGCCGAGTTTACCAACGACAACAGCGCTGGCATGATTGGCAATCTCAGCGGCTTCAATCGGCGCCGCGTCGCAAGTCAAAGCCAGGGTAAACAAGGCGATCGCAGTATCCCCGGCGCCAGAAACATCGAACACGTCGCGCGCTTTTGTTGGAATATGATGGGGCGGCTCGTTCTCCTGGAACAGCATCATTCCATGTTCCCCGAGCGTAATGAGAATAAATTTTGCGCCCCACTTTTTAAGCAATGCGGTCCCTGCACGAATTAGCTCCTCATCCTCTTTGGCTGCCTTGTCGGGATCGCGATCTTGAATTCCGGCCGCTAAAAAAGCCTCGGCGCGGTTCGGTTTTACCACCGTTACGTCGCGCCACTCGATCGGATTTCGCGGGTTCGGGTCCGCTGCGATCATTTTGCCAGCCGCTTTCGCTTGCTTCGAAATCTGAGCAACCAGCTCCGGAGACACAAATCCTTTGCCGTAATCTTCGAAAACAATCGCATCGATTCTGGGAAGAACTGTGCCAACGGCCGCCACCACCTTCGATATCTGAGCAGCCGATGGCGCAGCGATCTTTTCCCGATCCACTCGCACGACTTGTTGATGGCGCGCGATGACCCTGGTTTTCACGATCGTTTGAAACGTTTCATCTTCGATCAAACCCGCGACATCGATCTTGTGATTGGTTAGCAACTTTCGAAGGTGCTGGCCATGACGATCCGTTCCCACCATTCCAATAACGCTGACGTGCTCCACAAATTCTCGCAGATTTCGGGCTACGTTGGCCGCTCCACCGGGGAAAAAAGATTCGCCCGTGACTTCCACCACCGGCACCGGCGCCTCGGGCGAGATGCGCCCAACCTTCCCCCAGATGAATTCGTCCAGCATCAAATCGCCAATAACCAGGATTCGCACCCTGGCAGCGCGGTCGAGAATCTGCTGTAATTTAGCGGGGTCCATGGTTTCGATCAGGAAAATTGTTAGGCAAGAGGATTGTGTAAAGCGGAGTTCTGCTTACAATGGCCCCATTAATCCCGAATACGAAGTTCAAATCAACAGTCGAAGGTCAAGATGATTGCGTTTGTTAATTATTGGAAAATTGGCGTGGTGGCCGTCATCGCGCTGGCGGCCGGGGCCCGTGCTGCCCAGCAGCCGGTCGCACAGCATATCGATGTGAAAGATATGTCGAAAAATGTGGAAGACGTGGTGGTGCCCCTGCCAAATGAGATTTTCGGCGCGCTCAACAAATTGGGTCCCGTTAATTGGCACGAATATGTCCGAGCGGACAAAGGGAGCAATTTCATGGAGCGGCCGCGTATTGCGTTGCTTCTGGGAACGGTGATCGCCGATGGGTTTATCGCCGTCCAGGCGCAGGACGCGTCCGCCGTCAAGGACATCGGCCAGCGTGTCCAGGCTCTGGCCAGAGACATTGGAGTCGAGCGTTCGATCACGTCTCATGAGAAAGCGATTATCGAATATGCCGACAAACGTAAATGGGAGAATGTTCGGCAGGAGCTCGACCGGACCCAAAATAGCGTCCAAACGGCGATGAATGAGCTGCGCGACGAAAAGTTGTCGCAATTGGTCAGCCTCGGGGGCTGGCTGCGCGGCACGGAAGTTTTGACCGCGGTTGTGACCAAAAACTTCACCGCGGACGGAGCCGAGCTTCTCCACCAGCCTGATCTACTGGTTCATTTTCAGAGCCAGCTGGATAGTATGCCGGAGAAGTACAACGTGAACATCGTCCGTGAAATTCAGACCGCTCTGGGCGAGGTCAAACCGATGATTGCCGGTGTTGGTGGCGCAAAGATTTCTGCCGCTTCGGTTAAGAAAATCAACGATATCACGACCCGTCTGGACAACGGGATCGTGACCAAGGAGTAACCTGTGGCAATGAAGGGCTTCGCAAAAGGTTTGATCCGCGGATGCTTGATGTCGGCAGTTTTGTTCGCGTCCAGGCTGGCAGTCTGCGGTTCGGTGGACGATGCGCAATCGTTCGCGTTGCAGGCAGCCGAGCCATATGTGAAACAGGGTTTTCAAGTGCGCGAGGACTATTGGGGCGGCGATCTCGGGGCGGGGGAGAAGAAAGCGGTTCGGCAGCAGTTGTTCAAAGGGAATGAATATTGGTTTTGGATGGGAACAGAAGTCGAGCGCGCGAAAATTTCCGTCCACATTTACGATTCGGAAGGAAAATTAGCCGAGCAATCCGACAGCTGGGAGAAGGGCCACTTTGCCGCCGCCCATGTGATTCCAAAGGCTACTGGCAGTTACTTTATTATTGTAGCGGTGGAAGAGTCCCCCGAGGAACGGACGCATTGGGCATTGGTTTACGGGTTCCGCTAGGCGTGAAGATTTTGGCGATCTTTCGAAGATCTGTCTCCCTCGTCGGCCTTCGCAGTCGGACATGACTGAATCCCGCACCCTCCATTTCGATAACGCTCGCGATTTGCAATCGCTTTACGCCAACGATTTAAAGTTGCTGAAAAATCTTGAACAATCTCTTGGCGTCAAGGTCACGACTCGCGAAGGCTGGGTGAAACTGGAAGGAGAGGCGGCAAACGTGAAGAAGGCGCAGCGCGTCTTCGATCAACTGGAAGAAGCGCGACAAAAAGGTGTTTCGATTCAAAAACCCGAATTTCAATTCGCGCTCGACTCGGTTAGCGAACCTGACAACGGCAGCCTCAGCGATGCCGCAGCGACGAAGATCATGACGTCGGCGCGCAAACCCCCAATTATCGCGCGCTCTGCCGGGCAGCGCCGCTACGTCGAGGCGATCGAAAAACACGACGTCGTGTTTGGAATTGGACCGGCCGGAACAGGCAAAACTTATCTGGCTGTCGCGATGGCGGTCGCAGCGCTGAAAAAGGAGCAGGTGTCGCGGATTATTTTGACGCGCCCAGCGGTGGAAGCGGGCGAAGCGCTTGGTTTTCTTCCCGGCGAACTGGAGCAGAAAATCGCGCCGTATCTCCGGCCGCTTTATGACGCATTGCGCGACATGCTTGAGCCGGAAGAAATCGAAAGGTCGCTCGCGCGGCAAACCATCGAGGTTGCGCCGCTGGCGTACATGCGCGGACGCACGCTTAACCACGCATTCGTCATTCTGGATGAGGCGCAGAACACGACGACTGAGCAAATGTTCATGTTGCTCACTCGAATGGGGCCGAGTTCAAAATGTGTCGTCACCGGCGATGTTACGCAGGTGGATTTGCCGCCGAACAAGCGCTCCGGACTGGCCGAAGCGCTGGAAGCTCTCAGAAGTACTAATGGAATTGCGACCGTTTATTTCACGGATCGCGACGTGGTTCGACATGAGCTTGTCCGGGCGATCATCACCGCCTACCAACAACATCGGACTCCCGAAAAACCGGCGACGAAATAGAATTTTGGGCCGATCATCTTAAGATTCACGATTCACATGCTCGATTTCCTAAAACGCGGCCGGCTCGTTAGGCGAGGACTCGCTTCTCGAAAAGTGCGCCGCCGGCGAACGCGCAACGAACTGCTGCGGAATCTGGAATCGGCCATCTACGTCAAAGTATTGATTTTCGCCGGATTCATCGGCGGTCTGGCATTTCTGGTTTTCAGCGGCCACCAGCCGGAGCCGACGAAAAATTTCGTGATCGCGCTGCTCTTCCTCGCGACCGCTATTACTCAATTGTGGATCAATCAGCCGAAAACAGTTTCGCAAAACTCGCGGGTGTTCCTGGTCTTTGCCATCATGCTTCTGCAGCTGGCTGCGACCAAGTTACTCCTGGTCGTTTGTAACAGCGGAAACTATCGCTTTCTCAATCCGGACATGGGCGGATTGATCACGCCTTATGCATTTGCCCCGCTCGTTTTGAGTGTCCTGCTTGGGCGCGGTCACGGACTTTTCGCGGCCGTTTTCGTTAGCTTCTGGAGCAGCATGCTGTTCGGAAAAATCGATGCGCCGCTCCTCGTCACCAGTTTGATCAGTGGTTTCACGGCGGTCTCTCTCACACTCCAGGTGCGGCGACGCGGGAAATTAGTCACGGCCGGCTTCGGCATCGGGCTCGCCATTTGGTTGCTCTCGCTCACGTTTGGACTCGTTGGTCCGATTAATCTGTTCCCGCCCACTGACAACTATTGGGGGTTGATCGGATTGCAGAGTGCGTTCGCGATCGGTAATGGAATCGTCACGGCAATGATCGTCGGCGGAGCGCTTCCGCTTCTCGAACACCTGTTTCAAATCACGACCGATATCTCCTGGCTGGAAGCATCCGATCTCAATCATCCGCTATTGAGACGAATGACGATCGAAGCTCCCGGCACTTATCATCACAGCCTGGTGGTTGCCAATTTGGCCGAAGCGGCCGCCGAAGCGATCGGCGCAAACGCTACCCTTTGCCGCGTCTGCTCGTATTTTCATGATGTCGGCAAGCTGGTGAAACCCGAATACTTCACCGAGAACATGAATTTCGAGCGCAACCCGCATGACGATCTCGCGCCGACCATGAGCGCGCTCATCATCATCGCGCACGTGAAAGAGGGCGTCGATCTTTCCCTAAAACACAAACTGAACCAGCAAATCATCGACATTATTCAGGAACATCACGGCACATCCCTCGTTTATTATTTTTACCAGCGCGCCATCCAGCAGCAGGAAGACGCGCGGGCCGGGGGAAAAATCATGAATATCCGCGAAGAGGACATTCCGGAAGTACGCGAAGAAAGTTTTCGCTACAGCGGACCCAAGCCGCAAACAAAGGAGAGTGCGATCGTGAGTCTGGCCGATATTGTGGAGAGCGCGTCGCGCAGTCTGGAAAAGCCGACCCCGCAAAAAGTCGAGCAATTGATCGAGGAACTGATCGAAGAGCGGATCGCCGATGGGCAGCTTGATGATTGCGATCTGACTTTGGGCGAGATCAAAATGATCAAGGACCGGTTTCGATTCACGCTCATGACCATGTTGCATACCCGGATCGCTTATCCCAAGCACGAGTCGAAATTCGCTGTCTCGCGCGATGAAACTCTGCGTGCAGATGTGATGGCGGAAAGGCGCAAACCAGCTTCGGCGCCGCCGGTTTCCGCTGCGTGACGCCGATCTTTCGGCTTTGCTCGAAATGACCACAGTTCATCGACTGCGCGATTACGGCGCAGAGACGGCAATCGTTCTCGGCTCCGGCCTTGATTCGCTCGTTGGAGATTCAGGCGCAGTCGTTCCGTACAAGGAATTCGCCGAGATTCCGCAGCCATCGGTTCCGGGTCACGTTGGACAGTTTGTTTTGGGAAGAATTGGAAACGTGCCCATAATTTTCGCACAGGGCCGCGTTCATCTTTACGAAGGATTCTCCGCGCGCGAAGTCACGGCGATCGTCCGCGTTCTCGCTCAAAGTGGAATCAAGCAATTGATTCTGACCAATGCCGCCGGTTCGTTGAACCCGAAATTCAAGCCGGGCGATTGGATGATGATCACGGATCACATCAATCTCACCGGAACCTCGCCGGTGATCAGTCCGCCTGACTTCATTGATATGACCGAAGCCTACTCGCTCCAATTACGCGATAAGTTTCGCGAAGCTGCGAAAAAAATTGGAATGACTTTGCACCAGGGGGTCTACGCCGGCGTTGTTGGTCCGCAGTACGAAACGCCGGCCGAAGTAAAAATGCTCCGCTCGTTAGGCGCGGACGCGGTTGGCATGTCCACCGTGCTCGAAGTCATTCAGGCTCGCGCGCTCGGACTCGAGATCGCCGCTTTTTCCTGCCTGACCAATCTCGCCGCCGGCCTTTCAACTGTAAAACTCAGTCACCGGGAAGTGTTGGAAACCGGCAAGAAATCCGCCGCCGATTTCGAAAAACTGCTCACAGCAGCTTTGCTGCGAAGTTCAATGTTGAAGTCATTTGAAAGCTAGACATCGGAGCCACCAGCGGTTGGCTGGGGCGGTTGGTTAGGCGTTTGGGTGTTAAGCCGCCATAAACGATAACCCCATCGGGTGGCATAGATAAGATAAATGCAGTAGAACGAAAGCAAGATAGCGCCCAGAAGGTAGGTCCCGGCGAGAAGGATGACCAGTCCGGCCACGAGCACCGCATAAGGGGTGAATGCGATGAAACTCGCTCGCAGATCGCGCCAGCGGAAGAACAGTACACTCCAAAACGCGTTCGCGAGTAAAAGCACAACCGTCAGCACGAACGCAAAAACCTGCGAAGACGACACAAGCCCTGTGCTGAGCATATGGCGCAAAATGACGAAGCACATCGCATAGAACAGGAAACCGATGACGAGCCAAAGAGCGAATGGTGGAGAATAGGGCGGCAGGCGAAGCTGCGCCAGCCGCTGACGAGCACCTTTGCCGGCGAGCGCGCCCTCCAAACCTGCTGCTGCGGTGCAAATGATCACGCTGAGAAGGGTAGGACTTAGCATGGGTCTCGCTCAGAACAGCGCGACAAAGAGTAACGCAATACCAATGAAGGCTGTGTTCCAACATACAAGCGAACGCAGGAGACCTAAGCCTAGTGCCGCGGCGATCAAATATGCGAGACGCGCCCAGAAATAGAGATGCACGCCCCAAATCGTAAGCGGGCTGTGATGGTTGATGACGTGCGCAATAAGCACCAGCGCCGCGAAGAATGGAAATGTCTCAAGGAAATTCGTCGTCGCCTGATCCACTCGGTTCGTCAAGCCGTGAAGTGGCGGAACCAACTCGTCGCGGCTGCTAGCAGTCCAACGATAGCCGCGTTGCCAACTGATGAGATGCGAGCTGGCGATAAGATGAACCATGCCCAAGGTCACGCTTGCCGCCAGCATCCATAATTCGACGGTCATACGCGATTTGAACGCCTAACGAGAATTAGACGAATGTTCGCAATTCAAGGCGGACATTTCTTCGTCTAACATTAGAAAGTGTCACAGTTCCGGTGGCCGGGCCCGCGGTTCGCGATCTTTAGTGGTAGCCGTGGTTGGACGAGTGACGAACGGGCCGCCTTCCAGTGGCGCGGATTTGGTGAAAGCGACATCCGGCATTTCGCTAACCAGGCCTTCGAGCGGAAATTCTTTGCGCAGCGGAAAGTAGGGATAGCCGTCCCACATCAGAATTCGGCGCAGATCGGGGTGGCCGTTGAATTTGATTCCCATCATGTCGTAAATCTCGCGCTCGTGCCAGTTCGCGGTCGGCCAGATATCCGAAACCGTGTCAACTGCGCCGGCCTCTTCCGATATTTTCAACTTCACTCGCAGGTGGACCGCCAGCGTCATTGAATAAAGCTCGTAGACCATCTCGAACCGAGCCTCTTCGCCGAAATTGTCGATGCTGGTAATATCGAGCAAATAATCGAACGAAAGATCGTATCGACAAAACCTGCACACTTCGTGCAAATCGTGAGGCAGGATTGTAAAAGTCGTTTCACCGCGAAATTCAGTTCGGTCGAGAATTTTCGCGCCGAAGAGTTGGCCTAACGAACTGAGCAGCTCAGAGCCGGTCATGCCAATTTATGCGAGAACCTCATTAAGTTTTCTGGTCAGCTCAGGCTTTAGCTCGGCCAAAGATTTCTCACGTGAAATTTTTTCCTGCAATTTCATCAGTCCGGCCAACAAAGCTTCCGGCCGCGGCGGACAACCAGAAATGTAGACATCGACCGGCAAAAGCTGATCGATTCCCTGGAGCACCGCGTAAGAGCGATACATTCCGCCGGTGGAGGCGCACGCCCCCATCGCGATGACCCATTTCGGTTCCGGCATTTGTTCGTAAATCCGTTTCACCGCCAGCGCCATTTTGTAAGTCACGGTGCCGGCGACGATCATGACGTCGCATTGGCGCGGTGAAAATCGCATCACTTCAGCCCCAAAGCGCGAAATGTCGAACCGCGACGCGGCGGTGGCCATCAACTCGATCGCGCAACAGGCGAGTCCCATCGGCATTGGCCAGAGCGAATTTTTCCGAACCCAATTCAACGCGGCATCGAAGCGGGTAAAAATTACATTGCCCTCGATCTTCGAATCGTAAGCGGTCGCGCGGCTGTCCGGCATGGCGAACAGTAAGAGTCAGCTTCCAGGGCGCAACAGAAAAGCGGGAGTATATCAGCACTGGCAAATCGGAAATTACAAGAGGCGCGCTTTTTCTCTCGTCTGCGACGGAAGAGCCCTGTTAGGGTGATCATTTGTGCGTGCTTACCTGAGATGGATCAATCCCTTGGTCGGGCTGATTGTCTTTTGCCTTTGCGCCTTCGCAGCCATGAAGTCGGACAAAGACAAACCAATAATGGTGGAAAATCTGGTTGTCGGCGGAATTCCAACATACTTTTTCGCCAAAGGCATTTTCTGCGGGGTCGCGATTTTCCTGTTGGGAAAAGTTTTGGAGAATCAGATGGGGCGAGATCGCCGCTGATCCATCAGGCTACGCGCGTGGCGAGGCGGCCATACTCGTATTGCTCAGTCGCGACGTTGACCTGACTTGATCGAATAACGTCGTAAACGGTCTTGCCGAGCTCAGCTGCTTCGTAAGGCTTTGCGATCACTCCACGGAACCCAAAATCCTGGTAGCGGCTCATCGTCGCATCGGTTGCATAACCGCTCGAGACGATCGCATTTACGGTCGGGTCAATTTCGATCAATTTCTTGAGCGCTTCTTTTCCGCCCATTCCGCCGGGTAACGTAAGATCGAGAATCACGGCGTCGAAACGTTCGCCGGCTTCAAGTTTTTGGCGATAGAGATTCACGCCTTCAAGCGCGGTTGCGGCTTTCGCGACCTCGTAACCGAGGCGGGACAATGTGAAATCGACCAATTCCCGGATCGCTTCTTCGTCATCGACAATGAGGACGCGGCCGGTGCCGGCGATGGACTGGACGCAGGTCTGCGGTTGTTCGACCGAAAGTTGGTCCTGCTGCGGGTTCGCCGGCAAATATAAATTAAACGTTGAACCGACATGCACTTCTGAATCAACAGTCATAAGTCCGTTGTGGTTTTTCACGATCGAATAGGCAGTGGCCAGACCAAGGCCGTTGCCCTTTGGTTTGGTGGTGAAATAAGGATCGAAGATCCGTTTGAGATACTTTTCGGGAATCCCGACGCCTTCATCCCGGATTTGGATGTGAACATAATCGCCAGGCAGCAAATCCGGAATGACCGGGACGCTGGTGGATGTGTAGCGAAAGTTCTGGCAAGCGACATGAAGGGTGCCGCCATTCGGCATCGCCTGGTCGGCATTGACTACCAGATTGGCGACAACCTGGCTGATTTGGCCGGAATCGATTTCGGCCGGCCAAAGGTCGGCGCCAAACTGAAACTCGCTCCGATTGTGGCTGCCGCGTAGTGAAAAACTCACCGTATCCTGAATTAATTTTCCGATTGAGGCCGTCTTCTTAATCGGAGCTCCGCCGCGAGCGAATGTGAGCAGTTGCTGGGCAAGATCGCGCGCCCGAAGCGAGGCGTTCTTTGCGTCATCCAGCCGCGTTGACATCTCGTCGTTGGCGGGAAGTAAAAGCGACGCCAGCGAAATATTGCCAATGATCGCGGTAAGCAGGTTGTTAAAGTCGTGAGCGATGCCGCCTGCGAGCAACCCAAGCTGCTCCAGCGTCTCGTCCTTGCGCCGTTCGGCTTCATCGCGTTGCCGCTCGGTGATGTCGCGAAAAACGAGGACCACACCGGCGACTTCGTTCTTGTTGTCGAGGATCGGCGATGCGACTTGTTCGATCACGCGCTCTGCGCCCTCCCGGGACGTAAGGGTGACTCTTTCGGGAAGAAATTGGAGAATCGACTGCGCCTCGTTACGCGAACCGACTTTTTGGATCTTGGCTTGCGTCGCCAGATCGACCATGACGTTAAAGATCGACTTGAGCGGCTGGCCGACCGCTTCTTGAGAATTCCAGCCGGTCAATCTTTCGGCTTCCTTGTTGATGGTCGTAATTTTTCCGTGAACATCGGTTGTGATAACTCCGTCGCCAATGGACCGAAGGGTGACCGCGAGGCTCTCCTTTTCGGCTGCAATTTGTCGTTCGAAGCGTTTGCGCTCGGTCACGTCACGCACCATCGCAACGTAAAGCATTTGTTGATCGACAATCATCTGGCTCAATGAAATTTCGACCGGGAAAATAACCTGCTTGCGTGTCCGGCCGACCGCGAGCGTCGTGCCGCCAGTGCTCTTAATAATTTCATTCCAAGCCCACGTCACCGGCTTATCGTCGTAATCGCCTGCGTATCGGCGGGGTATTAAGCGGGTGAACGCGAGACCGATCATTTCATTGTCGCGGCAGCCGAACATTTTTTCAGCCGCCGGGTTCATCGAACAAATCACACCTGCTTCATCGACCGTGATCATTCCATCGAGAATGTTTTCGATGATTGATCGGATACGGGTTTCGATGCCTTCGAGTTTGGAAAACTGGCGGCGAACCATCACAAAGCTGTAGCTGTTCGAAACGATCAACAAGCCAACAGCCAGGAATGCGAGCAGCCCAAGGGCAGTGGTCTTGACGATCCGTTCGTGATTGGCGGAGCTCGCCCTCAATTCGTAGACGTTGAGCTCGTTCTTCTCAAAAGTTCCCAGCATTTGGCGGGTTTGCTCCATCTGGTTTTCGCCGCCATCACTCGCGGCCAGTGCGGTGACGTCTTTTTCTGTCCGCTTCGCTTCCATCTCCGGCAAAGCTGCACTGTTGATCCAGTGCTCCACGTTTGCCCGAATCTCGGCGAGTAATTCAGCCTGCGGGGGAGAGCTGGCGACGAGGACCGACAGATATGCGTTGTAGGTCGAGAAATCCATCGCTGCGCGTTTATAACCTTCGGCAAAACTATTTTCTCCGGTCAGCAAGTAGCCTCGTTTTTCCTTTTCCATCTCGACTACCGAGCGTTCGAGCTTTGGCAGAAAATCGAGGATCTGCGTGGATTGGGTGGCCCATTCCTGATCGTGCATGCGCTGATTCAACACGATCTGCTCCTCGTCCTGGAGCGATTGGAGAACCTCCCGTGCTTGATCCAGAAGTGAATTACCAAGAGCAAGTTCGGTCGAGTTGTTACCCGGCTTTGTTTCGACCGTGCCTTTGTCCTGACGTGACGTCATTTCCGGTAAGGCAATACTGCGGAGCCATTCCTGAACGACGTTCTGCACTCGCATCACGCGCTTTCGCTGATCCGGTGCATTCACAATGAGAGAAGTCAGCTCTTCGATTCGGCTCGTGATTTGTTCCCGTCGGAAGTCGAAACTCGAGCGAAACCGCTGGTCGCCTGTCAGAAGAAACCCGCGATGTCCGGTTTCCATCTCGGCGATGTCGTTTTCAATCAGACCGCTAAGGCGCATTACTGCGATGGTGTGAGCGCGCAGGGTCTCCTGAAAATGGTTGCGCAGCGTGACGTAGAGAAAAACACCGGCCAGAAAGATGATGACAATGGCACCGGCGGTAGTACCGGAGAGGAGCTTGAAATGGAAGTGCTTCTGGCTGAAGAGCCAGCCGGCGACACGATCAAAAAAACGATTCTTGGAGGGATTTTCGGTGATCTCCGGCAGTGCCGCGGTTGCCACAATTCTCATAAAGCAACAATCCTGCCATCGGTAACTCCGACGCGCTGGTGGCTAATAGATCACTCTAATAAGAAACAATCCTTCTGCGGGCGCGGCGACGCGCGACCCGATTGGCCGACCGGATTCGAGCTCCGCTTTGATTTTGCTTAAGTCTGTTTTAGCTAGCGCGCATCGAACGAGAGCACCCGTTATCAAACGGGCCATTTTGTAAAGAAAGCCGTCGCCATTAAATTCAATCGTTATAAGAGAGCCTCGATGCCGGACGTGAATGGAATGAATCGTTCGGATGGTGCTTTTCTCCAACTGTCCGCGGTTGGCGGCGAACGCTGCAAAATCGTGCCGGCCGACGAAAAGAGTTGCCGCCTCTTCTAAAAGATTGAAATCGAGCGGCGTCGAAACATGCCCGGCACGCTTGAACTCGAGCGGCGGCAGAACAGCAGCCGCCCAAATTCGATATTGATAGATTTTTCCTTTGGCGGAAAAGCGCGCATGAAACGTCGGCGACACATACCGGCTTCGCAAAATGCGAATAGTTGGCGGCAAAAAGGCGTTCAGGGCATTCGGCCAATCGGTAGGTGATAGTCGCCGATTCGGAAGATCGACATGAGCGCATTGAGCCAACGCGTGAACTCCGGCATCGGTTCGTCCAGCACCATGGACGCGAACGCGCTTGCCTGTTACGCGCTTGAAAGCACGCTCGAGTTGATCTTGAACGGTGTTTTGATGCGACTGGCTCTGCCATCCGCCGAAGCCGGCTCCGTCGTAGGCAACAATCAATTTCAGCCGATCCGGCATTTCAACCCGGCGGGTTTCCCGCCAATACAATTTTCTCCCGCGTTCGATCGAGATAACCTTGTAAAATAAGTTGGGCCGCGACCTGGTCTACGTAACCGCGAGTTTCCCTCGTCTTTTTTCCAGCCGTTCGCAACGCCCGGTTGGCCGCCGCAGTCGTTAACCGTTCATCCCACATCAGAACTTCACAGGCCAGGATTGTCCGCAGCTTGTTCGCGAAAGCGATCGCATCTTCTGCGGCTTTGCCGATTTGGCCGCTCATTTTTCGCGGTACTCCAACGACTACCGTGCCGATGTGCCGCTCGCTCACAATCTGCGCAATCCGCCGTGGAATGTCTTGTTTCGCCGAGATTGTTTCCAACGGATGGGCGAGCAAGCGCAATTCATCCGAGATCGCAAGTCCAATTCGAACGCTGCCGAAGTCGATTCCCAGAGCCGGACTCATTAGCTACTGCAACTCGGCCGGCAATTTCCGAAGCAGACTCTTGATTTTCTCCGCCTGGTGCCGATGACAAACCAAAATCGCATCCTTGGTCCGGACGACAATCAAATTGTGGACGCCGAGCAAGGCGACATGCGTTCCATCCGGATCAAAAACGATGTTGTGGGTCGAATCGAGAGCGGTCAGGGGACAATTTGCGGCGTTGCTTTGTTCATCATTTTTGAAATAACGCGCCACCGCCAGCCAGCTGCCAACATCGTCCCAATCGAACGCCGCCTCCACTACCAGAACGCGATCTGCTTTTTCCATGATCGCATAATCGAACGAGATCCGAGGCAGGTCGACGAACCGTTCTTGTAACACTCTCTCAAATTTCCCCGGCGCGCGAATTTGCGAAATAAAATCGGCCAGCTGCGGCGAGTGGCGATTGAATTCGCTCAAAACTGTTGGCACGGACCAAACAAACATGCCGGCATTCCAGCGAAAGTTTCCTTTGCGCAAAAACGATTCCGCCAGATCAACGTTAGGCTTTTCGCGAAACCGCTGGACGTGGTGGACGGCGATTTTACTCGGGCCGTCGCGCATCTGAATTGGTTCCCCATGCTCGATGTAGCCGAAGCCGGGGCATGCCCAGGTTGGTTTGATGCCAATCGTGACCAGCGCGCCCGTTTCTTCAGCTGCCTTCGCCGCCGTCCTAATTGTTTCCTGAAAAGCTGCTCGATTTGCGATCACGTGATCGGCCGGCAATACCACCATTATAGCGGAGTGATCGCGGGCGGCGACCCAACCCGTTCCGAGCGCGACCGCGGCGGCGGTGTCGCGCTTTGCCGGCTCGGCTACAATATTTTCTTTGGGAAACTTGCCGAGCAAATCGCGCACGGCCTTCTCCTGTTCGACATTCGTCAAAATAAGAATCTGCTCGCGCGGAATCAGGTCTTCCAAACGCGCAATCGTTTCCTCGAGTAGCGTCGTATTTGAAATGAGGCGGAGCAGCTGCTTCGGATAAGAATGCCGGCTCAAAGGCCAAAACCGTTCGCCGCTGCCGCCAGCGAGGATGAGCGCGTAAAACGAGTTAGACATGTCGATGCCGCGACCAGCAACAAGGCAAAATCGCTGCAATGCGCGGATTTTCCCGTTTATTTTTAACAAACGAGACGTATAAGGTTAGGCGATGTCGTTCCCAATATCCATTTCAAAAAATCCCGCGCCCGCGGATGGCTTGCTTACGTTAACTCGCACCGCCGTCGGCCTCGGAATCGGAATACTGATGGCTGATAAGATCAAGCGACCGGTCCGCCAGGTCGCAGCGATCGCGCTGGTTTCGGTGGGCGCTCTTGCGGCCGTTCCGTTTCTGCTCCGAATTACCCTGGAAAGGCTCAATCGTCCTGAATCGGAGCGCGGAAGCCGGGCCCGGCTTCGTTCCATTCGCGGCGATTCCGGCTACTCGCAGGAGCAGGACGTTTATTGATCAAAAATCGGCGCTTGTGCCAAGCGCCTTGCGTAAAATTGCTCCGCGGATTAAGCGTGAGGTTTCACCATGCCTAGCCAATCAACGTCTGCTGCGGAATCTCTGCGCGATCGCTGCCGCGAGATCCTGAAAGAGGAAGCCGTACTGCGCCAGGGTGGCGGCAAAGCCGGTTTGGAGAGGCAGCGCAAACTTGGCCGGCTTCCCGCGCGTGAGCGCATTGCCCATCTCCTGGATCCGGAAACCGATTTTTTTGAAATTGGACTCTGGGCCGCCTACAAAATGTATCAGGAGTGGGGGAATATCGTCGCGGCCGGAACAATCGCAGGCATCGGCACTGTCGGTGGCATTCCGTGCATGATCGTTGCGAACGACGCATCGGTGAAGGCGGGGGCATTCTTTCCGCAGACCTGCAAAAAACTTCTGCGTGCACAGCGGATCGCTTTCGAATGTTCGCTTCCAATTATTTACCTGGTCGATTCCGCCGGCGTCTTTTTGCCAATGCAGGACGAGATTTTTCCCGACGAAGACGATTTTGGGCGCATCTTTCGAAACAATTCGGTCATCTCCGCCGCTGGCATTCCACAGTTCGCTGCCATCATGGGTAACTGCGTCGCCGGCGGAGCCTACTTGCCGGTGCTGTGCGACAAGATTTTGATGACTCAGGGGAGCGGCTTGTATTTGGCCGGGCCATCGCTCGTCAAGGCGGCGATCGGCCAGGTGGTCGATCAGGAGGAACTGGGCGGCGCCCATATGCACGCAGAAGTCAGCGGCACGGTCGATTTCTACGAGAAGGACGATGTTTCCTGTTTGAAGCGACTCCGCTCGTTAGTCGCTCTTTTACCCGAAGCGAGTGCTACCGACCGCAAGACCGACAGCAAGCCGGCAAAGCCGGCCAAGGATCCCGACACGCTTTATGATCTTGTTAGCTTGGATGGGCAAAAAAACTATGACGTCCGCGATTTAGTCGCATCGATCATCGATGCGAAATCGCTCGATGAATACAAGGCGGATTATGGCAAAACGCTGGTGACCGCTTATGCGCGAATAAATCGCCAGCCGGTTGGCATCGTTGCGAGCCAGAGATTGCAAGTGCGAACCAAAAAAGAAGGCATTCAAATGGGCGGCGTCATTTATTCTGATAGTGCCGACAAGGCCGCTCGCTTCATTCTGGATTGCAACCAAACTGGATTGCCGATTATTTTTTTCCAGGACGTTACCGGTTTCATGGTTGGCCGCGACGCCGAGCAAAGCGGGATCATTCGGAGCGGGGCGAAGCTGGTGAACGCGGTCAGTAATTCAATCGTTCCGAAAATCACAGTCGTAATCGGCGGCTCGTTCGGCGCCGGCAATTATGCGCTTTGCGGTAAAGCGTACGATCCGCGGTTTATCGTCGCATGGCCAAATGCCCGTTACGCCGTGATGGGCGCTGCGCAGGCTTCCGACACGGTGTTTTCAATCCTCGCTCGCGCTCGCGAACGCGGCGACAAGAAAGCTTCACACGAAGAGCTCGACGATCTTCGGCGAAAAGTGAAACAAAGCTACGAGGAGCAGACCGATATTCGTTACGGGGCCGCCCGTGGTTGGATCGATGCGATCATTCAACCCCATGAAACACGCGACGTGCTCGTCAAACTTCTTCAATTCGTTTCGCGCCCGACGCCCAAGGCGCATTTCCATACGGGCGTTATCCAGGTTTAATCGTATGCCCGTGATTCTGGTGGAAAAACACGCGCCGCAGATCACTGTCGTGACCCTAAATCGGCCTGAACGCCGCAATTCGCTTACGATCGAACTGCTGAGCGAACTGGTGGCCGCGATCGAAGTTGCGGCCAATGAGCCGCATGAACGAGTGATGATTTTGCGCGGCGCGGGTGCCGCATTTTGCACCGGCCTGGACTTGAAGGAAGCCGCCGATCATGTGAAGGCACATGCGACCGCTGAAATGGTGGCAAAAACCCTGGTCACCCTCAGTCAAACTCGGTTGATTACGATTGCTGCTGTCCACGGTGCGGCTGTCGCCGGCGGAGCGGGAATCATGTCGGCTTGCGATTTCGTTGTTGCAGCCGAAAAAACAAAGATTGGTTATCCGGAAGTCCGTCGAGGATTGGTTGCCGGTCTCGTCATGACTTTTCTACGCCGGCAAATTGGCGAACGAAATATGCGCGAATTGTTGCTCAGTTCCGAATTAATCGATGCCGAACGCGCAAGGGAAATCGGGCTGGTCAATCGTGTTGTGCCGGCTGACGAATTGATGGACGAAGCACTTGGATTTGCTGGGTCCGTCTTGCAAGGCGCACCTGGGGCGCAGGCGCAGACAAAACGCCTGATTGAAGAACTTTGGTCGAGCGCGGTGAAAGACGACGTCGGCCTTGCCCTAAAATATCACATGCAAGCACGCGAATCGGCCGAGGCACGCGAGGGGATTGCAGCCTTTAACCAAAAGCGAAAACCGAATTGGATTTTGTGAGGCGCTCGCCGGGACCAAGCCGGCCGGTCGCTACGACATCACGCTTTTCCGGCGGCAGCGCCCTGATACTGCGCACTTCCGAAACCGAGAATCGGCAGGAAAATAAAACCAAGAAAGGCGAGACCGATCCCAAAGCCGGCTCCTTTACCAAAACTCTTCGCCATATCGAGCGAGAGAATGATCAGGATAATGAAATTTACGAATGGAATGAGCATGAGAATCACCCACCAGCCTGGCCGTCCGACGATCTTGCACCAAACATAGACGTTGTAGATCGGAATAATCGACGCCCAGCCTGGTTGATTGGCTTTTGAAAAAACCCGCCACATCGCAGCAATAACCAAAAGCATGACCGCCGTCCAAATGACCCAGAACATCGGACTGGGCGGGTTGCCGGATGGACGCGTGCCGAATTCAGCCTGCGCGAAGAAAAATGCAGCTGCAAGAAATGATGTCATAAGAGATTTGAGTTGTTAGGGCTACGAGGCTGAGCGATCCGCCCCCGGGCAGCAAGAAGAATCGCAAGCGCCTCGGGATAAACGCTATCTTTAAGGCCTGGCAGACGTGACGGACTTCGCTTCCGATCTCGGAATTTTGAAATTCTCGATTTGTTCTTTGATGTCGCGAACGAAATTGCCGGCGCCCGCGCCGTTGACGACACGGTGATCGAAGGTGAGCGAAAGGGTGATGACTTCGGCCGTTTCGTTTTTCCGGCCGTTCGGAATGATCTCGCGATGGGCACTGCCAACGAATAGTGTGCCAACCGAAGGCGGAACAACAATCGGTGCGCCGACTTTGACTCCGAAAGCACCAAGGCTGGTGATGACGACCGGCGCGTTCATGGCGTCGACCCGGCCACTGCGCGTGGCCTCGATTGTTTCGCGGTAAACTTCGACAAACTCGGGCCAGCTTTTGTTTCTGGCATCAACAATCACTGCAGTCGCAAGGCGATCGCTTTCCAGTGCAACTGCGATCCCGAGATCGAAGTTGTCGTTCTCGACGATTTGTTCGTCTTCCAAAATTAATCGGCGAAAAGGCGCGTGTTTTTCCATCGCCCTAACGACCGCCCACGCGATCATCACGGACGGCGAGGGGACGTGCCTGCCGTTTTTCTTTTTCGCCGCCTCGCGCGCTTTTCGAATTGCATCCCAACGTGCGTCGATCTGCAAATTAGCGGAAATAACGTGGGCAAGCTTGCGCGTGATGGTGGGCGAAAGCGCCGGCTCGATTCTGTTGCGGCGCCGATCGTGCCCTTCGCGGTGACTCGGAGCCGCAGCCGATCCGGCCGGCTCTCCAGTTTCATCGGTCAAAATCGTTCCGAGTTCCTGGCCGATATCGACCGTGTCGCCGATTTTTGTTTTCCATTCGCCCAGGGTCCCAGCGAACGAGGATTGAATCGGATAAACTGCCTTGTCGGTTTCGACTTCGCACAGTTCGTCATCGAGCGCGATCGGGTCCCCCGGTTTTTTTAATAACGAGACGATTTTGGCGTTGCGAATTCCTTCGCCCATGATCGGGACGGTGATCGGCTGCACGTTTCCGTTAGGCATTTCGACTTTGCGCGGTGTTGCGTCGGCAGATTCTACCATCGCCGGTTTGCGCTCGCGAACAACGGGAGAAGTGGAACGAAAGATTGTGTCCGCATCGGAGCGCTTCAGCGCCGCGACGATTCGCTCGACATCCGGCAGTGCGGCGTACTCGTAAATGGGATTGTAGCCAATCATCACATTCGTCTTGCTGACGAGAATTGGCGGACTGACCATATCGTTCCACAAGTCCGGTCGGGAGGCGATATGCGCGATAATCATCTGACCGACGCTGCAATTTTCCGTATCTTCCTGCACCACCACGAGTCGCCCGGTCTTGCGGACCGATTGTTCGATCGCGATTTTATCCCACGGCACGATCGAACGGAGATCGAAAAGCTCGACGGAAATTTCGTTGCCAATTTTGACCAGCGCTTCGATCGCTTTCTCAACCGCGTTACCCCACGCGACAAGCGTGATGTCGCTTCCGTCCTGAACTTTGCGCGCTTTGCCCAGCGGGACCGGGCGAATCGGCTCCGCTGACTCGCGTTCCGCCCAAAACATGTGCTTCGGAATCAGAAACAAAACCGGATCGTCCGCGTGCATGGCGGTCCAGAGCAGACCGGCAGCATCTTCGGGCGTGCTTGGAATCACGACGTTAACACCGGGGTAATGCGCAAGGACCGATTCGTTAGCCTGGCTGTGCCATAAACTGCCACCGGGAAGATATGCTCCATAAGGCGCGTAAATGACCGCAGGACATTTCCAATTTCCGAACGATCGCCATCGCAGATTGGAAATGTTGGTCACGAGTTGATTGAAGCCCGGGTAAATAAAGTCGATGAATTGCAACTCGAAGACCGGTCGTTTGCCGTAGGCTGCCAGACCGCACGCCACTCCAAGAATCGTCGATTCTGCAAGGGGCGAGTTGAAAACCTGTTTTGGAAATTCGGTCGAAAGTCTTTGGGTTAGACGAAAAACGCCGCCCTTGGGATCTTCGACGTCTTCGCCAAATATGATGCGATCGGGATTTTCTTTGAGGCCGGCGTGCAGGGTTCTGTTGACCGTGTCGCCGATCCGATATTTTCCGGGAGGCAGAATTTCTTCATCGATCGTCTTCGCCGCCGCGCCGGTCACATTCGATTCGAGCTCGTTAGGCGATGGATCTTCCGCTCTTTCGGCTTCGCTGTATTCCCGCCGAACGCGCTCCTTCACTTCATTATCGAGGCGGGCGAATTCATCTGCAGTCAGCGCGCCCTCGTCAATCAACTGATCCTTCCAGCATTTGAGCGGATCGCAGCGCTCAAGTCCTTCGAGTTCTTCCGCACTGCGATAAAGTTTCTGGTCGTCCGAGCTGGTGTGGCTGGACAGTCGTTCCATTGTCACCCAGAAAAAAGCCGGTCCGCCGCCGGCCCGAATTTGTTCGAACGCACTGTTTGTTGCGTCATAAATCTGCTGCACATTTTGTCCGGCAAGCTGCTGCCAGTTGTTCGGCTGAAGTGCGTCGAGCGCGAGCGGATTAATTTTTCGGGTCGGGCTGCTGATTCCGTAGGCGTTGTCCTCGACCACAAACAGAACGGGTAATTGTCTTTCCTTGGCGAAACAGATCGCTTCGAAAAAATCGCCCTGGCGCGTGGCCGCGTCGCCGACCGTGGTGACGACAAGATTCTTTTTTCCATCAAGCCTGATTCCCCAGGCGAATCCGCATGCGGGAAGAAGCTGCGAACCGGTCGGCGTTGGCACGCTCCAAATGTGGCGATCGGCATCACTGTAATGCGATGGCATCATCCGGCCACCGCTCCCGGTACTGCGCTTTGCAAAATATTCCAATCCGAGTTCGCGCGTAGTGACTCCCCGGCCAAGCACCAGGCCTCGATCTCGATAATAGGGAACGATGTAATCGCCGGCCTCGAGTTGAATCGAAATCGCCGCCAGTCCTTCGTGTCCCATTCCAGACACGTGAAAATGCCCTTTGCCCTGACGGTTGAGATTTTGCTCGCGCAGGTCGGCGTGCCGGCTCTCCAGCATCAATCGCAAAAGTCGAAGCTTGTCTTCCTTACTCAGGGCGGGCATACGATTTCGATCTTAGACTTGTTCTGAATCGATGTCGATTAACGCAAAGGGCGCAAATGTAAATCAAACTCGAGGACTGATCGATCGTTACCGGCGCTTTCTCCCGGTTTCGGAGGCGACGCCAATTGTCTCGCTGGGCGAGGGGAATACGCCGCTTATTTATGCGGCAAAACTAAGCGCGCGAATAGGGGGCGGCTGCGAGGTATTTATTAAGAATGAGGGAATGAATCCGACCGGTTCGTTCAAAGACCGCGGAATGACGGTCGCAGTTTCGAAATCGATGGAGAATCATGCCCGCGCGCTAATTTGCGCATCGACTGGAAATACGTCGGCTTCCGCGGCTGCCTACGCGGCGAAGGCGGGAATTCCGTGCGCGGTGATTTTGCCGGCCGGAAAAATTGCCAGCGGCAAATTGCTTCAAGCGTTTGTTCACGGCGCAAAGATCGTAGCGATTGAAGGAAACTTCGACGATGCGCTCCTAATGGTGCGTCAGCTCGCCGAACGCGGCGACTTCGTAGTTGTCAATTCAATCAATCCCGACCGAATCGCGGGACAAAAGACCGCCGCGTTTGAAGTTGTCGATGTTCTTGGCGATGCGCCAGACTTTCACTTTCTCCCGCTCGGCAATGCCGGAAACATTTCGGCTTATTGGGCGGGCTATCGCGAATACCAGGCCAGCGGAAAATCCACAAAATTGCCCGCGATGATCGGAATACAGGCGGCCGGCGCCGCACCGGTCTTCCACAATCGAGTCATTGAGAATCCGCAAACAATCGCAACCGCCATTCGAATCGGAAATCCCGCAAGCTGGCAACAGGCACGCTCCGCGATCGACGAATCGCGGGGCGCGGTGAAGATTGCGAGCGACGAGGAAATTCTCGATTCACAAAGATGGCTTGCACAGAGCGAGGGAATCTTCGCCGAGCCCGCCAGCGCGGCGTCCATCGCGGGTTTGCTGCAATTAAAAGAGGTCCCAAACAAAAGCCGAATTGTCTGCACTGTTACCGGCCACGGACTAAAAGATCCTGACGCGCAAAGGATCGGGAAAATCGAGGCGACTCCACCAAAGATCGACAATGTCCTGCGAGCGCTCGGGTTTTAGCTTACAATCGCCGCGATCTCAATGCGTCTAATTGTCCAAAAATATGGCGGCACATCGGTCGGAAGCGCCGAGCGGATTCGCAACGTGGCGCAGCGAATCGTTGAAACCCAGCGCGAAAACTGCCGGGTGGTCGCCGTTATTTCGGCAATGGCGGGCGTGACTGACAGTTTGATCAAGCTCGCTGGAGAGGTTTCCCCGGACCCGACCAAGCGCGAACTGGACATTCTATTGGCGACCGGCGAACGGGCGGCGAGCTCGCTTGTCGCGATGGCGATCAATGCCCTCGGCGCAAAAGCGGTCTCGTTGAGTGGCGCCCAGGCGGGGATTCTGACCGACATGGTTCATACTCGTGCCCGCATCGCGAACATTAGTGCGAAGCAAATCCAGGCGCTCCTGGGCGAGGATTACATTGTCATTGTTGCCGGATTTCAGGGGCAAACCGCCGAAGGCGAAACGACGACGCTCGGCCGGGGTGGGTCCGATTTGAGTGCGATTGCGCTCGCCGGAGCGCTGAATGCGGACGCCTGCCAGATTTTTACCGATGTCGATGGCGTGTTCACATGCGATCCAAAAATTGTGTCCGGCGCGGAAAAACTCGATGAAGTCGCTTATGATGAGCTACTTGAGATGGCCGGTGCTGGATCAAAAGTGATGCAGTCGCGAGCGGTCGAGTTCGCAAAGAAGTTCGGAATTCAATTTGAAGTCCGCTCCAGCTTCAACCAAAAACCCGGGACGGTGGCTAAGGAAGAGACACCGAGCATGGAAGATGTCGTTGTCCGCGGCATAAGCATCGACCGCAACCAGGCTAAGATCACGATCGACGACGTCCGCGATGAAGCCGGCATTGCCGGACAAATCTTTTCCGCCATCGCCAAAGCTAACATTGTGGTGGACATGATCGTGCAGAGTATTTTGAAAAAAGGCACCACCGATATCTCGTTTACGATTCACCAGAACGACTTGGAAGCGGCGACCAAACTGCTGACGCCGATCGTAAAAGAAGTAAAGGCCGCAGGCCTGATTACGGCCGGCGGCGTCGCTAAACTGAGCGTCGTCGGCATCGGAATGCGCTCGCACTCGGGCGTGGCCGCACGCTTTTTTAAGTGCCTCGGCCAGGGTGGAATCAATATCCAATTGATTTCGACATCGGAGATCAAAATTGCCGTTGTCATTGACGGCAAGGATGTGGATCGCGCGGCGCAATTGACTCACGCGGAGTTTGGCCTGGCAAAACTCGCGCCGACGACCCAAGTCGCGCGCCCCCTCGGATAATTATTGTTTGCTTCGAACCGGGTTCACGTAGAACTCGGGCGTGCCTTCCATTCGCATCTTGTAGCCGAACGAACTGTGAGAGACAGATACCAGCGGATGATCCGTCACGGGACAACGGTAGCGGTCGTCTTTGTTTGCTTGCTTCCAGACGGTGCCGTCCTCCAGTTTGATGACCGTGAATCCGGTTAACCCAAGGAATGCGCCATCAACGCGACTCGTAACGCGATCGACCATCACCTTGGGCTGCCGCACTTTCGCTTCCTCGGTTGCTTTCTTGATTTCCTCGTTTGCCTTTGCCTCCGCCTGTTCGCTGGCCTTTTTCTCAGCCGTTTGACGGTAACCTTGCAGCCAGGCGTCCAGGTGTTGCAGTTCATCCTCGCTTAGCTTGTCCAGGCCAGCCGCCTTAAATTCATCCGGAGTCATCGCTTCCTGAATGCTTCGGCCCGCGAGCCTCTTCGCCTTGCTCGAGCTGATGGTGGCAGCATCCGGCTTCGCTTCTGGCGTGCTTTGGTCGACCGCTTCCTGCGCGTGAACAGAAGAACCGATCAAAACGAAGGTGGAGACGCCGGCGACGAACAAGAAACGATTGCGAACCATAAACGGAGCTTGAGCGAGGTAGCAGGCTATCGAGAGAGCGACGTTGGTCAAGGAGCAGACGCGCGCGCCTTCTCGACGCCGGGGGACGCGCTGGTGATGTCCGCGCTGGAACGTGATCCTATCATATCATGACATCAGACAATATATGTCATATAAAATCGATAGGTGTTGCTGCCGTTTCGGTATGGCGATTCTAAAACAGGCCTGATAGCCTCTCCACCATGACCATTCAACAGTTTATTGCTAAGCATTCACTTTCTCCTGTCCAGTTGGGCGGCTGGCGGCCCGCAGTTTTTTTGACGGACGAGCCAGACGACCCTGCTCGGGGTTTCGACGATCAGTATGAGTTTTACGCAAACGCCGATAGAACGATCTGGGTTCCGATAAACCGGACTCGTGGCGTGTTTCGGATCGTTCATGCTGATATGTTGATGGCTTACACCAACTGGGAAC